>DASSTR010000001.1:0-12388 GCA_035707825.1 Solirubrobacterales bacterium
TTCCAGGGTGATGCCGATGTCATCCAGGCCGTTTATCAACCGGTGTTTGACGCCGGGCTCGACCTCGAACTCGAATACCCCGGCGGCGCAGTCGACGGTCTGATCGTCGACGTCGATGCGCGCCTCCCCGGCCTCGGCGACAAGCTTGCACTGCTCCTCGGGCAGCACCACGGGCAGTAGGCCGATCTTGGTGCAGTTGCCGTAGAAGATGTCGGCGAAGGAGGGCGCCACGATCGCCTCGAAGCCGAAGTCCTGCAGCGCCCAGGGGGCGTGCTCACGTGAGGAGCCGCAGCCGAAATTACGGCCGGCGACAAGGATCGGGTTCGGCTCCAGCTCGATCTCCCCGTCGCGAATCCAGTCATAGAAGAGGAACTCGCCGAAGCCGGTCCTCTCGACCCGCTTCAGGAACTGCTTGGGGATGATCTGGTCGGTATCGACGTCGGCGCGATCGAGCACCGACACCTTGCCTTCGATGACGTCTAGAGGCCTCATGCTCAGCTCCAGTCTCGGATGTCGACGAAATGACCCTCGACGGCCGCGGCGGCGGCCATCCTCGGGCTGACCAGATGGGTGCGGCCGCCCTTGCCCTGGCGTCCCTCGAAATTGCGGTTCGAGGTCGAGGCGCAGCGCTCCCCCTCGCTGAGGGTGTCGGGGTTCATGCCCAGGCACATCGAGCAGCCCGCCTCGCGCCATTCGAAGCCGGCGCTGCGGAAGACGTCATGCAGGCCCTCGGCTTCGGCCGCCGCCTTCACCTGCTGGGAGCCCGGCACGACCATGCCGTGCACGCTGCTCGCCACCTTGCGGCCGTCGACCATCGCCGCCGCCTCGCGCAGGTCCTCGATGCGGGAGTTGGTGCAGGAGCCGATGAAGACCCGTTCGGGGGCGATCTCGATCATCGGCGTGCCGGCGTCCAGGCCCATGTAGGTGAGCGCCCGCTCTGCCGCCTCGCGATCGGCCGGCGAGTCCATCTGCGCCGGGTCGGGCACGGAGTCCGTGACCTCGACCACCATGCCGGGGGTCGTCCCCCAGGTGACCATCGGCGAGATGCTCGAGGCGTCGATCTCGACCTCGGTGTCGAAGCCGGCGCCCTCCTCGGTGGGCAGCTGGCGCCAGCGCTCGACTGCGGCGTCGAAGTCGGCGGGGGCGGCCGGGCGGCCCTTGACCCACTCGAAGGTGGCCTCGTCGGGAGCGATCATGCCGGCGCGGCCGCCGCCCTCGATGGTCATATTGCAGATCGTCATCCGGCCGGGCATCGAGAGCGCCTCGATCGCCGGGCCCGCGTACTCGACCGCGTGGCCGACCATTCCGCCGGTGCCGAGGCGGCCGATCGTCGCCAGGATCAGGTCCTTGGGAGTGACACCGGAGCTCAACTGCCCGCCGTAGAGGATCCGCATCGTCTTCGGGCGCTTCTGCACCATGCACTGCGTGGCGAGCACGTGCTCGACCTCTGAGGTGCCGATGCCGAAGGCGAGCGCCCCGAAGGCGCCATGGGTCGAGGTGTGGCTGTCGCCGCAGACGATCGTCATCCCCGGCTGGGTGACTCCCAGCTCCGGGCCGATCACATGAACTATTCCCTGGCGGTCGGAGCCGAGCGAGTAGATCGGGATGCCGAACTCCTCGGCGTTTCGCTCCAGCGTTTCGACCTGGACGCGCGAGAGCTCATCGGCGATCAGGCGGGCCGCCATCGTGCCGTCGGTGGGCGTGTTGTGGTCCGCGGTCGCCAGCGTCTTGTCGGGGCGGCGGACCTTGCGGCCGGCCAGGCGCAGGCCGTCGAAGGCCTGCGGTGAGGTCACCTCGTGGACCAGGTGCAGGTCGATGTAGATCAGACCCTCGGCGACCTCATGGGCCTCCCAGAGCTTGTCGAACATTGTCTTCGGCATCGGTTAGCTCCTTCTCAGCCCGGCAGCGATCACGGCGAGTAGCCTCGTTCGCTGGCGGCTGTCGTTCTCAAAATGATGAGGCAGGTCGGCGTCGAAAGTGACGCTGTCGCCCTCGGCAAGCTCGTAGCGCGTCCCGTCGACGAACAGGGCGAGGCGCCCCTCCAAGACGACAGCCGTCTCGCGGCTGCCCGGCTCGTGCATCGGCGGATCGCCGGGGCCACCCGTGGTCGCCCCCGGCTCGAGGCTGTGCACTGAGACGTCGGCGCGCTGACCGGGCAGGGGCGGGGTCAGCTCTTCCATCGCGTGGCCGTCGCGCCGCTGCAGCCGCCGTGATCCGGCCCGGCTGACCACCACATTGGACCCCTCGTCGAGGCGCAGCAGCTGCGACAGGGACAACTCCAGGCCCGTGGCGATCCGCGCGGCGATGGAAAGCGTCGGGCTCGTCTCTCCACGCTCGACCTGCGACAGCATCTGAGCGCTGACGCCGGACCGCTCACTCAGATCGCGCAGCGAAAGCCCCATCCCGTCCCGCAGCGCCCTGATCCGATGGCCCACCGCTGCCGGGCCATCGTCCATCTTCGGTTTCTCCGCAACTTCCAGCGTCATACGTTTGTACGTTATCACTTACAGGCGGGCGGAGAGGCTTGGCTGCTCCGTCAATCAGTGCTCGGCAGCAGCTCCCTATTTAGGAGCTCACGCAGGTCGGCGAGAATTTCCGCGGAGTTCTCCTGCAACTCGAGCCAGGTAAGCCGGATCACGTGATAGCCGGCCACGGTGAGGGCTCGATCGCGGGTCCGGTCGCTCTCGAATGCAGCACGCGTTCCATGGCTGGAATAGCCGTCCAGCTCGACGATCAGCCTCGAGCTCTCCCAGAGGAAGTCGACCTGGAAGCGACGGCGGCCGAGGAGCAGCCAGGCGTTGGGCCTTGGCCGCGGCAAACCCGCCCGGTCCACGAGGAGTAGGAAGCAGGCCTCCAGCTCCCCCCTGGTCGCGCCGCTCGGCAACTCTCGAAGGCGACGCAGGCACTCTCTCACCGAGGCGGCTCCGCGCCTGCCGGGATGCTGCAAGAGCAACTCTTCGAGGGAGAAGGCGTCATCGAGGCGAAGCCGTTCCGCTTCGCGTATCGCGTGCTCTAAGGAGTGGAGCGGGAGGACTGCGGCCAGATCGAGGAGGGTCCGCGAAATGCTGGTTACCGGGATCGCCCTCCTCTCGGTCACCTCGTCCTTTGGAAGGTCGGCGAAATGGCGATGGATCCGGGCGGTCGCGCGGCTTCGCTTGTGGATGGTCACCTCAATCGGATGGTCCGATGGCTGTCGGATCCCCCAAAGCGCGGCTGCCGAGCGGTGGCTGAGCACCGAGCCCGGCCCGCAGGCACGCACCGCCGCCAGCCATCGTCCCTCCCGGGGGATCGCCAAATGCCCGACCGCATAGACCCCGGGGTGCAGTCGATGGAGGCGACCCGCGCGGAGCCGCCGCCCGATCGCCCCCGGACTTAGTCCGATCGCCAGTAGCTCAGCACGAGACACCACGCCGTGCTGTCGCCCGGCCAGCTCTCCGATCCTGGCGTCCCAAGATCGAGTTTGTTCTGGTGTCCGCATAGCGGACACCACTGCAAATTGGATCGGCACCCTCCGAGGCTGACGAGAAAAGACGCGCCCGTGGCGCGGCCAGGCTGAAGCCTTTAGCGCCAAGCCCACTCGAAACCGTCAAAAGCGCGGCACCCGGAGTGGCGTCAGGCGTATGCCTTGGATCGCGTGCCCGCCAATACGGCGGGAAGGCTAGGGCCCGGGACTGCGCTCGGCGGCCGCTTCCGCGGTAGCCGCCTCGGCCTCGCGGATCGCGGCGCCCTCCATCGCATTGGAGAGCGCGCGGACGTAGGCGCGCGCGGAGGCCTCGAGGATGTCCGTCGCCACACCCTGGCCGGTGGCCAGGCGGCCGGCGGCCCGCAGCATCACGGTCACCTGCCCGAGGGCGTCCTCCCCACCCGTCACCGCCTCGACCGCGTACTGGCGCAGCTCGCACTCGACATCGGCGGCCTTCTGGATCGCGTGGAAGATCGCGTCGACCGGCCCGTCCCCGCTCGCCTCCGCGACCGCCTCCTCGCCCGAGGGCATCTTCACCGCGACACGCGCCAGCGGCTCGCGGCGCGAGCCCGCCTCGACCTCGAACCAGGCCAGCTCGTGAGAGTCGGCGCGCTCGCGCATCTCGTCGGAGACGATCGCCTCCAGGTCGAGCGCGGTCACCTGCTTCTTGCGGTCGGCGATCTCCTTGAAGCGCTTGAACGCAGCATTCAGGGCGTTGCCCTCGACCTTGAAGCCCAGCTGCTCCAGCGCGTCGCGCAGGGCGTGGCGGCCGGAATGCTTGCCCAGCACGATCGAATTCGACTCCAGGCCGACTTCGGTCGCATCCATGATCTCGTAGGTGCTGCGCTCCTTCAGCACGCCGTCCTGGTGGATGCCGGACTCGTGGGCGAAGGCGTTGCGCCCGACCACAGCCTTGTTCGGCTGCACGGCATACCCGGTGAGGCGGGACACCATGCGACTGGTGCGGGCCAACTCGCGCGTGTTGAGCCCGACGGTCAGGCCGTGGGCGTCCTCGCGCGTGCGGATCAGCATCGCGATCTCCTCCAGCGAGCAGTTGCCGGCCCGCTCGCCGATGCCGTTGACCGCGCACTCAACCTGCCGCGCCCCGGCCAGGACGCCGGCGTAGGAGTTGGCCACGGCCAGCCCCAGGTCGTCGTGGCAGTGGACCGAGGTCTCGACGTCGCGCAGACCCGGCACCAGCTCGTAGAGGCGACGCCAGTACTCCGCGTACTCCTCGGGCGTCGTGTATCCGACCGTGTCGGGAACGTTGATCACGGTGGCGCCCTCCTCGACCGCGATCGCGCAGACCTCGGCGGTGAACTCGATGTCCGCCCTGGTCGCGTCCATCGGCGAGAACTCGACATCCTGGCAATAGGACTTGGCCAGCGCGACGGCCGCCTTGGCCTGGCCCTTGACGTCCTCCCGATCGGTCTGCAGCTGATGCTCGATGTGGATGTCGGAGGTCGAGATGAAGGTGTGGATCCGCGGCCGCTGCGCGTCCTTGACCGCCCCCCAGGCGGCGTCGATGTCGGCCTTGTGGGTGCGGGCCAGCCCGCATATGACGGGGCCCTCGACGCCGCGCGCGATCGCCTCCACGGCCTCGAAATCACCGGGCGAGGTGATCGGGAACCCGGCCTCGATCACGTCGACGCCCAGGCGCGCCAGCTGCTGTGCGATCTCCACCTTCTCGGCGGTGTTGAGCGAGATGCCGGGTGACTGCTCGCCGTCTCTCAGTGTGGTGTCGAATATGTGGACGCGATTCGCGTCATCTACGGGTCCCATAGGACCTTCCTCCTTCTCCGTCTCTATCGAATGACCTGTCTCTCGCGGCTCTCGCGCCGCCCAGCGCTATTCCCCCCGAAGGGGGAGGAGAAGGAGAAGCGCAAGGCTGTCGAGCCGGTACGTCACTCGTCCGCAGCTTAGCGCAGCGGCAGCGGGTCAGCAGCGGTAGTCGAGCCGACGCAGGTTCTAACCTGCGCCGCGGTGGCTTCCGCACCCGGTGCTCCGATCACACGCTCCACCTGGCTCGGCCTCTTCGCAATGGGGATCAGCGTTGTGGTCATCGCCAACGACTTCTCCGCGATCAATGTCGCGCTGCCGACGATGGAGGCCGACTTCGCCACCAACGTCAACACGATCCAGTGGGTTGTAAACGCCTACGCGCTCACCTTCGGGGTGATGATCGTCACCGGTGGGCGGCTGGCGGACATGTTCGGCCGCCGCCGGGCCTTCTTCGTCGGCACCGCGATCTTCGCCTCGATGTCCGCCCTCGGCGGCGCGGCGCAGACCGAGACGTGGCTGATCGCCAGCCGGGTGCTGATGGGAATTGGGGGAGCACTGATGTGGCCCGCGATTCTCGGCATGACCTATGAGCTGCTGCCCGAAGAGAGGGCGGGCCTGGCCGGCGGAATCGTCATCGGCGCCGCCGGCCTCGGCAACGCGATGGGCCCACTGCTCGGGGGTGTGCTCACCGACGCCCTCAGCTGGCGCTGGATCTTCTTCCTCAACGTGCCGATTTCGGTCTTCGCGGTGCTCGTCACCCACTACCTGGTGCGCGTCGAGGAGCCCGAAGGCGGCGAGCAGAGGATCGACTACCGGGGGATCGCCGCGATCTCCGTCGGCCTGGTTTCGCTGCTTGTCGCCCTCGACCAGGTCGACGACTGGGGCTGGGGAGACCCCAAAGTCATCGCCCTGCTCGCGCTCGCGGCCGGCCTGATCGCCGCCTTCGTGCCGATCGAGCGCCGGGCGGGCGGGAGCGCCCTCATCCCTCGCGCGGTGATGCGCAACGAGAGCTTCCGCGCCTCCTGCCTGGCGATCCTCTTCATGTCGGCGACCTTCTTCGCCGCTCTCCTCTACCTGCCGCAGTTCATGCAGAAGCACCTCGACTATTCCCCTCTCGAGGCGGGGGTGGGCATGCTGCCATTCCTGGCGACCTTCGCGGCGGTCTCCTTCGTCGCCGGGCCGCTTTACAACCGCCTCGGCGCCAAGCCGCTGGCGGTGCTCGGCGCCGCCTGCATCACGATCGCCCCCTTCGCTTTCTCGCTACTGGGAGAGCACTCCGGCTATGGCTCGCTGGTCGCCGGCATGGTCGTCCTCGGGATTGGGATCGGCAGCTTCTATCCGACCGCGACCACAGCCGGCGTGACCTCGGTCGACGAAACCCAGACGAGCCTGGCCGGCGGCATCGTCTACATGTTCCAGATCGCGGGCGGCTCGATCGGCCTCGGGCTCACCACCACCGTGTTCTCGGCCCAGGATTCGTTTGTCGACGGCATCCAGGCCGCCTTCCGCCTCGACGCCGGACTTTCCCTGCTCGGCTTCCTGGTCACGCTCTTCTATGTCGGCGGCCGGCTATTTCCCGGCCCCAGGCGCCGCGAGCCCTCCACCGCCGCCTGAGGCGGCGAGGCCGGGGCTATTCGCTCAGCTGGTTGATCCCGGGGCCGCCCTTGAGGACGTCGTTGCCCGGGCCGCCGCGCAAGGTGTCGTCGCCGCCTCCGCCGATCAGCACGTCGTCGCCGACGCTGCCGGAGATCACGTCGTCGCCGCCTCCGCCGATCAGCCGATCGTTGCCATCGCCTCCGTTGAGCCGGTCGTTGCCGCTGCCACCGACGAGCAGGTCGTTGCCCCCGCCGCCGCGCAGCGTGACGGGAATCGTGATGCTCCGCGCCACCCGCACCTGATCGTCGCCGCCGTCGGAGTTGATCGTGAAGCCGCCGATCTGGGAGGCCTGACAGATCAGTTCGTTCTCCTTATCGGGCGGGTGAGCGCAGACGGTGCCCCCCACTTCCAGCGGCACGACCGAGCCGATCACGTAGCTGCGCCCGTCGGGGGAGAGCCTGATGTCGATCATGTTGGCCTCCGGCCCTCCCGCGAGCACGAGGCTGACCGACGCACTGCCCGCATGCGCCGCCCCCGGCAGCATCGCCGCAAGCACCAGCAACAGGATCAGCATTGCTTTTCTCATCAGAAAGTTGGGGCCTGCCCCATCCTCTCGAGCGAGAGGCCCTATGAGGGAAACAACACCACCTTGCCGACGTTGCGGCGCTCGGCGATAAATCTATGAGCCTCGCCTGCCTGCTCGAAGGAGAAGGGCTCCGCGACGACGGGCTCGAGGCGCCCCTCCTGCAGGTCGGCCATCAACGGCTCGACCAGGCGCTGCACCGAACCCTCCTGTTCCCACCACTTGAGCAGGTTGAGGCCGAACACACCTTTGTTCTCGTTCATCACCATCAGGCTCTTCCACCAGGGCATCGTCGCGGCGGGCATCGCGGCCAGGCTCTTCAGCGTCGCGGGGAGGTCCCGCCTGCCTTCGTTCGAGTTCTCCGAGATCCCGTACATGACCAGGCGGCCGCCGGGGCGCAGCAGGCGGTAGTCCTTGCGGAACGAGGTGGGCCCCTGGGCGTCCATGATCAGGTCCAGGCCCTCGCCGCCGCTGAGCCGCATCGCCTCCGCCTCGAAATCCTGGTTGCGGTAATCGATCGCATGGGTCACGCCCTGGGCCCGGATCGCGTCGTGCTTGGACGCCGACGCGGTGCCAAAGATCTCCGCCCCGGCGTTGCGGGCGATCTGCACGGCTGAGATCCCCACCCCTCCCGCCGCGGCGTGGATGAGGACGCGGTTCCCCTCGCGCAGGCTCCCCATCACAACCAGCGCCGCGTGCGCCGTCGCGTAGTTGACGGGAAAGGCGGCGCCCTGCTCGAAGCTGAGCCGCTCCGGCAGCGGCTGCACCTGCTCGGCGTCGACCGCGACCAGCTCGGCCTGGCCGCCGAAGCGGGTGCCGGCGAAGACCCGGTCGCCGATGCTGAAGCCCTCCACCCCCTCCCCCAGCGACTCGACCTCACCGGCCACCTCGTAGCCGAGCACGCAGGGCGGCTTGGGAGCGTCGGGGTAGAGGCCGACCCGCGCCAGGGTGTCGGCGAAGTTGATGCCCGCGGCCCTGACGGCGATGCGCACCTGCCCGGGTCCGACCGGTGGATCGGGGCGCTCCTGTACCTGTAGGACCTCGGGGCCGCCGGTTCCGGTGAGGACGACGGCCTTCATCGGGGGTTAGAGGTCGACGCCCCGGCCGACGGAGAAGCCGTCGAGCTCGAGGATCTTGCCGATCGTCTCCTCGCGCACGGAGGCGTCGGTCGTCAGCGCGATCACCGCCCGCTGACCGCCGCTCTCGGCGCCGACCGCGGCGGAGATGATGTTGACCCCCTCCTCGCCGAAGATCGTCCCCACCCGGCCGATCATTCCCGGCCGGTCGTCGTAGCGGAAGACGGCAAGGTGCTCGGCGAAGGGCAGGTAGAAGCTCTCGCCCCAGACCGAGACCAGGTAGGGCTCGTTGCGGGGGCCGACGCCGGTTCCAGCAACCTCGACTTCGTGGTCTCCGGCGCCGAGCCTGACCGTGATCAGCTCGGTGAAGTCCTCTGAGCCGCTGTCCTTCGTCTCGGTCAGCTCGATGCCCCGCTCCTCGGCCATCTGCGGCGCGTTGACCAGATTCACAGGCTCCTCGGTGTGGCCGGAGAGGATGCCCACCAGCACGGCGATGCCGAGCAGCCGCGTGTCGTGCGTGGAGATGCGGCCGCGGAACTCGGCTGTCACCCGGTCCACGGAGCCCTCACCGAGCCCCTGGGCCAGGCGGCCGAGCTTTTCGCACAGCGGCACGAAGGGCGCCAGCGCCTCCATCTCCTCGGGCCGCACCGCGGCGATGTTGACAGCGTTGGTGACGACGCCGCCGGTCAGCGCCGCGGTGACCTGTTCCGCGGTGACGACCCCGGCGCGATCCTGCGCCTCGGCGGTCGAGGCTCCGAGGTGGGGCGTGACGACGACGTCCTCACGGGCGAAGATCGGGTGATCGGTGAACGGCTCGGAGGGGAAGACGTCGAGGGCGGCGCCGCCGAGCTTTCCCGCCTCGAGGGCGGCGAGCAGAGCGTCGAGATCGATCAGCTCGCCGCGGGCGCAGTTGACGACCCGGGCGCCGTCCTTCATCTGGGCGATCGTCTCGGCGTTGATCATTCCGATCGTCTCCGGCGTCTTGGGCGTGTGCAGGGTGACCAGGTCGGCCTTCCCCAGCAGCTCCTCGATCGACTCGGCGCCCTCGACGCCGAGATCGCGGAAGCGCTCCGCGGAGACGAACTTGTCGAAGGCGATGACCTCCATGTCGAAGCTCTGGGCGCGCTTGGCGACCAGCTGGCCGATGCGGCCGAAGCCGATCACGCCGAGCTTCTTGCCGTACAGCTCGGTGCCCTTGAACTTGGGACGTTCCCAGCGCCCGTCGACCAGCGACGAGTGGGCCTGGGGCACGTTGCGGCAGAGCGCCAGCATCAGGGCCAGCGTGTGCTCGGCGGCGGCGACGGAGTTCGATTCGGGGGCGTTGGCGACGATGATGCCCCGGCGGGTCGCGGCGGGGATGTCGACGTTGTCGACGCCGGTTCCGGCACGGCCGATCACCTTGAGGCGCTCGGCGCGCTCGATCAGGTCCGGTGTCAGCTGGGTCGCGGAGCGGATCAGGATCGCGTCGTATCCGCCGATCTCATCGCGCAGCTCCTCCTCGGACATCTCGAGGCCGAGCTCGACGTCGAAGTTCTGCCGCAGCAGCTCGACCCCCGTGTCGGCGATCTTCTCCTTGACGAGGACCTTCACGAGCGAACCCCGGCGACGTTCTCGACCACCCAGTCGATGGAAGCCGTCAGCGCTTCGACGTCGGCCGGCTCGACCGCCGGGAACATGCCGATGCGCAGCTGGTTGCGGCCCAGCTTGCGGTAGGGCTCGACGTCGACGATGCCGTTGGCGCGCAGCGCCGCGGCCAGCGCCGCGGCGTCGACCGAATCCGCGAAGTCGACGGTGCCGACCACCAGGGATCGCCTGGCCGGGTCGGCGACGAAAGGCGAGGCGAACTCGGTCCGCTCGGCCCATCCGTAGAGATGCGACGAAGACGCTCCGGTGCGCTCCACGCACCAGTCGAGGCCCCCACCGGCGAGCATCCACTCGACCTGGTCGGCGAGCAGCAGCAGGGTCGCCAGCGCGGGGGTGTTGTAGGTCTGGTTCTTGCGCGAGTTCTCGATCGCGGTCGGCAGGGAGAGGAAGGCCGGCTGCCAGCGCCCCTCTGCGCCGTCGAGCTCCTCCGCCCTGGCGACGGCCGCCGGACTGAGGAGGGCGAGCCAGAGCCCCCCGTCGGCGCCGAAGGACTTCTGCGGCGCGAAGTAATAGGCGTCGGCCTGGCCGGCGTCGACGGGCAGGCCGCCGGCGCCCGAGGTGGCGTCGATCAGGACCAGCGCGTCGCCCGCGCCGTCCGGGCGCCGCACGTCGACCATCACCCCGGTAGAGGTCTCGTTGTGCGCCCATGCGAGCACGTCGGCGGCGGGGTCGGCGATGGGCGCCGGCGCGCCGCCCGGCTCCGCCTCGACCAGGATCGGATCGGAGAGGAACGGCGCCGCCGCGGTCGCCTTGGCGAACTTCTGCGAGAACTCGCCATAGGTGAGGTGCAGGGCCCGGTCGCGAACCAGCCAGGCCGCGGCGACCTCCCAGAAGGCGGTCGTGCCGCCGTTGCCGAGCACGACCTCGTAGCCGTCGGGCAGGCGGAAGAGATCTGTGAGCCCCTCGCGGACACGGCCGACGAGGTCGCGAACCGGCGCCTGGCGATGGGAGGTGCCCATCAGGTCCGCTCGCTCGGCGAGCCTCGCCAGGGCCTCGGGGCGCACCTTCGAAGGGCCGCAGCCAAAACGGCCGTCGGCCGGCTTCAGGTGGGCGGGGATCTGGGCTGTGCTCGTGCTCGTGGTCATGGGGTGCTCGTGCTGGGGCCTGGGTCGGTTACGGCCCCGGCCGCGACAGGTTATTGACAGGCGCGGGTGGACTCGGCTCAGGTGCGGGGATAGGCTCGCCGGAGCCCTGCCGCAGTCCCAACCAGGAGGTGCCCGATGTATCCAGTCAGCTACGAGGCGGACTTCAATCCCGCCCCGAACCGGTGGACGACCTTCTTCCGCATCATCCTGGTCATCCCCTGGCTGATCGTCGGGGCTGCGTACCTGATCCTCCTCACCTTCACCCACCTCTTCGCCTGGGTCGCCGTGATCGTGCTGGGGCGCTACCCGGAATGGCTCTACAACTTCAACTCAGGGGTGCTGCGCTACCTGACCCGCTTCAGCGCCTTCGCCTACATGCAGACCGATGCCTGGCCTCCTTTCGGCATCGGCGAGGAGCCGGCCTACCCGATTCGCCTCTCGGTGGCCCCCGCGGCCGAGAGCCAGAGCCGCCTCAAGGCCTTTTTCCGTCTCGTCCTCGCGATACCGATGCTCTTCGTCCTCTACGCGGTCGGCGCGATCCACTCCGGCCTGGCCGGGGTTGCCTGGCTGACGATCGTCTTCCGGGGCTACCTGCCGCGCGCCGTCAACGACGCGATGACCTTCGTCAACGGCCTCTACGCCCGCGTCGCCGGCTACATCCTCCTGCTCACCGACGAGTATCCGCCGGTCGGGCTCGAGGCCGCGAAGCCCGCCGCCGCGGAGACGGCGCCTCCACCGGCGCCGCCTGCGACCGCCGAGGGGGCGTAGGCGATGGCGGACCCGGCCGGCAACGTTTCAACAGGCGAGGGCTACGCCGTCGCCAACCTCTCCGACCTGGGCGAGGGGCCAGGCTTTCGCAAGATCCGCAAGGCGCTCGGGGTGACGGCCTTCGGGGTCAACGCGATCGTGCTACCCCCCACCTACGAGACGGGAAGCCACTACCACGAGGAGCAGGAGGAGCTCTATTTCCTGCACAGCGGCAGGATCGAGATGGAGTTCGGCGACGGCTCGACACACACGCTCGAGCCGGGCGGGATGGCCTGGGTCGATGCCTCAACGGTGCGCAGGGTGCGCAACCTGAGCGACGCCGAGGAGGCCGTCTACGTCGTCATCGGCGGCAAGGACGGCTACGTCGGCCGCGACGGCAAACAGCCCGAGG
>DASSTR010000002.1:0-5203 GCA_035707825.1 Solirubrobacterales bacterium
GTAGGTCATCGTCGTCGGGTCCTCCCCGCCCTCGGAGGGACCGCCGAGGTACGCGCCGCACTTTTGGCAGTAGTTGGCGCCCTCGGGGTTGACGAACCCACACTCGGGACAGTGAGCGGCCATGGCTGGGCTCCGCCTAGGCGGCTGTGTCGTCCTCGGGTGAGGATTGGGTCTTGCCGGCGAGGATCTCGCTGAGCTGCTCGACGTCTGAGCCCGAGAAGAGCGAATCTCCGTGCTCGCGCTTCTGGCGCAGCCGGTTGACGAGCTCGGCGCGCAGGATGTCGATCTTCCCGTGCAGCACCCGTCGCTTGTAGGAAATCTCGTTCTCTTCTTCGGTGAGGGTGTCGATCAGGTCTTTCAGCTCTTTGTCGTCGAGCGAACCGAGATCGGGGAAGGTGTCCTCCATCTCTCTCCTTCTGCGGTAATCGGTTGGGCCTCGATTATAGGTCGCCCCAGCAAAGGTTCAACCCCAGGTTGAAGGTTTATTGAGATTGAGCCGCGTCTTGCACGCCGTCCCGTCCGCGGACGGCGCGAATGCCCTCACGCGCGTAGAGGAAGGTCGCGACGATGGCGAGGGCGAGCCCGACGATCAGCAGCGCGGCGGGAACCCAACCCGCGAAGACCATCGCGAAGAAGATCCCGCCCATGATCGGGAAGACCGAGATCCGCCCCGGCCAGTTGACGCTGAGCTCGGCGCCATGGCGCAGCCCGTACTGGGCCAGCCCCAGCGTCACCACCTCACGGACCACGAGCAGGGCCAGCGCCCAGCGGGGCAGCAGCTCGAAGTGCCAGCAGACGACGGCGCCGGAGAGGATCGTCAATCGGTCTATGAAGGGGTCGATCAGCGCCCCCAGGCGGCTGTACTGGCCGGTGACGCGGGCGAGAAAGCCGTCGACGTAGTCGCCGGCCGCGATCAGCCAGAAGACGGTCGCCGAGGCCACGCTGCGCCCGTCGCCCGATTCGAAGGCCAGGTAGAGGAAGAGCGGGATCGCCGCCAGCCGGGCGTAGCCGACCAGGTTGGGAATCGTCCAGGGATTGAGCGGTTCCCCCTTCTCCGTCTGTCTCGGCGGCGGCCCGCTGCGATCGAGGCCGAAAAGGCGGCGGACGCGTCCGCGGCCGAAGGGACTGGCCTCAGGCATCGAGGCCTTGGAGCAGGTCCGTCGTGCGCTGCGCGGCCTCCTCCACGGGCAGCTTGTGCTCGTCGCCGCTGCGACGCTCGCTTGCCTCGATCACTCCCTCGGCAAGGCCGCGGCGGCCGACGACGAGGCGCAGCGGGCAGCCGAGCAGCTCGGCATCGGTCAGCTTCTCCCCGGGCCCGGCGTCGCGGTCGTCGTAGAGGGCCTCGATTCCGCTGACGTCCAGCTCTTCGTAAAGTCGGTCGGCGGCGGCGCGCTCCTCGTCCCCTGCCTTGGCGAGCGAGACCAGGTGGACCTGCCAGGGGGCGATCGAGGCCGGCCAGACGATGCCCTGCTCGTCGGCGCCCTGCTCGATCGCCGCGGCGACGATGCGGGCCGGCCCGATCCCGTAGCTGCCCATCACGATCGGCCTCTCCTGGCCGGCCTCGTCGAGGTAGGTGGCGCCAAGCGGCTCCGAGTAGCGGGTGCCGAGCTTGAAGATGTTTCCGATCTCGATCGCCGGCTCGATCTCGATCGTGCCGCCGCCCGGCGCGGTGTCGCCGGCCTCGACGTTGCGCACGTCCATCTCGTAGGAATCGAAGTCCCGGGCCGGGTCGATGCCGCGCAGGTGGGTGTTCGGCTTGTTGGCGCCGGAGACGTAGGAGCCGCCGGTCAGCGCCGCGTCCCTGATGATCGGCAGGCCGCTGCCGACCGGGCCGAGGTATCCGGCCGGACCGAGCTCCTTCTCGATCTCCTCCGCGCTCGCCTGGCGGAAGTCCGTTTTCATTCCGTTGCGCAGCTTGATCTCGTTCAGTCGATGGTCGCCGCGCAGTAGGACCAGGACCATGCCGCGGCCCTCGACGATGATCGGCAGCGTCTTGATGAGGGCTCCCTGCGGCAGCCCGAGATGTCCCGCGACCTCCTCCACCCTGGTCAGGCCCGGAGTGTCGACCTCCTCGGGGGCGTCCAGTCGCGGGGGCAGCTCAACTGGCTGGGGCTGAGCCGAGGCCACCTCGACATTGGCCGCGTAGCCCGTTGCCAGGGCGACCTCGTTCTCCCCGGCGGGGCAGGGCGCCATGTACTCGTGCGCGCCGGAGCCGCCCATCATCCCGACATCGGACTCGACCCGGTACCAGCGCAGGCCGGAGCGATCGAAGATCCGCTCGTAGGCTTCGCTCTGCAGCTTGTAGGAGAGCTCGAGGCCCTCCTCGTCGCGGTCGAAGGAGTAGGCGTCCTTCATCGTGAACTCGCGCGTGCGCAGCACCCCGGCCCGCGGCCGCGGCTCGTCGCGCTCCTTGGTCTGCAGGTGGTAGAGCATCAGCGGCAGGTCGCGGTAGGAGCGGACGTCGCGGGACACGTGGTAGGTGACCGCCTCCTCGTGGGTCATCGCGAGCACCATCGGCGCTCCCTTGCGGTCCTCGAGCTTGAACAGCTCCCCGATCGCGTAGCGGCCCGTCTTCTCCCAGTTCTCCGCCGGTTGCAGGACCGGCATCAGCATCTCCTGACAGCCGATCGCCTCCATCTCCTCGCGCAGGATTGCTTCCACCTTGCGGTGGGCCCTCCACCCCGCCGGCAGGTAGGTCCACAGCCCTGCGCCGAGCTGGCGGATCAGCCCCGCCCGGAGCATCAGCTTGTGCGAAAGCGCCTCCGCGTCCGCGGGGGTCTCCTTCAGGGTCGGCAGGAACGTTTGGCTCAGCCGCGTCATGCGCTGAAAACTATCCGCCTTGGCTGGCGCCGCGTTCTCGTCGTGCTTTCGTCACGCATCCGGCATGAAGCGCGCACCACTCGGGCGGCTCCTTCGGCCAGCCTGAACGGCATGCCCGCCGAGTCCGCCAAAACATCCCTCAAAGGGAGGTTTTCGCGAGTTCGCGGGGATGACCGGCCGCTCGCGGAGCTCGCGCGTCAACAGCACGGCGTGGTGGGACGCCGGCAATTGCTCCAGGCTGGTTGGAGCGAAAAGGAGATCCACGGGCGAATGCGCACGGGTCGGCTGCATCGACTGCACGCAGGGGTCTATGCGGTAGGCCACGAGATCGTCCCGCGGGAGGGCCGGTGGTTGGCAGCTGCGCTTGCCTGTGGCGAGGGAGCCGTCTTGAGCCATTGGTCGGCTGCGGCCCTCTGGCTGATTCGGCCCAATTCGAAAAGGCGGATCGACGTTGCCGTCCCTCACCCCAGCCGCTCCACAGCGCAGATCTACAGGCACATCTCCGCTATCGCGCCCGATGAGCGGACGGAGAAGGACCGGATCCCGGTGACCACGGTGCCGCGGACCATCCTCGACCTAGCGGCAACCCAGCCTTCAAGCGTCGTCGAGAGTCTTCTGCGCGAGGCCGAATACCTCCGCCTCTACGATCGGCTCTCGCTGTGGGATCTGCTGGAGCGCTACCCGGGCCGCCGCGGCGTTCGCAGGGTGCGGGCGGCGCTGGAGCGGCTCGAGGAGGGCAGCGGCCGCAGGCACAGCTCTCTAGAGGAGCGCTTCGCCGCTTTCCTTCGCCGTCATCGCCTACCGGCTCCGCGCTTTAACGACTGGATCGCCCTCGGGGGCAGGCGCTTCCAAATCGACTGCCACTGGCCTGGCACCAGCCAGATCGTCGAGCTCGACGGCTGGCAGGGCCATGGCACCCGCTCGGCATTTCGCGAAGACAGGACGCGTGACCGAATCCTCCGCGTTGCGGGCTACTCGGCCACTCGCATCACCTGGGGGCAGCTCGACGATGAACCCGAGGAGGTTGCCGCCGACCTACGGGCGCTGTTGGGGGCCGGCGATACCCGCTAGGCACTCGGCCGGCGATACCCGCTAGGCCCAATGCACTCGGCCGGCGTGAAGCCTCAGGCCCGCATGAAGCCTCGAGCCGGCATGAAGCCTGGAGCCCGCGTAAAGCTCAGGCGCGCGTGAAGCGGCGGCCGGCCGTGGGGGATGCCTCCTCGTCGAGGAGGACCCGGTCGGACTCGCCCTTTTCGGCGGCTTCGTGCTCCAGCTGGGCGATCTTCTCGGGTGTCAGGTCGCCGGCGTTTTCCTGCTCGATCTTCGCCACCCACTCGGCGCCCTCGCGCGACTCGGCCTCGTCGAACTCGACCTCGCCTCCGCGGTCCAACGACTTGTCGATCTCCTCGAAGAGCGTCTCGACGAGCTTCTCCTGCGGGACCTTGCGAAGCGGTTTTCCGCCGGCGAAGATCAGGCCCTCGTTCTTGGCGCCGGCGATGCCGAAGTCGGCGTGACTGGCCTCGCCGATGCCGTTGACCGCGCAGCCGAGCACGGCGACCTCGACCGGCTCGGCGTAGCTTTCGAGCCGCTGCTCGATTTCGGCCACGACCGAGTCCATGTCGAACTGGAGGCGGCCGCAGGTCGGGCAGGCGATCAGGACGGGACCGCGCTCGCGCAGCTGCAGTGCCTTGAGGATCTCCCAGGCGACTTTGACCTCCTCCTCGGCGTGGAAGGTCGAGAGGCTGATCCGGATCGTGTCACCGACGCCGTCGGCGAGCAGCGTGCCGAGGCCGACCGCGGATTTGAGCGAGCCCGACCATTTGGTCCCGGCCTCGGTGATGCCCAGATGCAGCGGATAGGGAATCTTCTCGGCCAGCAGGCGGTTGGCGGCGATCGTGTAGGGGACGTTGGTCGACTTGATCGAGACCTTGAAGTTGGTGAAGTCGAGCCCCTCCATCAATTCGACGAACTCGACCGCGGCGGCGGCCAGCGCCTCCACCGGCGCCTCGCGCTCCAGCTCGTGGAGATGCTTGGGCAGGGAGCCTGAGTTGACCCCGATCCGCATCGGAACGTCCTTCTCATTCGCCTTGGCCGCCACCTCGGCGACTTTCTCGCGGCCGCCGATGTTGCCGGGGTTGAGTCGGATGCAGTGAGCGCCGGCGTCGATCGCCTTCAGCGCCAGCGTGTGGTTGAAGTGGATGTCGGCGATCACCGGGATCGGCGATTCCTTGACGATCGTCTTCAGCGCCTCGACGTCCTGCTCGCGCGGCACCGCACAGCGGACGACGTCCGCGCCCGCCTCGGCGACCTTGCGGATCTGCTCCATGGTCGCCGCCAGGTTGGCGGTCTCGGTCTTGGTCATCGTCTGCACGACGACAGGGGC
>DASSTR010000003.1:0-12284 GCA_035707825.1 Solirubrobacterales bacterium
GAGCGGCGCAGCTCGGGGTCGATCACCGCGCTCAGCTTCTCGGTCACCTGGTCTTCGGTCGGCAGTGCCATCGGGGCCATTCTCGCAGAGCGATGACGCCGACGGGCCGCAGGGCGACGCCGGGACGGGGGCCGGGGCGACGCCGGGACGGTGGCCGGGGCGACGCCGGGACGACGCCGGGACGGGGGGTGAGTTTCCGCGGCCCAGGCCTTAGCTCGGTAGAGCTGAACGCAAGGGAGGGTCGATGTCGGGGACACGTCGTGGAGTTGCTCGTGCGATCGCGATCGCGATCGGTCTGGGGATCGCGTGGCTGTTGTTGGCGGCGGCCGAGGCGGATGGCGCCAAGTACTCGGTCGCCCAGTGCGGCTGGCACATCGACGCCGATGCCGGCTGGGCCGACACGACCGGCGGGGCGAAGTTCCGCTCCGACGCCTACTGCGCGACGCCGCCGACGGCCGACCCGTTCGACGGCGCCCATCTGAAGAGCTTTACCCGGGGTGGGGGGACGGTCTCGGGCACCCGCTTCGGCCGCTGGCGCTGGACCGCGCCGGAGGGGACCTCGATCACGCGGGTCAGCGGCACCTGGTGGCACACGCTCCACGATGGTTTCGAGCAGCGCATCGGGGCCGGCACTGCGAGCGGGGGCTTCAGCCCCTTTGCTTCCGCGTCCGGCACCGACGTCACGCCGCGCGATTTCGTCGCCGGCTTCGCCCCGGGAGTCCCGGCGCTCGAGGACCGGCTTCTCTGCGCCCGGGCGGAGAGCAAGTGGTGCAGCCTCGAACCCGGCTCCTGGTCGGCCGTGCGGGCGCTGACGATCACGATCGAAGACAACGCTGTGCCGGCGACCGCGATCGGCGGCGACCTGGTGGCCGGCGGCTGGCGTCGCGGCGCTCAGAACCTGCAGATCTGGGGAGGGGACATCGGCAGCGGGCTGCGCTTCGGGGAAACGCTCCTCGACGGGGCCAGGGTCGGCTTCACCGAATATCCATGCAGCAAGGCGCTGATCGGCAGCGAGTGGCGGGGGACGCGGATGCGCCCCTGCGAGCTCGGCTTCATGGGCACCCAGGCAGTGGCCACGACGAACTTCAGCGACGGCACTCACAGGGCCAGCCACTGCATCGCGGACTTCGCCGGCAACGTCACCTGCACGGCCCAGCACACGGTTCTGATCGACAACAACGCGCCGGCCCACCCGCGCAGCCTCGCCCTGACCGGCGGGGACGGCTGGCGCCGCCTCAACGACTTCGACCTCTCATGGCAGAACCCCGACCAGGGCGCCGCCAGCCCGATCGTCGGCGCCTCCTGGCGCATCCTCGGCCCGTTTGGCTACGACAGCGGCGCCCAGTTCGCCGGCGGCCGCGGCCTCCAGTCCTTGAAGGACCTTCACCTCTTGAAGCCCGGCGTCCACACCCTGCAGATCTGGCTGCGCGACGAGGCGGGCAACGAAGCCCCCTCCTCGGCGATCTCGATTCCGCTGCGGCTCGACGACATCTCGCCCGGCGTCGCCTTCGATGCCGCCGGCTCCGGGCAGGGCTTCCCGGAGACGGTCGTCGCCACGATCGGCGACGAGCATTCCGGGCCGGCCTCCGGTGACATCTTCTTTCGCCGCCTCGACTCCCAGCAGTGGGCTGAGCTGCCGACCAAGTTTCAGCCGGGTGAGGCCGGCACGGCTCGGCTGATCGCCGCCCTGCCCGCGTCGCTCGCCGCCGGGACCTATGTCTTTCGCGCCGAGGCGGCCGACGCGGCCGGCAACCGCGCCGTGACGACCAAACGCTCCGACGGCACCGAAATGGCGCTGCGCAAGGTTTCCGCGGGCGGGGGTGCGGGCGCATCGCGCCCGGCGGCGGCAGCGCCGCGCGGCAAGGCTCGGATCTTCGCCCGCCTGCGCTGGCGCCACCGCCTCGGCACGAGCCTGACGGTTCCTTTCGGTGCCGCGGCAACGGTGACCGGGCGACTGCTCAGCGCCGGCGGGGCGGGACTGGGCGGTCGAGAGCTGCGCGTCGTCTCGCGGCCCTCGCGGGGCGCGCTCACCCGCGTCAGAGTCGATCGGGTCAGCACCGGCGAGCACGGCGGCTTTCGCCTCCAGCTCGGGTCGGGCACGTCACGCAAGATCTCGATCTCCTTCGCCGGCAGCGACCAGCTGGAGGAGGCGGCCCGCAGCCCCCTCTCGCTGCGCGTGCGCGGCGGTGTCGACTTCCACGCCACGCCGCGTTCCCTGCGCACCGGCGCGGAGCTGAAGGTGCGCGGCCGCGTCCGCACCCGCGGCGCCGGGCTGCCCCGACGGGGCAAGCTGGTCGCGATCCAGTACTTCGAGGCCGCGACGCGACGCTGGCGTCCGGTGATCGTCGTCCGCAGCGACCACAGCGGCCGCTTCCATGCCCGCTATCGCTTCCACTACATCACCGGGACGGCGCGGATTCGCCTGCGGGCGGTGTCGCTTCCCGAAGAGCGCTGGCCCTACGCGCCGGGGGTATCTCGCTCGCTGGTCGTCCGCGTCAGCGGCTGATCGCCCCTTGGTCGGCCAGCGGCTGATCGCCCCTTGGTCGGCCAGCGGTTGATCGCCCCTGGGCCGGCCGCCCGATGCCCCTCGCCAGTGCGCGTTCGCCGGCTTCTTCGAACGGGTAGGGTGCAGGCGATGTCGCAGGCCACACTTCACACCACCGCCGGGCCGATCGTGCTCGAGCTGCACGACGAGGACGCCCCGAAGACGGTGGAGAACTTCCGCAAGCTCTCCGAGGAAGGCTTCTACGACGGCCTCGTCTTCCACCGCGTCATCCCCGACTTCATGATCCAGGGCGGCTGTCCGGAAGGAACCGGCACCGGCGGCCCGGGCTACACCTTCGAGGACGAGTTCAACGACCACAAGATCGTGCGCGGGGCGCTGGCAATGGCCAACGCCGGGCCGAACACGAACGGCTCGCAGTTCTTCATCGTCACCACCGAGGCGGCCGCCTGGCTGGACGGCAAACACACCGTCTTCGGCCGCGTCGTCGAGGGCATGGAGGCGGTCAGCGCGATCGAGTCGACGCAGACCGACGCCTCCGACCGCCCGGTCGAGGCGCAGACGATCGAGCGCGTCGAGCTCGCCTAGCCGGCGAGTCCCCTAGCCCCCTGATGCGTATCCGGTTGACTCAGGCAGCTATCCAGCCGTCGAGATCCTGCCTTGGAGCTGATCGGTGAGAAGCGCAGCCGACATTCACCCCACTCCAGTGTGGTCAAAGTCGGATGCGCCGCGCGGAGCGTCCTAGGCGCAGGTTCTAGTAGAGCATCCTCGGCCCAGATCCGGAGCCAACCAGACGGAACCGGATACGCATCAGCCCCCTAGTCCTTCGACCGCCGGCAGGTTTCGACCGGTTCGCCGGCCAGGGCCCTAGACGGAGCTCTCGGTCGCGACGGGTGGCGCGGCCTTCGCGGCGTCGTGGTGCGGGCCGGGCCCGACCGCGCCGTGCCCGAAGCGGATTTCGGGCAGCAGGCGGCGCAGCCAGGCGGGGATGTACCAAGCGGCCGCACCCGCGAGGCGCAGCGCCACGGGCAGCAGCGTCAGCCGGACCAGGAAGGCGTCGAGGAGCACGGCGACCCCGAGGATCACACCCATCTCCTTCGGCGGCAGCGGGCCCGAGAGGGCGAAGGTGAAGAAGACGGCGACCATCACCGCCCCGGCCGCCAGCACGACCCGGCCGGAATGGGCCAGGCCGCTGACCATTGCCTCGCGCGGGTCGCCCGAGGCTTCCCAGTGCTCACGCGCCGAGGAGAGCAGGAAGACGGTGTAGTCCATTGCGATCGCGAAGATCATCGCGAAGAAGAAGACCGGCCCCCAGGCGTCGAGGAAGCCCTGCGATTCGAAGCCGAGCAGGCCGCTCAGATGCCCGTCCTGGAAGATCAGCGTCGCAACGCCGAAGGCGGCTCCGGTGGCGAGGAGATTGGTGAGGACGCCGATCGCCGCCAGCAACGGCGCCTGGAACGCGACGAGCAGAAGCAGGAAGCCAAGCGCAAGGACGACACCGATCGCGACTGGGGTGCGGGCGTCCAGCGCCTTTTCGAGATCGTAGTTTTCGGCCGCCGCTCCGCCGAGCAGCGCCGCCTCCGGCAGCCGCTTGCGCAGCCGCTCGATCGTCGACCCGAACGCGGCGCTGGAAGGACTCGCCGTCGGTATTGCCTGGGTCAGGACGAGGCCGCCGGACGGCGACTGGCCGGCCGGCGGCTCGCCGGATGGCGACTGGCCGGCCGGCGGCCCGGCGGATGGCGACCTGCTTCCCGGCAGGGTCGCGGCGATGCCGGGATCGGCTTCGAGCGTCGCCCTGACCTCTCCCGAGTCGGCGCCGGGGGAGACCACCTGGATGGCTCCGGGGGCCCCGGGCCCGAAGGCGGCGCTGATCTGTTCATAGCCGACCCTGGAGTGATCGCCCTGCGGCACGACAACGATCGACGGCATCCCGGTCTTCAGCCCCAGGACCGGGACGGAGAGGCCGGCGAGGACCAGCAGAGCGCCGCCGCCGAAGAGAAGGGGACGGCGCCAGAGGCGCTCTCCCCAGCGGGCGAAGCGAGGCGAGCGATGATCGCCGCTGTGCGCCCAGGGCAGCGCCAGGCTGTCGATCCGGGGTCCGAGCTTTCCCAGGACCGCCGGCAGCAGGGTCAGGGTCGCGGCGAGGACGAAGACGACCGAGAGGATGATCCCCACCGACATCGACCGGAAGGCCGGGCTCGGCACGAGCATTACGGCGATCAGCGAGATCAGCACGGTGAGCCCGGAGAAGAGGACGGCCTTGCCGGCGGTGTCCATCGTTTCCGCGACCGCCTCCGCCGGCTCGCGGCGCTGGCCGAAGAGAGCATTGCGGAAGCGCATCACGATGAAGAGCGCGTAGTCGATTCCCAGTGCGAGCGCGAACATCAGCGCGAAGTTCATCGCCCAGATCGAGATCGGGCCGATCTTCGTCCCCAGATAGAGGAGGCCGGCCGAGGAGACCAGGCCGACGATGGTCAGCATCAGCGGCAGCCCGGCCGCGACCAGGGAGCCGAAGGCGAGCACGAGGATCGCCAGCGTCACCGGCCAGGAGAGGAGCTCCGACTTCAGCATCGCCTCCTTGTTGGCTTCGTTGAAGTCGGACCACATGCCGGCGGTGCCGGTGAGGTTCGCTTCGACGCCGGGCCCAGCCGCGGCCGCCACCGGGCCCTTGAGATCGGTGGCGGCGGCGACCATCCCGTTTGGGTCCTCCGCCGCCGTGGCGCGGACCACGGCGGTGTGGCGATCGGGCGAGACGGTCAGGCCGGGGCGCGGGGGCATCACCGAGGCGACGGCGCGATCGGCGGCAAGGACCGCTTCGACGCGGGCGAGGGAACTGCGAAAGGCGGGGGCCGAGGCCGGTAGGTCGGGGGAGTGGACGACGACCTGCAGCGTGTAGGCGCCCCCGCCTGCGAAGGTGCGGTCGATGCGTTCGCGGGCTTCAACCGACTCGGAGCCGTTGGCCTGCCAGCCGGCGCCGGAGAGTGCGGTCTCCACGCGGGGGGCGAGGACGCCGAGGCCGACCGCGATCAGCGCCCAGGCGGCGAAGACGCGCCGTGGCCGCAGCGCCGCCGCCCGGCCCAGCCGGCCGATCGGTCCCAGTTCAGCCTTTTCGCCTCGCGCTTCGCTCACTGCATTCCACCCTTCTCACGTTTTACCGTTTAACAACTACACAGTTGTATTGGTACGATAGCACGGATATGCCGGCCAAGATGAAGAGCCCTCTCGATACCGGCGCCGCCGAGTTGATCGCGCGGCGCTTTCATGCGCTTTCAGACCCGACTCGTCTTCGCATCCTCGACCAGCTCCGTTCCCGCGAAGAGGCCTCGGTCGGCGAGATAGCGGAGGCGTTGGAAGCCTCGCAGCAAAACATCTCCAAGCACCTCTCGGCACTGCTCGCCGAGGGCTTCGTCGCCCGTCGCAAGCAGGCGACGAGCTCGATCTATCGGATTGCCAACCCGGCGGTGCTGGAGCTCTGCGACAGCGTCTGCGCCGGGATCGAGTCCCAGCTGCTCGAGATGGGCGCTCTGCTGACCGACTGAGCCTGCCGGTGGCAGTGGTTTAATCGCTGCGCTTGATCGGGAGCGAGAGGCGAAATCAGCGGTGGTCGCGCTATGCGGAGCGGATGAACGAGGCGTTCGGCCTCGTCCTGCTGCTGGTCGTCGTGACTTACGTGATCGCTTCCCTGACCCGCTATTCGGGCTGGAGCGCGGTGGCGATCTCGGCGGCCGGCTGCACCAGCGCCGCGCTCGCCTTCGGCAGCTCCGGCTCCAGGGTGCCGGTGGTCCGCGCCGCGGCCGGGCTGGCGATCCTCTCGGTCGTGCTCTCGATGGTCCAGGCGCTCGGCGGTCCCGACGCCTTCCTCTCCGCCGCCGCGCTCATTCAGACGCTGTTGCTGATCGGCGCCACCTACGCCGTGCTGCGCTCGGTGCTCACAGAGCTGACGGTCAACTTCCGCACCATCCTCGGCGCGATCAGCGTCTACATGATCTTCGGCCTGCTCTTCACGTCGCTCTACGTGACGATCGACCGCCTGCAGTCAGGCCTGTTCTTCGGCGTCGAGGCCGGCAGCCATACCGGCGACTACATCTTCTTCAGCTTCACGACCCTGACCACGACCGGCTACGGCAATCTCGTCCCGGCGGCACAGCCGGGCAAGATGTTCGCCGGGCTGGAGATGCTGCTCGGCCAGATCTTCCTGGTGACTCTGATCGCCGGGCTGGTCAGCCTGTGGCGCCCACGCCGGCGGGACTGACCGCTTCTTCCGCGGCCCGATCCTCGGCGGCATAGGTGGCGAGCAGTTCGTTCTCCTCCTCCCTGCTCGGGAAGAAGAAATAGACGAGGGCGGCGCCGAGCACGATCGCGACGATGCCGGCCGTGTAGGCCCAGACGTCCCCCTGCAGGAAGGAGCTCTTCGCCGCGGCGACGATCGTCGAGGCGTTGGCGGGATGCTGGGAGGCGAGGTTGGCGGCGCTCGAGAAGGACTTGGTCAGCTCACCTTCGACCTCGGTCGTGACGTGGCGGGAGGACTTGGCCACCGCTTCGGCAGCGGCCGCGGCGTAGCCCGCGGTGAGCAGCGCGCCGAGGATCGACTGCATGATCGCGCCGCCGAGGTCGCGCTGAAGGTCGGAGGTCGCCGACGCCATTCCCGCCCGGCGGACCGGCACCGAGCCGGTCAGCGAATGCGAGGCGGGAGTGCCGGCGAAGCCGACGCCGACGCCGATCAGCCCGTAGCCCAGGCCCACCTTCCAGTAGGGGATGCCTTCCTTCCAGAGCAGCAGCATGGTCACGAACCCGAGCAGGCAGAAGGCGTAGCCCAGCAGCAGCGTGAAGCGCGCCCCGCGGGCCTCGACCAGTTTCGCCGAACGCGGGGCGACGACGACCATCGCCGCCGCGCCGGGGAGGATCGCCGCGCCGGCCCCGAGGGTCGAGTACTCGAGCACGTTCTGGAGGAACTGCTGGCCGACGAACATCGCCGCCATCAGCGAGCCGAAGACGATGATCCCCGCGCAGGCCGCGACCCAGAAGGTTCGCCGGCCGGCGATCTCGAGGTCATACAGCGGCGCCGCCAGGCGGCGTTGGCGCAGTGCGAAGGCGCCGATCGCCGCCAGCGCGAAGAGCCCGAGCCCGATCGCCGCCGCCCCTGCATTCGGGACCGGAGCCAGGTTGATCGCAAGGACCAGCGCCGCAACCATCACGACCGAGAGCAGGCCGCTCAGGTTGTCCACCCGCTCGGTCGACTCGTTGACATGGGAGGGCACGTAGCGGGCGGCGAGGTAGAAGGCGACCACCGCGAGGGGGACGGTGATGTGGAAGACCGATCCCCAGTCGAACTGGGTCAGCAGGGCGCCCGCGATCAGTGGGCCGAGCGCCGAGATGCCGCCGCCGAGGGCGGACCAGAGGGCGATCGATTTGGTCCGCGCCGGCCCCGCCCAGAGGGCCGTGATCAGGGCAAGGGTGGTCGGGAAGGCCATCCCCGCCGCGAGGCCGCCGAGCAGCCGGGCGATGAAGAGCACCTCGATCGAGGGCGCAAAGCCGGCCATCAGGGCGGCGGGTATCGCCAGCCCGGTGCCGAGCAGCAGCATCATCTTGCGGCCGTGCCTGTCGCCGAGCGCGCCGAGGTAGAGGACCGAGGCGGCGAGGCCGAGCGAGTAGGCGACCGCGACCAGATTGAGGGCGGTCTGCCCGGCGTCGAACGCCTCGCCGATGTCGGGAAGGGCGACGTTGGCGACCGCGAGGTTGAGGTTGGCGACCGCCGCGACGAGGATCAGGGCGGTGAGCACCGCACGTGACCGCTCCGGCCGGGATGAGTCGGATGACTCCGGCGGATTCGGGTCCTGGGCTGTCGGCTGAGTCATCTTCGCGGCCTACTTGTGCGAAGGCGCCGGCGGCGGTCGGAGCCCGAGCCCCGTGATCGTAACCACCGCACCGCGTCCTCACGCGATTCGCCGTTCGCGCGCCCGTTCTTCAGCGGGGAGAGCTGTAGGGGGTCCAACAATCGGATGCGAAGGGGACGGACCGGCCGCCCACCGGTCCCATCGCCTTGCGGGCCGTGCCGCCGAAGTCCTCGCAGGCGGCGCGCAGGAGTGCCTCGGCATCGGCCCCTTTCCCGAGCGTCAGCTCGGCCACGGCGCAGAGGATCTGCTCCTGCGTGAGCTCCCCGGCTGTGCGGCCTTTTGCCGGCACCGCCCCGAGGGCCACGGGCCCGTCGTCCAGCCGCAGGGCGCCGAAGCGCGAGACGAAGGCGAGGACCTCATCGACGGGCTGCTCGGACTCATCGACGTCGAAGCGGGTCCGCAGCTTGCCGAGCCGGTAGTTCATCTCCGACCACGCGAGCTGCGTGAACTGCGCGGCGGTGACCCAGACGAGGGCCGCGCGCACCTGTGTCCCCGGGCTGGGGAAGATCGTCGCCGGGATCGTCAGATAGAGGGTGTGCTGCGCGGCGGCGCCGACGTCGAAGTCGTGCAGCCAGCCGGTCAGCACCAGTGCCGTGCGGTCGCGCAGATCGGGGAAATGGGCGAACTTGCGCCGCAGGCCTTCGGGTGAGCCGTTGGCCCCGAACGCCAGCACCGGGTGGCGACCGGGGTCCGACTTGAACTCGCCTTCGACCGCGGCCCGCTCGTCCGCGCCCATCTCCTCGAGCAAATCGACCGCATCGCCGGTGAGGCGGAAGGGCCCCTCCGGGCGGCTCCACGGGTACCCGATCGCCGTCTCCAGGAGCACCGCCTCGAACTCGCGCCGCGGGAAGCTCTCGACGAGCGTCTCGAGGAAGGCCTCAAACGCCTCGTCGTCCATAGCGAGGCGCTCCAGCAGCTCGGCCTCGCCGATCGGCGGCCACTCCGGCACGGCCGCCAGCCTAGCTCCAATAGGAAAATTGTTCAGTCCGATTGAGATCTCGGTCCCGCGTGGCTGATAGAAACCTATGCGTGAGTTGGGGAAAGACCGCGTTCCTAGGATTGCTGATCGCCGTCGGGCTTACCGCCTACGCCATCGGGGCGGGCGGTTCGTCCAAGAACCTCGTGCTCTGCGCCGGCAAGAAAAGCGGCGCTCTCTCGCTGGCCACGCATAAAGGCAAATGCGCCAAAGGCGAGAAGAAACTGACGATCGCCAAGGAAGGGCCGGTTGGTCCTCAGGGCGCGGTTGGGCCAGCAGGCTCGGCAGCGAATGTGGTTCCGGAGGCCATCCACTTCGTCGTGAGCCCGGGCTCGCCCGCTTGCCAGTCGCAACCGGGCACTTTCTGTAAGCCGACAGGCCTCAGTGGTGAATTCGAAAACTTCGTCGATGTCGCCGGGGGCGACGCTGAACGGGTTGGGTATTACAAGGATCCAAGCGGCCGGGTTCACCTCAGCGGCACCACCGGATGGTTTTCAAGCGGCGGTTCACCTGGCGGCTTTGAACCGGAAGGACCCTTCTACCTTCCCGCTGGTTACAGGCCTGCCCACACGCTCTACTTCGAGGTTCCCAGTAGCAAAAGTTATTCGAGCCAGGAGCTGGCTGAAAGCAGAGAAATCCCAGATCCGCTCTAACGGCCTTGTCTACGCGCCGGGTTCCTTCAACGCCTTCTCGCTCGATGGCGTCAGCTTTCGTCCCTGATCCGGCTCTCCCGGTCTCGCAAGCGGAGGGGATGGGATTCGAACCCATGAGCCGCCTTGCGACGGCTACCGGTTTTCAAGACCGGCGCATTCAACCGCTCTGCCACCCCTCCGGGTGCAGCGCGACCCGATGCTAGATGGTCGGTTTGCGGCTCGCGCGACCCGGATTGGATGACAACAAGTCGATCACTTAGACAGAAGGGGATAAGAGCAATCTCCATGTAGTGATTGGATGATTCTCATGCGCCGGCTCGTCGTCTTCTGCTCTGTCCTCGTCTTCGTCGACGTTGCCTTCTACGCGGCGATCGCGCCGCTGCTGCCGGACTACGTATCGGAGTTCGGCCTCAGCAAGGCCGAGGCGGGGATTCTCTCCGCCTCCTACGCCGCGGGGACCCTGCTCTCCTCGCTGCCGGCCGGGTGGGTCGCCACGCGTCTCGGCCCCCGCCGCACGGTGGTGATCGGTCTGCTTCTGCTCGCAGTGGCGAGTGCGATCTTCGGCGCCGCCTCCGAGGTCGGCATCCTCGATCTGGCTCGCTTCTGCCAGGGCATCGCCGGAGCCTTGATCTGGTCGGGAGCCCTGGTCTGGTTGATCACGAGCACCGCCCCGGAGCGCCGCGGGTCGGTGATCGGCACGGCGCTCGGAACGGCCGTGGCGGGCGCGCTGATCGGTCCCGCCCTGGGCGCGCTCGCCGCCGAATCCAGCACCGAGGTCGTCTTCGGCGGCGTCTCGGTGCTCGCCGTGGTGCTGGCGCTGATCGCGGTCCGGCTACCCGAAGGAGGCGCCCCGGAGGAGCAGGGCCTGCGCGAGGTCGCCGCGACCATCCTCAGCCGCCCGGTCATAGCGGCGACCGCGTTTGTCGCCGTCCCCTCGCTGATGTTCGGGGCGATCGAGGTGTTCGTGCCCCTGCGCATCGACGAACTGGGCGGGGGCCACGCGCTGATCGCGGCGGGCTTCATCGGCGGCGCGGCGCTGGAGAGCCTCCTATCGCCGCTGGCCGGCCGCTACTCCGACCGCGTCGGCCGGCGGATCCCCTACGTGACCGGGATGTCCATCTGCGCCGCGGCGATAGCCATCGTCGCCGTCGCCCAGGTCCTCGGATTCCTGATGGCCGGGCTGATCGCAACCTCGCTGGGGGCGGGCCTGTGCTTTGCGCCTGCGCTGACGATCCTCTCCGAGACCGCTGACGCGAGCCACCTCCATCAGGGCTATGCGGCCGGCCTCGCGAACATGTCCTGGGCCGCGGGCCAGGTGGCCGGCGGGCTGGTTGGGGCCGCCGCGGCCGGGGTGGCCGGCTACGCCCCGCCGAGCTTTGCGATCACGGGGCTCCTCCTCCTCACCGCCGCCTACGCGCACCGGGCGATGACTCGCGGCGCGGAGGCGCCCGCCTCGGCGTAGCTCTCGCTTCGGCCGCTCCCGCCTTCGCGTAGGCGTCGCCGTCAGCCGGCGGCATAGTGTTTGCGGCAATGGGAGAGACGTGGCGAAACTGGGCCGGGGACCAGACCTGCAGGCCGGTCGATCTGGTGAGGCCGCGCGATCGCGACGAGCTGGCCAAGGAGGTGGCCGGGGCCTCGGCGCTGGGCCGCACCGTCAGCGTCGCCGGCTCGGGCCACTCCTTCACCGAGGCGGCGCTGACCGACGGAACGATGGTCGACCTCAGCGCCCTGAGCGGCGTCATCGACGCCGACCCATCCACGGGGCTGGTCAAGGTGGCGGGGGGAACCGTGCTCGCCGACCTCAACGAGGCGCTGTATGGGCTCGGCCTGGCGATGGAGAACCTCGGCGACATCGATCGCCAGACGATCGCCGGGGCGATCTCCACCGGCACGCACGGCACCGGGGCCAGGCTGCGCAACATCTCCGCCCAGGTCGAGGGGGTCGAGCTCGTGCTCGGCGACGGCAGCATCCGCGAGCTTGTCGGCGACACCGACCTGCTGCGCGCCGCTCGGGTGAGCATCGGCGCGCTCGGCGCGATCACGGCGGTGACGCTGCGCTGCGTCCCCGCCTTCACCCTGCACCGCGTCGATACTCCGCGGCCGCGCGAGGAGGTGCTCTCCTCCTTCGAGGAGCTCGCCGACGCCAACGACCATTTCGAGCTCTTCACGTTTCCCTATGCCGAGTCGGCGCTCGTGCTGGAGCGAAACCGCACCGACGAGCCGGCGCGACCGCGCGGGCGGGGGGCGGCCTTCCTCAA
>DASSTR010000004.1:0-15864 GCA_035707825.1 Solirubrobacterales bacterium
CCGCGCGATCACGTTGTTGTAGACGACGACGATGCAGAAGGTCGCGTGGGCGACGATCACCGTGAACAGCGAGAGGTCGATCCCGAACACCTGCGTGAAGGTGTTGTTCAGCGCCACGCCGGTGACGATGCCGGGCAGCGCGATCGGCAGGATGACCAGGAAGGAGATCGTCTCGCGACCGAAGAAGCGGTGCCGGGATACCGCCAGCGACGCCAGGGTGCCGAGCACCAGCGCGATCGCGGTCGCCGCCAGCGCCACTTTGATCGAGGTCCAGAAGGCATCCGGCGCTGTGCTTTCGAACGCCTTCGGGAACCATTCCAGCGTCAGCCCCGGCGGCGGCCATTCGAGGATCTTGCTGGCGTTGAAGGCGTAGATCGCGAGGATCAGTAGCGGGATGTAGATGAAGGCCAGCCCGGCGGCGACCGCCAGGCGGAGCAGGATGGTTGCGCGTCCGGAGAGCCTCATCTCATCTAGATGTGCTCGAAGGCGCCGAGCTTTCGCGCCACCAGCAGGTAGCCGATCATCACCACGATCGGCACCAGCGCCAGCGCCGAGGCGAGCGGCAGGTTGTTGGAGATGTTGTTGAAGACCACGTTGCCGATGAACTGGTTGTTGGAGACCAGCCGTGGGGTGATGTAGTCGCCGAGCGTCAGCGCGAAGGTGAAGATCGACCCCGCGACGACGGCCGGGAAGCAGAGCGGCAGGATCACCCGCCTGAAGGTGGTGAGCGGCTTCGCGCCGAGGTCCTCGGAGGCGCTGATCAGCGTGTTCGGAATCCGCTCCAGCCCGGCGAAGATCGGCAGCACCATGTAGGGCAGCCAGAGGTAGCTCATCACCAGCCAGACGGCGGTGTTGCCGTAGCCCGGCCCGTGCAGGCCGAACGGTTCCAGCACCCAGTTGATGAAGCCGTCGGTCGAGAGCATGTTGCGCCAGGAGAGCACCTTGACCAGGTAGCCCGACCAGAGCGGGATCAGGATCGCGATCACCAATGCCGCCTTGGCCCTGCGGCTGGCGACCTTGGCCATGTAGAAGGCGATCGGGAAGGCCAGGATCGCGTCGGTGACCGTCACCAGCGCCGCGATCAGGATGGTCCGCCCGACGATCGTCCGGTAGACCGGTTCGTTCCACAGCGTTTCGAAGTTCTCGAAGTTGAGGTTTTTGACCAGCTCGCCGCTGACCGGATTGACCGACCAGAACGCCGCGATCAGAAGGATCGCGAGCGAGCCGAGGTAGCCGATCACCAGCCAGCCGACGGGGCCGGCGAGCAGGGTGCCTACCTGCAGGCGGGGGCGGCCGTGGAAGAGGCCGGCGAGCCTACGGCCCACCGACCTCCTCCTCGCGGCCGCCTCAGCTGACATTCCTCAGCGGCTCTGGCTCAGCCCTTGATCGAAGTCCAGGCCTGGACCCAGTCGTTGTAGTTCTTGCAGTCCTCGGATCCGTTGCCGCAATCCGAGAGCGGCGTCTTCCAGTAGTAGACCCGCTTCCAGAAACCCGGGTTTTCGGCGTGGTATTCAGCGCAGAAATTCGGGTTTTCGGTCTCTTTGCAGGCCAGTTCCTGAGCCGGCGCCTCACCGAAGTATTCGGCCACCTGGGCGTTGGCCTTCGGTTCGATGATCCAGTTCATCCACTCGTACATGCAGTTGGGATGCCGAGCTTCGGAGCTGATCATCCAGGTGTCCGACCATCCGGTCGCGCCCTCTTCGGGGAGGAAGCCCTGGCTCGCCGGGCTCGCTGCGACCGGCTTGCCTTCGCCCTTGAGCGCGAAGTACTGGTACTGCCACGTCGTGCCGACCTCGCTGTCGCCGTTGGCGAAGGCTGAGATCTGCTTTTCGGCTTCGGACCAGTATTCGCCGACAAGCGGCCGCTGTTCCTGCATCAGCTGCACGGCGGCTTCGAACTGTTCGTCGTTCAGCTCGTAGGGATCGTCGATGCCGAGTTTCGGTTCGTGCATTTTCAGATACAGCGCCGCTTCGGCGATCGACATCGGATCGTCGTACTGGCTGATCTTGCCCTTGTACTTGGCCGCGACCTTGGGGTCGAGGGTGACGTTCCACGACCTGGGCGCCGGCGTCACTTCATTGCTGTTCCACATCAGCAGGTTGGCGCCGCGGCCGTGCGGGATCCCGTAGGGCTTGCCGTCGAACGTGTTGTAGGGCTGGTCCTTGAGATCGGCGAACACGGTTTTGTAGTTCGGCACCAGATCGACGTTCACGGGCGCGACGTCGCCGCCTTCGAACAGGCGCGCGGTGGCGTTTCCGGAGGCGGAGACGCCGTCGTATTCGCCGCTGCGCATCAGGTTGACCATTTCGTCGGAGGTGCCGGCCACCTTGTTGTTGACCTTGCAGCCGGTCTTTTCTTCGAACGGCTTGCTCCATTCCGGTTCCACGTAGCCGGCCCAGGAGATCAGGTCGACCTGTCCCTCGCCCTTGCCGAGCTTGGTCAGTTCGCCGCTTCCTTCGCCGTCGTCGCTCGAGCCGCAGCCGGCGAGCAGCAACATGAATGCCAGCAGGCCTGCGACGACAGCCCACGCCGTTCGCTCCGGGTGTGCGTCTTGGGTCCTCACCTTGATTCCTCCTCTGTAGTCATTTCCCACGTACCGCGACCGTGTGCTCCGGCCGCCAGCCCACGATGACCTCCTGCCCCTGCTCGGAAGAGGCGCCGGGCAGCGCGCCCTCCACGTTTTGACGTATGACCTGAAGCTCTCCCCCTTCGTCGAGGCGGACCGTGTAGCGAGTCACCATCCCGGCGTAGGAGACGTCGGCGATCCTGCCGCGCTCGGTATGGAGGCCGTTGGCGGCGGCCCCAGACTCGACAAGCTGGATCTTCTCCGGCCGGATCGCGAAGCGATCGCCCTTGCGGTCGAGCAGATTGGAGACGCCGACGAAGCCGGCCACGAATTCCGTCGCCGGGTGCTCGTAGAGCTCAACCGGAGCGCTGACCTGCTCGATCTTGCCTTCGTTGAAGACGGCGATCCTGTCGCTCATCGTCAGGGCCTCGTCCTGATCGTGAGTGACGTAGACGAAGGTGATGCCGACGTCTTTCTGGATCGTCTTCAGCTCGGTTTGCATCTGCTCGCGAAGCTTCAGGTCAAGCGCGCCGAGAGGCTCGTCGAGGAGCAGCACCTTGGGCCGGTTGACGATTGCGCGGGCAAGGGCCACGCGCTGCCGCTGGCCGCCGGAGAGCTCCCCGGGCCGCCGCTCCCCATAACCCGGAAGGCGCACCATCTCGAGGGCCTCGTCTCGCCGGCCGGCACGATCCCGCTTCTCGATGCCGGCGACCCGCAGCCCGTACTCGACGTTCTCGCCCACCGTCATATGGGGAAAGAGCGCGTAGTCCTGGAAGACCGTGTTGATGGCGCGGTCGTAGGGGGGGACGCCGCTCACGTCCTCGCCCGCCAGCTCGATCGTCCCCCCTGTCGGCTCCTCGAAGCCGGCGATCATCCGCAGCGTCGTCGTCTTGCCCGAGCCGGAAGGGCCGAGGAAGGTGAAGAACTCCCCTCGCTCGACCTCCAGGTCTATCCCCGCAACAGCCCAAACCTCGCCGTATTGCCTGGTGAGATTGGACAAACGGATGTCTAGAGGTGCAGCTACACGGCGACGTTATCCGAATGGGTCAGGATGTAAAGGCCAATCTCGACTAATTGAGTTGGCCACTTTGGCCAAGGACCTTGAACCAAGTGGCCGGGCATTGGCCACTTGGTCGCATCCGAGCGGTGCGGCGGTCTAGAAGCCTGCGGGGTGGCGGGCGACGAAGTCGGCGTTGTCGCGCAGGTCTTCGTGCCAGCGCGGGCCGCTGCCTTCCGAATCGCCCGAGGTATCCCAGCGGAAGCCGGCGATCTCCGCGTAGGCGTGACCGGGGTTGGCATAGACCGTGATCCAGCGCCCTTCGCCACTCAGCCCCCAGCTTTCCATCGGGCCCGAGGGCAGCGGGCTTGTCAGGAAGCGGCCGCCGTGAAGGGCGTAGCTGACAGACCCCGAGCAGTCATAGCCGCGGTCCCACCAGCGGCCGTGGCCCCCGCCCCAGACATACGGTTTGGTGCGGATCCGGTTCGCGGCCCTGATCACGGCCTTGACCCGTCCGGGTGCGGACTTGGGTGGAATCAGCATCCCGTTGGCGAGCAGCCTCGCCTTCGGGGTGGGGGTGCAGATGTCGACTTCGGCCGGCGTCACGCCGCCGGTGCCGCAGCCGGCGGAAGCGGCGGCGGGAGAGCCGAGGGCTACAAGACCCAGGACTCCTATTGCCAACCATCCGGCTCTTAGCCTGTGAATCTGGTTACGCAAACCGATCTCCTTCGTCGGCCTACGGGGTTAGCTGTCGGGCTGGCGCGAAAGGAGCCTGCGCCCCCACCCAGAGCGGGTGGGTTAGCCCCGAAAACGTGGTTCCCCCGTTCCCGTGACGCTGGTGAGCACCCGGGATTCGGCGTTTCGGTTATCTGGAACGGCGGCAGTGTAGACGATCTACCGGCGGTTTGCTCATGAAACACAAACATTGCTTGGCCTTTCGCACTAATGACTAGGACTCCTGTCGGCAAAACGGCTGGTAGCTTGCGATCTGCGATGAACCTTGCCGGCCGCAAAGCCCTCCTCACCGGTGCGACAGGCGGCCTCGGCCGCGCGATCGCGAAGGCGCTTGCCGGTGAGGGCGCGGCCGTCGTGCTCAGTGCCCGCAAGGCGGACGCACTGGAGTCCCTGGCTGGCGAATTGCCGGGGCATGGCCATAAGACGTTGCCGGCGGACCTGGCGGACCCCGGGGCGGCCGAGAAACTCGCCGCCGAGGCGGGAGAGGTCGACGTGCTGGTCGCCAATGCGGGCCTGCCGGGGGCGGGCTGGCTGACCGACTTCACGCCCGAGCAGGTGCAGCGCGCCCTGCGGGTCAACCTCGAGTCGCCGATGCTGATGGCGCGGGCGCTCTTTCCGGGCATGGTTGAGCGCGGCTCCGGGCACCTGGTCTTCATCTCCTCGCTGGCCGGAAAGGCGGCGAGCCCTCTTTCTTCGATCTACAACGCGACCAAGTTCGGGCTGCGTGGCTTCGCGCTCGGGCTGCGCGCCGACCTCTCGTCAAAGGGGGTCGGCGTCTCGCTGGTCTCTCCCGGCTTCATCCGCGAAGCGGGGATGTTCGCCGACTCGGGAGCCAATCCACCGCCGGGCATGGGCACGAGCACGCCGGAGGCGGTCTCCTCAGCCGTTGTGAGGGCGATCAAGCGCGACAAGGTCGAGATCACGGTGGCGCCGCTTTCCCAGCGCGCTCTGGCCCACTTTGCGCTTGCCAACCCCGCCATCTCGGCCCGCGCTCAAAGCGGGTCCGCCGGCCAGAAGGCCGCCCAGGCCGTCGCCGACGGCCACCCCGACCACAAGCGCTGAGGCGGGGCACCTCCCGTCCGGACAAGCACCGGCCTAATGAGACCGGTGCTTTGAGTATCCGCCCGTTCGAGAGGTGCCCCGCCTCGAAGCTGCGGGCTTCGTAGGATGGGTATGTGAGCAGTCTCGACTCCTTCGGCGCTCGTTCGACCCTCGAGGTGGGGGGGCGCTCCTACGAGGTGTTCAGACTCGATGCGCTGCAGAGCCGCTTCGACGTCGCCCGGCTGCCCTACTCGCTGAAGGTCCTGCTGGAGAACGTGCTGCGGCTCGAGGACGGCCGCTCCGCCACGGCCGAGGACATCGAGGCGATCGCGGCCTGGGACGCAGCGGCGGAGCCCAGCGTCGAGATTCCCTTCCAGCCGGCGCGGGTGCTGATGCAGGACTTCACCGGCGTTCCCGCGGTTGTCGACCTTGCCGCGATGCGCGACGCGATGGGGGAGATCGGCGGCGATCCACAGAAGATCAATCCGCTCGTCGACGTCGACCTCGTGATCGACCACTCGGTGCAGGTGGACGCCTTCGGCAACGAGCGCGCCTTCGCCGTCAACGCCGAGCACGACTTCGAGCGCAACCGGGAGCGCTACTCGTTCCTCAAGTGGGGCAAGGAGGCCTTCGACAACTTCAGCGTCGTCCCACCCGCCACCGGCATCTGCCACCAGGTCAACCTCGAGCACATCGCCCAGGTCGTCTACAGCCGCGAGCGCGACGGCGTCCTGCAGGCGTATCCGGACACCCTGGTCGGCACCGACTCACACACGACGATGGTCAACGGCCTCGGCGTCCTCGGCTGGGGCGTGGGAGGGATCGAGGCCGAGGCCGCGATGCTCGGCCAGCCGGTCTCGATGCTGCTGCCGCAGGTGGTCGGGTTCAAGCTCGGCGGCAGGCTGCCCGAGGGCTCGACCGCCACCGACCTGGTGCTGACGGTGACCGAGATGCTGCGCGAGCACGGCGTGGTCTCCAAATTCGTCGAGTTCTTCGGCCCCGGCCTGGCGACACTCGGCCTGGCCGACCGGGCGACGATCGGCAACATGTCGCCGGAGTTCGGATCGACCTGCGCGATCTTTCCCGTCGATGCCGAGACGCTGAACTACCTGGAGCTGACCGGCCGGCCGACCGAGACGATCGAGCTGGTCGACGCCTATGCCCGGGCGCAGGGGATGTTCCATGACGCCGAGTCCGAAGACCCCGTCTTCAGCGCCACCCTGGAGCTCGACCTGGGTGAGGTCGAGCCGAGCATCGCCGGCCCCAAGCGCCCCCAGGACAGGGTCCCGCTGAGCGAGGCGAAGCAGGCGTTCCTCGGCGCTCTGGAGGAACTCTCGCCCGACGCCGTCGAGCTGGCTCGCGACCCGGTCGACGAGGCCGGTATCGAGTCCTTCCCCGCCTCCGACCCGCCGGCCGAGGACCACGACGAGGAGCAGAGCCGCCCGCATCCGCACCGGGTGGGCGGGGCGCCGGCCACGCTCGTCAACCACCGCGGCGACGAGGTCGCCGTCACCCTCGAGGACGGGACGAGCTTCGAGCTCGACAACGGCCACGTCGTGATCGCCGCGATCACCAGCTGCACCAACACCTCCAACCCGTCGGTGATGATCGGGGCGGGGCTGCTGGCTCGCAACGCCGTGCAGCGCGGCCTCACCCGCAAGCCATGGGTGAAGACCTCGCTGGCGCCCGGCTCGACCGTGGTCACCGAGTACCTGCAGAAGGCCGGTCTGACCGAGTACCTCGACCGCCTTCAGTTCAACCTCGTCGGCTATGGGTGCACGACCTGCATCGGCAACTCGGGGCCGCTGGCGCCCGAGATCTCCGCCGCGGTCCAGGAGCACGACCTGGCCGTCTGCGCGGTGCTCTCCGGGAATCGCAACTTCGAGGGCCGCATCAACCAGGACGTGAAGGCCAACTACCTCGCCAGCCCGCCGCTCGTCGTCGCCTACGCGCTCGCGGGCCGCATGGACATCGACCTGACCGGCGAGCCCCTCGGCCAGGGCTCGGACGGCGAGCCGGTCTACCTGCGCGACGTCTGGCCGGACCCCGACGAGGTGAAGGACCTGGTCGGGCGCTCGATCGCCTCGGAGATGTTCACCCGCAACTACGGCGCCGTCTTCGAGGGCGACGAGACCTGGAACGCGGTCGAGGTGCCGGAGGGCGATCGCTACGACTGGCCCGACTCGACCTACGTCAGGCGCCCCTCCTTCTTCGAGGGGATGCCAGCCGAGGCGCCCGGAGTCGAGCCGATCGAAGGGGCGCGGGTGCTCGCGGTCCTCGGCGACTCGATCACCACCGACCACATCTCACCGGCCGGGGCGATCAAAAAAGACAGCCCGGCGGGACGCTGGTTGATGGAGCAGGGCGTCGAGCCGCGAGACTTCAACTCCTACGGCTCGCGGCGGGGCAACCACGAGGTGATGATCCGCGGCACCTTCGCCAACATCCGCCTGCAGAACCTGCTCGTTGAGCGCCGCGGGGGCTACACCCGCCACTTTCCCGACGGCGATGCCGAGGTGCCGATCTTCGATGCGGCGTCCACCTACGCCTCAGAAGGGGTCCCGCTGGTCGTTCTGGCCGGCAAGGAGTACGGGTCGGGGTCCTCGCGGGATTGGGCGGCCAAGGGGACGAAGCTGCTCGGGGTGCGCGCCGTTATCGCGGAGAGCTTCGAGCGCATCCACCGCTCCAATCTGATCGGGATGGGGGTGCTGCCGCTTCAATTCGCGGCCGGCGAGAGCGTCGAGTCGCTCGGGCTCGGCGGCGAAGAGACCATCGACATCGGCGACCTGCGCGACGGCGAGGCCAGATCGGTCACCGTGACGGCGCGCCGCGACGGCGCCGACCCGATCGAGTTCGAGGCCACCGTCCGTCTCGACACCCCAAACGAGGTCTCCTACTTCCTCAACGGCGGGATCCTGCAGACGGTGTTGCGGAACCTGCGCGGCTGACCTGCGCGAAGCCGCGCGAAGGCCGAGCGCACGAGCCAAAACCGGCACGCCGAGCAAGGAGATGCAGCGGGGGCCGCGGGAGGCAGGGGGGTCCGCGCGACCCTCACTGCACCTAGCGTCGGTAGCCAGGGAAAGTTGCCGACGCGCTGCTCCCCCAGACGGGACTGCCTGAAGGGAACAGTCAACGACTAGCTATACCGCTTCGCCACCCCAGGGTCAAGGCAGCTTGAGCTTATTGCGGGATTCGAGCCTCGGCGACGCCCCAGCCCTTGCGCTCGATCAACTCGATCGCAATCACGCTTCCCAGCGGCCCGACGGGCGTCAGGGTGGCCGCCAGCAGGGTGTAGGGGGCCTCGCGCTTGCCGCAGGCCACCCAGATCACGATGCAGAGGGCGATGAAGCCGATTCCATGCGCCCAGCCGAAGATCATCGTCGCCGTGTCCATACCCGGCGCCAGCCAGAAGAAGATCAGCGCCGAGAAGATCGCCAGCTCGATCCAGGAGAGCCGCTTGACCCAGGTGAACAGCGGCCCGGGCACGGGCTTGGGCAGGGGGCTTCTGCGCATCGTGCCGCCGCTCAGGCGCCGACGGTGAGGGCGGTGAGGACGATGCGCTCCTGCTCGCGGGCGTGCGCCACCGAGTAGCCCTCGCCGGGGCTGGAGCGGGTGGGCCTGCCGACGTAGCCGAGCTCGACCCCCTCGGGCAGGACGTCCGGTAGGCGGCGCGACATCACCTTCCAGCAGCCCATGTTGCGCGGCTCCTCCTGGACCCAGACGATCTCCTTGAGGTTCGGGTAGGAGGAGATCAGCTCGGTGAGCTGTTCCTTGGCGAACGGGTAGAGCAGCTCGACCCTGGCGACGGCCACGTCCGTGGCGTCCTCGCGGCGCTCGCTGGCGTCGATGTCGTGGTAGATCTTTCCCGTGCAGAGGGCGAGGCGCTCGATCTGCTCGCGGCGGTCCCCGGTCCTTGGGTCGTCGAGGATCTGCTGGAAGTGGCCGTCGGTGAGTTCCTGCGGAGTGGCCGCGGCGCGGTTGAGGCGGAGAACTCCCTTGGGTGTGAAGACGATCAGCGGCCGCGGCTTGCGGATCAGGGCCTGGCGGCGCAGGAGATGGAAGTACTGGGCCGCCGTGGTGGGGTAGGCGATGCGGATGTTCCCCTCGGCGGCCATTGCCAGGAAGCGCTCGATCCGGGCGCTGGAGTGCTCCGGGCCCGAGCCCTCGTAGCCATGGGGCAGCAGCAGGGTGAGCCGGCTCGTCTGTCCCCACTTCGCCTCGCCGGAGACGATGAAGGTGTCGATGATCACCTGTCCGGCGTTGGCGAAGTCACCGTACTGGGCCTCCCAGAGCACCAGCGCACTGGGCGTCGAGGTCGAGTAGCCGTACTCGAAGCCGAGGCAGGAGGTCTCCGAGAGCGGGCTGTTGTAGAGCTCGAAGGGGGCGCTGGCGTCGTCGAGGTTCTGCATCGGGCAGTACTCGAGGCCGGTCTTCTCGTCATGGAGGACGAGGTGGCGGTGCGAGAAGGTGCCGCGCTCGGTGTCCTGCCCGGTGAGCCTGATGTGGACGCCGTCGGTGAGCAGCGAGCCGAGGGCGAGCGCCTCGGCGTGCCCGAACTCGATCCCGCCGCTCTCCAGGGCATCGATTCGCTTCGAGAGCGGTTTGCGCAGCTTGCGGTGGATCGTGAAGCTCTCCGGGACCTCGATCAGCGCCTCGTTCAGCTTGCGCAGCTTCTCGATCGGCACCGAGGTCTCGACGGGGGGGCTGGCGCTGCGGTCGAGCTCGCCCGTGGCGTTGGTGGTGACGGTCGGGTCTTCGTACTCGCCCAGCTCCATCTTCTTGCGCAGGTCCTTCAGCGCCGTCGACATCTCGTCGTGGCGCTCCTTGGCGTCCCGCTCGACGTCTTCCTCGCTGACCACGCCCTCGTCGATCAGCTGCTTGGCGTAGACCTCGGAGACCGGTGGATGGGCCTTGATCCTGGCCGCGATCAGGGGCTGGGTGTAGGCGGGCTCGTCGGTCTCGTTGTGGCCGAAGCGGCGGTAGCCGATCACGTCGATGACGATGTCGCGGCACCAGCGCTCGCGGTAGGCCATCGCCAGCCGGATCGCCGCCGAGCAGGCCTCGACGTCGTCGGCGTTGACGTGGACGATCGGGATGTTGAAGCCCTTCGCCATGTCGGCCGCGTAGGGGGTCGAGCGGGCGTCTTCGGCATCGGTGGTGAAGCCGACCTGGTTGTTCTGGATGATGTGGATCGTGCCGCCGGTCGTGTAGCCGCGCAGCGCCTGGAGGTTGAGGGTCTCGGCGACGACCCCCTGGCCGGGGAAGGCGGCGTCCCCATGCAGGAGGACCGGGACCGCCCGCTTGGTGTCGTGAAGCAGCGTCGCGCCCTCGAAGTCGGACTGCAGGAAGCGGGTGGCGCCGACGACGACCGGGTCGACGAACTCGAGGTGGCTGGGGTTCGGGTAAAGGCGGACGGCGATCTTCTCGCCCTCGCTCGTCTCGTAGACCCCCTGGTGGCCGTAGTGGTACTTGACGTCGCCGGTGCCGCCATGGGGGATCGCGGCGACCGCCTTGACCTGCTCGATCTGCTTGGAGCCCTCGAACTCGGCCAGGATCGACTCGATCGAGCGGCCCAGGTTGTGGGCGAGGACGCTGAGCCGGCCGCGGTGCGCCATCCCGAAGACGACCTCCTCGGCGCCGCTGCGGTAGGAGAGGGTGACCAGCTCGTCGAGCATCGGGACGATCGCGTCGAGCCCCTCGATCGTGAAGATCTTCTGCCCCAAATACGCTTTCTCGACGAAGCGCTCGAACTGGAAGACGTCGATCAGGCGCCTCAGCAGGCGGCGTTTCTCCTCCTCGGTGAGCGGCTGGCGATGGGCGCCGGTCTCGACCATCTCCCGCAGCCACGTGCGCTGCTGGTGCGAGGAGAGGTGCTCGAACTGGTAGGCGATCGTGCCGCAGTAGGCCTCGCGCATCCGCGGCAGCGCCTCGAGCAGCGTCTCCCCCGGAACCCCGATGCGCAGGATCGAGGCGGGGATCTTCGCCATCAGCTCCGGGGTCAGGTTGAGGGTCTCGGGCTGGATCGCCGGGTCGCCCTTGGGCTCGCGGCCGAGTGGGTCGAGCCGGGCGGCGAGGTGTCCGTGGGTCCGGTAGCCCTTGAGCAGCGAAGTCGCGGCCTGCACCGCCTGCAGGAGCTCCTCGTCGGGTTGGGTCCCAACCATCGTCTCGGCGGCGGCCCCGGTGCCGAGGGGCGGGGCGGAGGCGGCGGCGGGATGGGCGGCCGTGATCGGCGCCGTGTCGAGGCCGAGGGCGCCCGCGAGGGCCTCATAGAATTCGTCTTCGCCCTCGAGCAGCTGCTCGATGCGGCGCAGGAAGGCTCCCGACTCGGCCCCCTGGATGACCCGATGGTCGTAGGTGGAGGTCAGCGTCATCGTTTTGGAGACGCCGAGCTGCCGCAGCCGTTCCGGGGTCGCGTGCGCCCACTCGGCCGGGTAGCTGATCGCGCCGGTGGCGATGATCGCGCTCTGGCCCTTCATCAGCCTCGGCACCGAGGCGACGGTGCCGATCCCGCCCGGGTTGGTGAGCGAGATGTTGGTGCCCTGGAAGTCGTCGGCGGTGAGCTTGTTCTCCCGCGTCTTGGTGATCAGGTCCTCGTAATAGGAGTGGAAGGCGGCGAAGTCGAGCCCGTCGGCCCCCTTGATCACGGGGACCATGAGGCTGTGCGAGCCGTCCTTTCGCTCGACGTCGACGGCGATGCCGAGGTTGACCGGGCTGCCCTCGATGGCGAACGCTTTGCCGTCGCGCTCCTCGAAGACCCGCGTCATCACCGGCCACTCGCTCGCCGCCTTGACGATCGCCCAGGCGACGAGATGGGTGAAGGAGACCTTCATGCCGCGCTCTTTGAGGACGCCGTTGAGCGCCTTGCGCTTGGCGTCCAGGGTGTCGACGGCGACCGTGCGGAAGGAGGTCGCGGTGGGGACCTCGAGGCTCTGGTTCATCGCCTGGGCGAGCATCCCGGCGGGGCCGCGCAGCGGCTTCGCCTCGCCGGCGGCAGCCGCGGCGCCAGCGCCGCCGCCATTGGCCGCGGCGAGCACGTCTTCCTTGGTCACCTTCGCCCCGGGGCCCGAGCCCTTCACCGATCCGAGGTCGACCCCGTTCTCGGCCGCCACCCGCCGCGCCACCGGCGTCGCCCGCACATCCCCAGCAGCCACACCGGCAGCGCCGCCCTGCTGAGAACCCCCGTTGGCGGTGCCGCCGGATGCTCCAGCGGCTCCTTCCGCGGGTGGCGCCGGTGGCGGGGGGGTCGAGGACGAAGACGTCGCCCGCAGGGCCCCCCCGTCGCCGGTGTCAGGACCCGCGGTAGAGCCGCTTGTGTTTTCGGTGCCGTCGCCCTCGCCGGGTTCCATCTCAGCAAGGGCGGTGCCCACCGGAACCTCGTCGTCGACCTGGGCGAGCAGCTTCGTGATCACGCCGTCGGTGGGGGCCGGAACCTCGGCATCGACCTTGTCAGTCGAAACCTCGACGACGGTGTCGCCCTCGTTGACGAAGTCTCCCTCGGCGACGTGCCACTCGAGCACGATCCCCTCGGTGACCGACTCTCCCATTTCGGGCATCTGAATCTGCACGGTCGCCGTTTGCGCCATCTCTCGTTTGAGTGTATGAAACAGCCATGAGGATCGATGTCCGCAAGCTGTCCCGGGGGGCTTTTCCCGCCGAAAAGAGGGAAAGGTACGGGGCATGAACTACTTCGTCACAGGAGCCACCGGCTTCATCGGCCGCAATCTCGTCCGCCGCCTCCTGCAGCGCGAGGGCACCGTTTACGCGCTCGTGCGCGCCGGCTCGCGCGGCCGGCTGGAGGAGCTGCGCACCGCATGGGGAGCCGATGGGGCGCGGGTCGTCCCCGTCTCCGGGGACCTCTCCCTGCCGGGCCTGGGCATCTCCGAGGAGGACCTGGTCACCCTGCGGGGCGAGGTCGACCACTTCTTCCACCTCGCCGCCGTCTACGACATGACCGCGGATGCCGCCGCCCAGGAGGTCGCCAACGTCGAGGGCACCCGCCACGCGATCGAACTGGCCGGGGCGATCGACGCCGGCTGCTTCCACCAGATCAGCTCGATCGCCGCCGCCGGCCTCTACAGGGGCGAGTGGCGCGAGGACATGTTCGAGGAGGCCGAGCGGCTCGACGTCCATCCTTACTTCCGCACCAAGCACGAGTCCGAGCGGGTCGTCCGCGAGGAGAGCAGCCGGCCCTGGCGGGTCTATCGCCCCGGGATCGTCGTCGGGGACTCCCGCACCGGTGAGATCGACAAGATCGACGGCCCCTACTACTTCTTCAAGCTGCTGCAGCGGATGCGGCGGGTTCTGCCGTCCTGGCTGCCGACGGTGGGGATCGAAGGCGGCGAGATCAACATCGTCCCGGTCGACTACGTCGCGGCCGCGATCGACCACATCGCACACCAGCCGGGGCTCGACGGCCAGGCCTTCCATCTCACCGACCCCGCCCCCAAGAGCGCCGGCGAGGTGATCAACCTCTTCGCGCGGGCGGCCGACGCGCCCCAGGCGACACTGCGCCTCGACTCCGGCGTCACGGATCCGGCGACGAACCTGGTCCGCTCGGGCTTGAGGTTCTTCCCGCCCGCCAAGCGGGCGGCGAAGATGGCGCTCGGCGAGATGGGGATCCCACCCGGCGTCCTCACCTACGTCAACTATCCGACCAGCTTCGACTCCTCCAACGCCCAGGCGGCGCTGGAGGGCTCGGGGATCGAGGTGCCGCCGCTGGAGAGCTACGCCACCCGTGTCTGGGACTACTGGGAGAGGAATCTCGACCCGGGCCTCTTCAAGGACCGCTCCCTCTCCTCGGCTGTGCGCGGCAAGGTGGTGCTGATCACCGGCGCCTCCTCGGGGATCGGCAAAGCGACCGCTGTCAAGGTCGCCGACGCGGGCGCCACGGTCCTGCTCGTCGCCCGCTCGGTCGAGAAGCTCGAGGAGACAAAAGCGGAGATCGAGGCGGCCGGGGGCGTGGCCCACATCCATCGCTGCGACCTCTCCGACATGGAGGACGTCGAGCGGATGGCCGGGGAGGTCCTGGCCTACCACGGCCAGGTCGACATCCTGGTCAACAACGCGGGTCGCTCGATCCGTCGCTCGGTCGGGCTCTCCTACGACCGCTTCCACGACTACGAGCGCACGATCCAGCTCAACTACCTGGGCGCCGTGCGGCTGATCCTCGAGCTGCTGCCCTCGATGCGGGGGCGCAAGTCGGGCCACATCATCAACATCAGCTCGATCGGGACCCAGACCAATCCGCCGCGCTTCTCGGCCTACGTCGCCTCCAAGGCCGCTCTCGACGCCTTTGGCCGGGTGATCGCCTCCGAGGTCTTCGACGACGGGGTCCGCATCACGACGATCCACATGCCGCTGGTGCGCACGCCGATGATCGCGCCGACGCGGATGTATGACGTCTTCCCGGCGATCACCCCGGAGGAGGCTGCCGAGATGATCGCCAAGGCGATTGTCGAGCGGCCGAAGAAGGTGGCGACCCACCTCGGCACCTTCGGCGAGGTCCTCTACGCGGTCGCGCCCGGGCTCAGCGACCGCATCCTCAACACCGCCTACAAGCTCTTCCCCGAGTCGCAGGCCGCGAAGGGCAAAGGCCAGGAGGCGCCGGACAAGGCGCCCACCACCGAGGCCGTCGCCTTCGCCCACCTCATGAAAGGCGTGCACTGGTAGGCAGTCGCAGGCTCAAGCACTGGGGATGGGGGTACGAGGACCAGGCCCCCTCCAAGGCTGAGTTGGAGCAGGCGGCGGCCGGGATCCGGGAGCGGCTCGGGTTCGGGGGCGAGCCGGAGGGCCCCGTCCCCCTGGATGCCGTCGAAGTACGGCCGCCGCGGCTGAGGGCGCCGGCGGAGCTCGGCGGGCTGTTCAGCGACGACAAGTACGAGCGGGTCAGCCGCGCGCTGGGCAAGGCCTACCGGGACGTCGTCAGGGGGTTCCGGGGAGAGTTCCCCAATCCCCCCGACCTGGTCGCCTCCCCGGCCGACGAGTCGGAGGTCGAGACGGTGCTGAGCTGGGCCGAGGCGGAGGGCGCGGCCGTCGTTCCATTCGGGGGCGGCACCAGCGTCGTCGGCGGTGTCGAGGCGCGCCTCGGGGAGCGGCCGGTCGTCTGCCTCGACCTGCGCCGCCTCGACCGCGTGCTGGAGGTGGACGCCGAGTCGATGGCGGCGCGGATCCAGGGCGGCGCGACGGGGCCGCGGTTGGAGGAGCAGCTGCGCGAGCGCGGCCTCACCCTGCGCCACTTCCCGCAGTCCTTCGAGTACGCCACCCTGGGCGGTTGGATCGCGACCCGGGCGGGCGGGCACTTCGCGACGCTCTACACCCACATCGACGACCTGACCGAGTCGGTGCGGGCAATTACGCCGCGGGGGAGCTGGGAGAGCCGGCGGCTGCCGGGTTCGGGCGCCGGCCCCTCGCCGGATCGCGCCCTGCTCGGCTCGGAGGGGATCCTCGGCGTGATCGTCGACGCCTGGATGAGGGTGCGGCCGCGGCCGCAGTTCAAGCTCTCGGCCGGGGTCGAGTTCGATGGCTT
>DASSTR010000005.1:0-26721 GCA_035707825.1 Solirubrobacterales bacterium
TGGTCAGCGGCAGCGCCCACCTTCCTTCGTAGGCGCTCCGGTCTCCGGGGAGGCGCTTCCGGATGCCTTCGGGGGCCCCCTTAGGAGAGAGCCGTGACCCGGAGCTCGCCGTGCTGGCAAACGCGGCTCCAGCGCCATGGAAACTGGCGCGCGATCCCACCCGGGAGATGGACGAGGACGCTGCGCGGCGGCCGCCGGCAGGAGCCGTTGATGACCTCGCCGCGTGTCCGCGCCACGCTCCAGCGCACCCGGGAGATCACGCCTTCATCCGGTTCCATGACGGCGCGCCGCGGCTGCTCTTCCCGCTGGACCCGGGTCTGAAGCGGCTGCTTTCCCGGTCCGCGGAGAAGCATCCGGGGGAAGCCCCGAATAGCGCAAACGCCGCCGTTGTTGATCAGACGCAGAACCAGATAGTGGTAGTGCGCGCCCGGATAGAGCTCGTACAGCGCGACCCCGAGCTGAGACGAACGGCAGTGGGGGATTACCGGGGGTGGGCCGGTGCGCAGGGTCGCCGTGTAGGGCACCGCGCGTTCCGGGCAGCCGGCGAGGGGATGTTCGAGAAAGACCGCCGTTCCCCGCACTTCGGTGGGACTGGTGAAGGCGCCTTCGAAGCGCCACTGCCCGCCGTCGAAGAGGAAGTGACCACCGGCGTCCACTTCCCGGCTGCCGTGATTTATGTAAACCGGGGCGACGCCGCATTCTCCCCACTTGACGGCGAACTTGACGCCTGAGACCACCTTGCCCTGCACGTTGAAGGAGACCGTGTACCCCTCTGCCGTTTTCCCTTCGAAGGGGCCGCTGACCGGTTCGGCGGCAGTCTCGGAGGCCGTCGCGCATCCGAGCATCAGAGCGGCAAGGAAGACCCCGAGACACCGGCGCATGGCATCAACCTAGGCGCACCTCTGGGGGTGGTCAACCTGTCCAGCGGCCAGGGTCCAATGCCCACCCGCCAAGCTAAGGTCTTCTCGTGCCTTTTGAGGTGGACCTACCGGCCGGTCCGGTAGCCGACAAGCTGACGCTCTGGCCGATGGACGACGGGCGCTATGGCCTCGACGCCGTCTTTCAGGGCGCCTCGGGCTATGAACGCTGCGAAGAGCACCGCAGGTCGCTGGAGCAGACCGGTGTGCGCTGTTCTCTGGTCCAGGGCATGGACAACTCGTGGTCGCTGCGCTTCGGGCCGCTGACCGCACACGAGGTGGGCCAGGCAATCAGCATTTTCGTTCGCTGATCAGGGCAAAGAGGGACCCGAGGGGCCCTTCGCCTGGATTCAACGCACGATAATGGTGGTTATGTAAACCTGGAACTGGAAACGGGCAATTAGGCTCACAAAGGACGGATTGGGCCTCCCCCGAGGGGCGCTCAGCCGGCGTTTTCGATCAGTTCTTCGAGGGACGCAGGGCTTCCCGGCGCCGCCAGGATTTCGGATCCGCCGTTCACGTTGGGGCCTTTGATCCTCAGCGTCGGCGTGCCGGTGATTCCCAAGGCCTGCGCTTCGGAGTTGCTGCGATTGACCTCGCCGACCGTTTTGGAGCTATTGCGTTCCCTGTTCCACCTGGCGATGTCCTTGACACCCGCCGCCCTGGCGATTGCGGTCAGGAATTCGCCATCCGCATAGCCGGAGTCCTCGAGGCCCTGGTTGCGGTAGAAGAGCTCGATGAAGGTCCAGCCCTTGCCCTGGGCTCCCGCCGCGATCGCAGCCGCCCCCGCTGGTCCGGACTGTGCTCCGATGATCGGATAGTTGCGGAAGATCAGCTTCGCCTTGCCGATCCTGACCTGATTCTGGATCGCATCCGGAAGGATTTCTTCGGAGAACGCTTTGCAGACCGGGCACTGCAGGTCGCCGAACTCATAGAGCGTCACCTTCGCCTGCGGGTCGCCGAGGACGAGATCGCGCTGCGGGATCCCCTTCAGTTCGGCCTTGACCTCGGCGACCTTCTCGAGGTCGGTGTCGCCGCCGTCGGTCTGCGTCACGTTTCTCACGATCAGCACCGCCACGACGACGATCGCCAGGAAGACCGCCGCGCTGCCGAACTGCAGCAGGCGCCGTCGCCGCTCCTCGCTGCCGGCCGCCTGCTCGGCTTCCAGCCGCTCGGCCCGCCGCCTCTCCCGCTCCTTCCTGCCGCTCATGGAGGCGTCCCGACGTAGCGAAGCATGCGCACGGCATTGAGGGCGAAGAGCACCGTCATCAGCACCGCACTGGCCACGCACCACTGGCAGATCGCGTCGATCACGAAGAGCTCCAGGTAGGTGAGATAGACGCTGTAGCCGAAGCCGGCCAGGGCGACGCAGAATCCCCCCATGCGAGCCGCGTCCCCGCGCAGCAGCGCGCAGGCGAGCAGCAGCACGTAACCGACGATGCCGAAGACCGCGATATTGACTCCCAGCAGGTGCGAGTAGGAGCTTTCGGCAACCGTCTGGCAGCCGTGGCCGCCGGCGAGGCAGACCGGCGACCCACCGCCCGAGTCGGCGATCGCGATGTAGGTGGCGACGCCGATTCCGAAAGCGGCCGCAAATGTCGAGGCACCGCGCAGGGCGCCCTCGCTCACTGCCTTCAGGCGGTTGGAAGCTACTGCTCGCGTGGAAGGGCTCGTCTCCATCGCCCCTCGCTCAGCGGTTCCGCTTCCTGGCCCCACCGAAGAGCCGCCCCAGGCGACCCCCGGAGGAAGGCCCGAGCCGGGTGCTGCCCTTCTCGGGCGGGCCCAACTGCCTTGCCTCCTCGACGCCAAGGGTCAGGGTCACCGCCCGTTCGGCGGTGCGGGCGACCTCCGGCGCGTCGGCGAATCGCAGCACTCCATCGAGGTCCTTGAAGACGACGCCGTCGAAGATGTGCTCGCGGTAGTTGTCGAGGACGGCCTCGACGACTCCGACCTCGCTGCCCTCGGCGCTGTAGACGGGCGTGCCCCGCTGGACCGCGGAGTAATGGATCGCTGGGCCCTCGTCGACCATCGCGCAAGCATAGGCGCCCGCGGCGGCGGCCCTCAAGCTGACCGCAGGCGCTCGCTCACCGCCGGCTCGGCGCAGAAGGCGGCGATCTCCCGTGAGAGCCGTCCCCCCTGCCAGGCAAGCGGCGATTGACCCTCTTGCTCGCCGACCAGGCGCGCCTGCGGCAGATGGGCCGCGTAGGCGACGGCGACCTCGTAGGGATGGCCGGGGTCGGCCGCGTCCCTGCTTGCCACAACCAGGGCCGGGACCTCCAGCGCCTCGAGCTCCGCCAGGCTCTCGAAGGGTCGCGAGCGCGGAACCTCGCGCAGCGCCTGCACGATCGCATCGAGGTGGAGGTGCTGCTGCAGCCGCTCGCGGGTGAAGCGCTGCACCGAGTCGCGCCAGGCCGGGTCGGTCTCCTGGTTCGAATCGATGTAGGCGAGGAATCCGTCGATCCCCCCCGCCTCCAGGGCCTCGGCAAGGCCGTCCCAGTAGGCAAGGGCCTCTGCCGTGACCTCGCCCATGTAGACCGGGCCGATGACGATCAGGCCGGCAACGCGGTCGGGATTGCGGAGCGCGAAGGAAACCGCAGTGTGGGAGCCCATCGAGTGGCCGGCCAACACGATCGGGCCCTCCCCCACCTCGGCATCGATCACGGCTTCGAGGTCGGCGACCATGTACGGGTATCCATAGCCCTCCTGCCGCGGGGCCGGATCCGACTCCCCGTGCCCGCGCGCGTCGAAGGCAACGAGCCGATGGCCGGCGCGCTCGAGGGCCCGGGAGCCGTGAACCACGTAGCGGCGCGTCGCCGTGATGCCGTGGCAGAGGACGGTGGGGATCCCCTCCCCCGCCGACTCGCCGCGAAGCGCCGGCGCCGCGCCGACGGCAAAGGGAGCCGGCGGCTCCGCCATCAGGCCAGCGCGGCTACGGCCTGCTCGAGGTCGTCGACCGTCTGGAAGGTGCTGCCGGTCCGCGAGACGTGGCGGTAGCGGATCACGCCCTCGCCGTCGATGACGAACACGGCCCGCATGATGTAGCGGCCGCCGGGGGTGTCGTCCAGCCCGGCGAAGCGGCCGAACGGGCCGATCCAGGCGGTCACGCCGTAGCTCTTGCTCACCGCCAGCTCCTCGTCGGCAAGCAGCGGCACGTTCAGTTCCTGTTCTTTGACCCAGTGCTCGTGGGAGTCGACCGATTGGGGCGAGATCCCCAGCACCTCTGCATCCAGCTCGTCGATGCGGTCGCTGTTTTCCCGGTAGGAGCAGAACTGCTTCGTGCAGACGGTGGTCGCGTCGCCCGGATAAAAGGCGAGGACCACGTTGCGGCCGCGGTAGTCGGAGAGCCTGTAGGTCTTTCCTTCGGTCCCCGGAAGCTCGAAATCCGGTGCGATGTCGCCGACGTCCGCCTTCGCCATCGCCCGGGCCTCCTAGCCCTTTTCGATCGTGATCTTGTCGATCAGGACCGTCTGCGTGGGTTTCTCGTCGGGTCCGCCTAGCTTGCCGATCCGCTCGACCGTGTCGAGACCCTTGTCGACCTTGCCGACGAGCGCGTATTCGGGCGGCAGGCCGGCGTCGGCCCCGGTGACGACGTAGAACTGGCTGCCCGAAGTCCCCGGGGGCTCGGTCGGGCTCTTCGCCATCGCCACCACGCCCTTGGTGTAGGCGAGGTTCGCGGGCGGCTTCTCGACCACCGAGTAGCCGGGGCCGCCGCTTCCGGTGCCTTCCGGATCGCCGCCCTGGATGACGAATTCGGGAACGATGCGGTGGAACGCGAGCCCGTCGTAGAAGCCTTTTTCGGAGAGGAAGACGAAGGAGTTGACGGTCTTCGGCGCCCGCTTGGAGTCGAGGGCGATATCGAAGGTCCCGCAGCTGGTCTCGACCACCGCGGTGAGCTTTTCGCCCTCCTGAACCGTTTGCGGAGGAGCCTTGTAGCTGACTTCCTTCGGCTCCGGCGTCTCCACCGACCGGCAGCCTTCGGCGCCGGCACTGGCCGTGGTCGTGCTTTCGCCGCCGCCTCCGCCGCGACCGACCAGAATCGCGATCACCACCGCAACCGCGACCACCGCGAAAGCGGCGAGGACGATCCATCGACGATCTGGCGCCTCCTCCATCGGCGCGAAGCCTAGATGATGCAGGCGCCCGGCGGTTGCGATGATCGCGGGCGTGATCTCCGATTCGTTGGTCGCCCTCGCCGCCGCCGTCCTGCAGGTCGACCGCGGGCCCGAACGGGTGCTCGAGATCTGTTGCGGAGAGGGCGATGGAGCGCTCTTCCTGGCCCGTGAGTTCCCGATGGCGAGAGTGCGGGGGCTGGACCGCTCCGAGCGGGCGATCCGCGCCGCGGTGGGCAGGGTCGGCCTCGACCCCGAGGGGCGGGTCGCCTTCAAGGCCGGCCCTCCCTCCTCCCTTCCCTATCCGGACGATTTCTTCGACCTCGTCGTACAGAGCCGCGGGAGGCCGCGTCCGAAGGAGCTGCGACGCGTGCTGCGGCCGGGCGGCCAGCTGATCGTGCTCCTTCCTCCCCCAGGCGGCGCCCTCGAGCGCCTGCGCCGGCGGCGGCTGCCGGGGCGCCTCGGGCGCCATGGATTCGAGCAGCTCACAGGCGGCGAGGGCGAAGCTTTTCTTGTCGCCCGCCTCGGCGGCGCCGGCTGAGCCGGGTGCGCATTTAGGCTGCCCGCGATGGACATCGAGGGCATGCCACTCGCGCTGCTGGTCAATCCTTCCTCGGCGCGGGGGAAGACGCTGAAGCTGCTGCCGCGGGCCGAGCAGGCTCTCGACGCGCGGCGCCTTGCCTTTCGCGTCCAGCGCACCAAGGGCCTCGAGCACGGCGTCGAACAGGCCCTCCGCGCCGTCGAAGCGGGAGAGGTGCCGGTGGTGATGAGCGGCGACGGACTGGTCGGCGCGATCGGCGGCGCCCTGGCCGGCTCCGATACACCGCTCGGGATCATCCCCGGCGGGCGCGGCAACGACCTCGCCCGCGTGCTCGGAATCCCCGAGGACCCAGAGGAGGCGGTGGCGGTCATCGCGGCGGGAGAGAGCCGGCAGATCGACGTCGGCGAGGCCAACGGAAAGCGCTTCCTCGGCATCGCCAGCATCGGCTTCGACTCGGAAGCGAACCGGGTAGCGAACGAAACGCACTTCCTGCGCGGCAATCTCGTCTACGCCTACGCCGCGCTCCGCACCCTGCTGGGCTGGAAGCCGGCCCGCTTCACGATCGGGATCGGCGAGGAGCGGGTCCGCCTCAGCGGCTACTCGGTCTCGGTCGCCAACAGCCGGGCCTTTGGAGGCGGGATGTTCATCGCGCCGGACGCCGAGCTGGACGACGCCGAATTCGACATCGTCGTCGTCGGCGAGGTCAGCAAGCTGCGCTTCGTGAGTAACCTGCCCAAGGTGTTCAAGGGCACCCACGTCGAGGAGGACGAGGTGCGGGTCTTCCGGGCGCCGCGCCTGCAGTTGAGCGCCAGCCGCCCCCTCCCGGTCTACGCCGACGGCGAGCACCTCACCGAGGTTCCGGTGTCCCTCCGCCTCCTGCCGAAGGCGCTGAGCGTGATCGCGCCGCCCGCGCAGGCTTGAGCGCCCGGTCTTCATCAGGCAGGCCGCTGTTCGGCGCCAAGATCACCTTGGCGCGCGCGATCGGCGCCGCCAGCAGGGCGAGCGGTCGCGGCGGCGGCACGACCCTTCCCGGTCGGGCGCTGCTGCGCCTCGACCCCGACGCGATCGGCCGTCTCGGGACCCGGCTCCAGCGAGGCGCCACCGTGATCAGCGCCACCAACGGCAAGACGACCACCGCGGGGATGATCGCCGCGATCCTGCGCGCGGCGGGGCGCGAGCCGGTCCACAATCGGGCCGGCTCCAACATGACCTGGGGCGTCGCCACGGCCCTGCTCGAGCAGCGGGGGGACGAGGGGCTTTTCGAGGTCGACGAGGCCTGGTTGCCCAAGGTGGCCGCGGAGCTCGAGCCCTCGCTGGTCGTGCTCGGCAACCTGTTCAGGGACCAGCTGGATCGCTATGGCGAGATGGAGACGCTCGCCGACGAGTGGGCGGCGATGGTCGGGGAGCGGACGGGCCGAAGCCGCTTCGTCCTCAACGCCGACGACCCCCTGATCGCCGACCTGGGGCACGACCCGGAAGGCGAACGCAGGCCTGGCGTCGTCTACTTCGGCATCGAGGACGCCTCGCACGCCCTCCCCGAGCTCCAGCACGCCTTCGACGCCAAGCACTGCCGGCGCTGCGGTGCGCCCTACGCCTACGAGCGCGCCTTCGTCGGCCACCTCGGCCACTACGCCTGCCCATCCTGCGGGGCCAGGCGACCGGCTCCGGACGTGGCGGCGACGCGAATCGAGCTGCAGGGGATGGACGGCTCGCGGGTGCTGGTGCGCACGCCGGCGGAGGAGATCGACCTGAGGCTGCCCCTGCCGGGCCTCTACAACGTCTACAACGCCCTCGCCGCCGTCGCCGCCGGGCTCGAGCTGGGCATCCCCGCCTCCTCCATAGCTCCCGCCCTTGGCGAGCTGCAGGCGGCGTTCGGCCGCGTCGAGACGATCCCGGTGGAGGGCAAGCCGGTCTCGATCCTGCTGATCAAGAACCCCGCCGGCGCCAACGAGGTGCTGCGCACGCTGGGGCAGGAGGCGGAGACGGGCGGGCTGCACCTGTGGGTGGCGCTCAACGACCGCATCGCCGACGGCCGCGATGTCTCCTGGGTTTGGGACGCCGACTTCGAGCTGCTGGCCGAAGGCGTAGGCAAGGTCACCTGCGCCGGCACCCGGGCGGCGGAGATGGCCCTGCGGCTGAAGTACGCCGGCTGGCCCCCCGAGTCGATTGAGGTCGAGCCCGACATCGGCATGGCGTTGGACCGCGCCGTCGCCGCCGCCCCCGATCGACTCTTCGCGCTCCCCACCTACACCGCCTTGCTCGAGCTCCGCAAATTGCTTGCCCAGCGCGGCCTAGCGAAAGAGTTCTGGCGATGAGAACGGAGTCGATCGTCTGGCATGAGGTGGAGTGCGGTGGATATGCCGCGGACTTGGCGCTCTGGGAGGAGCTGGCGGACGAGGCTGCCGGCCCCGTCCTCGAGCTCGGCTGCGGTACCGGGCGGGTCGGCCTGCACCTCGCCCGGCGCGGCCACGCGGTCAGCGGCATCGACTCCGATCCTCTGCTCGTCGAGGCCTTCAACGAACGGGCAACGGCCTTGCCAGCCGCGGCGATTGCCGCCGATGCGGCCGGCTTCGCCGTCGAGAGCCGCTTCGCGCTGGCGATCGCGCCGATGCAGCTGATCCAGCTCCTCCGCGGGCCCGGCGATCGGGCGGCCTGCCTGCAAAGGGTGGCGGAGCACCTCGACCCCGGGGCATCCTTTGCCCTGGCCCTGATCGAGGAGGTGCCCGCCATGGGCGATTCCCCTCCCCTCCCCGACGTGCGCGAGGTCGACGGCTGGGTCTACTCCAGCCTTCCCCTCGACGTGCATCGCAGCGGCGAGGCGATCGTCGTCCGCCGCCTGCGCCAGACGGTCTCCCCGGAGGGTGAGCTGCGCGACGCCGAGGATCGGATCGAGCTGCAGATGCTCAGCGCGGATCGCCTCGAGGCGGAGGCCGGCGACGCGGGCCTGCGCCCGCGCGGGCGGCGGCAGATACCCGAGACCGACGCTCACGTGGGATCGACCGTGGTCATCCTGGAGAAGGAGGCGTGATGGAGCTTCGCCTGCTCGCTCTCTACCCGGAGCAGATGAACATCTACGCCGACCGGGGCAACATCGTCTTCCTACAACGCCGCTGCGAGTGGCGCGGGATCTCCTTCTCCTACGCCGGCGCCGGCCCCGGAGAGAGCATCGACGTCGATGCCCACGACCTGATCTACATGGGCGGCGGCCAGGACCGCGACCAGCAGATGGTCGCCGGCGACCTCGTGCGGACCAAGCGCGATGCCCTGGCGGCGGCGATCTCCGGCGGCACGCCGATGCTCGCGGTCTGCGGCGGCTATCAGCTGCTCGGCCACAGCTATCAGCTCGGAGAGGAGAAGCTGCCCGGCCTCGGCCTCGCCGACCTCGAGACCGTGCGCGAGCCGGGCCCGCGCCTGATCGGCAACGTCGCGATCGAGGCCGACCTGGGAGACGGCCCGCGGACCATCGCCGGCTTCGAGAACCACGGCGGGCGCACCAATCTCGGCTCCGGGGCCATCCCCCTCGGCCGGGTCCTCGAGGGCCACGGAAACAACGGCCGCGACGGGCTCGAGGGTGTGCGCCGCGACAATCTCATCGGCACCTACCTGCACGGGCCGCTGCTGCCCAAGAACGCTTGGCTCGCCGACCGGCTGATCGAACTGGCGCTGGAGCAACGCTACGGAGGTCGTCCCGCTCTAGAGCCCCTCGACGACGCATTCGAGGCGGCCGCGCACGAGAGCGCCCGCCAGGCCGCGCTAAACGCCTGACCAGCGCGTCAACGAGCCAGCGCCGGCGAGGCTAGCGTCCGCTCGAGCCGAAGCCACCGTCGCCGCGCGCCGACTCGCTCAGCGCCTCGGCCTCGACCGGCTCCACCAGCGCGATCGGGGCGACCACGAGCTGGGCGATCCGATCGCCGGGCTCGATGCGAAAGCCTTCCGCCGGGTCCGTGTTGAGCAGCAGCACCCGGACCTCGCCCCGGTAGCCGGCGTCGATCAATCCCGGGGAGTTCACCAGCGCGATGCCGTGCTCGCGCGCCAGGCCGGAGCGCGGCAGGACGAGGCCGGCATGTCCCTCGGGAATCTCCACCGCGATGCCGGTGCCGACGCTCCAGCGCTCACCGGGGCCGATGTGGGCCGCCTCGCAGGCGTAGAGGTCGAGGCCGGCGTCGCCCTCGTGGGCGCGGCTCGGCAGGGTCGCCTCCTCATTCAGCTTCGAGACCGCCAGCTTCATCGGCGGCAGCCTACGCGACCGCGAGGTCGTCGAAGCGATGCAGCTCGGCAACCGGGACCCTGGCCTTGACGAGGACGCCGTCCTCGCGCTCGGTCCGCACCAGGTCACCGGCGACCTCGTGGAGCTCGTGCAGCCGCGCGCCCTCCGCATAGGGGACGAGCAGCTCGACCTCGGCCAGGGTGTCTTCGAAGGCCGACTCGATGCGCGCTCGCAGGCCCTCCAATCCCTCGCCCGCAAGCGCGGAGACCGCAACCGCGTCGGGATGGCGCAGCATCACCTCGTGCCGTTCGTCCGCGTCGAGGAGGTCGATCTTGTTGAGCACGACCAGGCGCGGCTTGTCTCCGGCCCCGATCTCCTCCAGCACCTCGTCGACCGCCTGCACGTCGCGCAGGCGGCGCTCCTGCGACGAGGAGGCGTCGACGACGTGGAGGACGAGGTCGGCCAGCACGGTCTCCTCGAGGGTCGCCTTGAACGCCTCGACCAGCTGGTGGGGCAGCTTCTCGATGAAGCCCACGGTGTCGGTCAGCAGGTAGGTGCGGCCGGAGAGCTCGAACCCGCGCGTGGTCGGGTCCAGGGTGTGAAAGAGCCTGTCCCCCACGCCCACCTCGGCGCCGGTGATCGCGTTGAGGAGCGTCGACTTGCCGGCGTTGGTGTATCCGGCCAGGGCCACCCGCGGCAGGGAGGACCGCTCGCGGCGGGCGCGCATCACCCCGCGGTTGCGCTCCAGCCGCGCCAGGCGGCGCCGCAGGGCGGCGATCCGGTCGCGGGCCAGGCGGCGGTCGGTCTCGATCTGGGACTCGCCCGGCCCCCTGGTGCCGATTCCACCGCCAAGCCGCTCGAGGTGGGTCCAGAGCCCCCTCATGCGGGCGAGGTTGTACTCGAGCTGAGCCAGCTCGACCTGGAGCTTGCCCTCGGCCGAGTGCGCGTGGTCGGCGAAGATGTCGAGGATGACGGCAGTGCGATCGATCACCGGCACACCGAGCGCCGCCTCCAGATTGCGCTCCTGACGGGGAGCGAGCTCGTCGTCGCAGGCGACCAGATTGGCGTCGCGCTCGGCGACCGCCGCCTTCAGCTCGGCGAGCTTGCCGTGGCCGAAATAGCGGTCGGGGTCGGGCGCCGAGCGTCCCTGGACCATCTCACCCGCCGTTGCCACGCCGGCCGTGCGCAGGAGCTCCTTCAGCTCGGCAAGCGGGTCCTCCGCCTCGCCGTCCGTGATGCCGATCGCCAGAGCCCGCTGGCGCGCGCGTGGATTCGACAGCCCGGCACCGTTGGCGCTGTGGCGCGTCTGCGTGCTGCGGCCGTTTCTCGATCGTTGCACCTGCTTCGATTGTAGGCCCGGGCGCTACCTGGATAGGCTCCAGCCCGTGAAGGTCTTCGTGACGGGTGGGACGGGGTTCATCGGCGGCACTGTCGTGCGCCAGCTGCGCGAGCGCGGCGACGAGGTCGTCTGCCTGGTCCGCAACCCGCAGAAGGGCGAGCCGCTCGCCGCTCTGGGATGCACCCTCGTCGAGGGCGACCTCGGCGACGCGGCCGCGATCCGCGACGGCATGGCGGGCTGCGACGGCGTCGTTCACGCCGCGGCCATGTATGAGGTGGGGATTCCCAAGTCCCAGCATCCGGCGATGTACGAGGCCAACGTGCGCGGCACCGAAAACGTCCTCGGCGCGGCGCTCGAGGCAAAGGTGCCGAGGGTCGTCTACGTCTCCACGGTCGGCATCTTCGGCAACACCCACCGCCAGGTGGTCGACGAGTCCTACGAGCACCCTGGCAAGGAATTCACCTCCTACTACGAGGAGACGAAGCTCGAGGCGCACAGGATCGCCAAGCGCATGATCGCCGACGGCCTGCCGGGGATCATCGTCCAACCGGGCGGCGTCTACGGCCCCGGCGACACCTCCCAGGTGGCCGATCTGCTGAAGGAATTCTTCGCCGGAAAACTCGTGCTGATGCCGTTCCCGGAGTTCGGCATCTGCCTCAGCCACGTCGACGACATCGCCGGGGGAATCCTGCTGGCGCTCGACAAGGGCAAGATCGGCGAGACCTACGTGCTCAGCGGGCCGGTGACGACGATGCGCGAGGCGATCGAGACTGTCGCGGCGGCGACGGGCCGCAAGGCGCCCAAGCGGGCGATGCCGACCGGGCTGATGAAGGCGCTGACGCCGATCGGCCCGCTGGTGGGCAAGCTGATGGGCCAGCCGCCCAACCTGCGCGAGCTGATCTCCTCGGCGGACGGCGTCACCTTCTGGGCCAGCTACGAGAAGGCCGGCCGCGAGCTCGGCTACGCGCCCCGTGGCATGGAGGAGGGCCTGCGGCAGACCCTCGAAGGGGATGACCGCTTCCCCGATCCGGTCGCTGCCTGACCCCTCTCGTTATGCGGGTCATCGACACGATGCATCTGGGCCGGCCGCACGTGATCGGCTGCTGGAACGTCGATGGCGCCCTCGTCGACCCCGGCCCCGAGTCCTCCATGCAGACCCTTCTCGACGCCCTGGGAGACGAGCAGCCGCGGGCGATCCTCCTCACCCACATCCACCTCGACCATGCCGCCGCGACCGGGGCGCTGGTCAGGCGCTGGCCGGGCCTGGAGGTCTACGTCCACGAGGTGGGAGCGCCGCACCTGATCGACCCCTCGCGACTCCTGGCCAGCGCCGAGAGGCTCTACGGCGACGATATGGAGCGCCTCTGGGGCGAGATCGTCCCAATCCCCGAGCAGAACGTGATCGCGCTGCGCGGCGGCGAGACCGCCCTCGGCATGCGGGTCGCCTACACGCCCGGCCACGCCTCGCACCACGTCAGCTACCTGCATGAGGAGAGCGGCACCGCCTTCGTCGGTGACGTCGCCGCCGTCCGCATTCCGGGTGCGGACCTGATCGTCCCTCCCACCCCGCCCCCCGACATCCAGATCGAGACCTGGGAGGAGTCGATCGGCATTATCGAAGGCTGGCGCCCGCAGCGGCTCGCGCTGACGCACTTCGGCGCCGTCGAGGAGCCGGAGGAGCACCTGGCGATCGTCCGCGAGCGCCTTCGCGAAGAGGCCGAGCTCGCACGGGCCCTCTCCGAGGCAGACTACGAAAAGCGCCACCGCGACAGGGTCGCGGAGGCCGCCTCCAGCGAGGACGTCGCCGCCGAGCTGCTGCAAAGCGTCCCGCCCGAGTACCAGTGGCGCGGCCTCGACCGCTACTGGCGCAAGAAGCTCGAGTCGGAGAGCTAGCCGGGTAGGCCGGCTAGCCCTTAAGCGAGGTGCTGGCGCATCCGCTCGACCGCCTCGGTGATGCGGTCGTCGGGGGTCGTCAGGGAGATGCGGAAGAAGCCCTCGCCGCTCGGCCCGTACATCGAGCCCGGCGAGACGATCACCGCCGCCTCTTCGAGGACGAGCTCGGCAAAGGAGGTCGAGGTGTGTCCCTCGGGCACGGGCGCCCAGACGTAGATCGTCCCCTTCGGGGCGGCGACGTCGACGCCGATCTCGCGCAGGGCATCGACAACGAGGTCGCGGCGGCGCGTGTAGGTCTCGTTCATCTCCCGCAGCGGCTCGCCGGGCCCCTCGAGCGCCGCGACGCCGGCCATCTGCACCGCCTCGAACAGCCCCGAGTCGACGTTGGTCTTCAGCCGCCAGTAGGTCTCGATCGCCTCCGGGTTGCCGAGGATCGCGGCGCAGCGCCAACCGGTCATGTTGTAGCCCTTGGAGAGCGAGAAGACCTCGAGGCCCACCTCCTTGGCGCCCGGCGTGGCGAGGAAGCTGGGCGCGACGTAGCCGTCGTAGGTGGTCTCCGAGTAGGCGTTGTCGTGGACGACGAGGACCTCGTGCTCGCGGGCGAACTCGACGACGCGCTCGAAGAAGCCGTCGGGGACGACGGCGCCGCTGGGGTTGTTCGGATAGTTGAGGAACATCAGCCGCGCCTTCGCGGCCACCTCGCCGGGCACCGCCTCGAGGTCCGGCGCGAAGCCGAGCTCGGGTACGAGCGGCAGCAGGTGGGGCGTCGCGCCGGCGAGGATCGGGCCGCCCGTGTAGACGGGATAGCCGGGGTCTGAGGCCAGCGCGACCCCGCCGGGGTCGAGGAAGGCGAAGCAGAGGTTGTAGATGCACTCCTTGGCGCCGATCGCGGGGATCACCTCGCCGTCGGGATCGATCTCGACGCCGAAACGGCGCGAGTAGAAGTCGGCGAAGGCCTTGCGGAACTCCTCCCGGCCGCGGTTGCTCGGGTACTTCTGGTTGGCGGGGTCGGCGACCGCCTCCTGCATCGCGGCGACGATGTGGGGATAGGTGGGCTCGTCCGGGTCGCCGATGCCGAGGCTGATCACGTCGATGCCGGCGGCCCGCTTGTCGGCAACTCGCCGCTCCAGCTCGGCGAACATGTAGGGAGGCATCGCCTCCAGCCGCTTCGAGGGCGCGGCGATGCCTGGTCTCGTCTCCGTGTCGGTCACGCGGCGAACCCTAAAGGTCGGCGAGGGCCCGCTGCAGCTCCGCGGAGAGCTCACCCGCGCAGATCTGCTCCGCCCAGCCGCTGAGGCGGATGTCCAGGTCCTCGGAGATCTCGACCTCCAGCTCGCCGCCGTCCAGCTCGACCACGATCGGGCTCGGAGCACCGCGCAGGAAGGCCGTCACAGCGGCGCCGCTGGCCCCGGTTCCAGAGGAGAGGCTCTCCCCCACGCCGCGCTCGAAGATCCGCGCCCGCACGCGGCTCCCGTCGATGCGCAGGAAGGAGACGTTGGTCCGGTTCGGGAACAGCTCGTTGCCTTCGATCCCCGGCCCGATGGCGGCGAGGTCGAGGCCCTCGAGCTCCTCGCCGACGACGATGGCGCACTGCGGGTTGCCCACCGAGACGTGCTGGAAGGCCCACTCCCGCCCCCCCGCCTCGAGCGTGCCCTGCCCGTCAGGGGCTCCGGATGGAAAGTCCTTCGATTGCGTCGATGCCCGGCCCATCTCGACAGTGCAGGTTCGCTCCGAGGTGATCGTCGGGGTCACCGGGCCGGCCAGAGTGTCGATCGTGAAAGTGTCGCGGTCAGTCCAGCCGTTCCTGCGCAGGTAGAGGATCGCCTCGCGGGCGCCGTTGCCGGAGAGCTCGGCCTCGGAGCCGTCGGGATTGAAGATCCGCAGCTCGGCGACGAAATCGGCGTCCTCGCTGCGGGAGAGCAGCAGCACGCCGTCCGAGCCGATGCCGAAGCGCATGTCGCAGAGCAGCTGCACGCGCTCGGGGGTGAGCTCCCATGGGAGGTCCGCGGCCTCGACGATGACGTAGGCGTTGCCGAGCGCCTGCCACTTCTCGAATCTCATCGCGGGCAGCCTATTCGCCGAGCGCGGAGGCGATCTCCGCCGCCACCGCCTCGTCGTCGCGGCCGGTGCGGTCGATCGGGTGCAGGTTGGGGATCTTCCGCATCCAGGTGAGCTGGCGGCGCGCGTAGTTGCGGGTCCGCTTCTTCATCTGCTCGAGGTCGCCGCTGAGGAGCTCGTCGAAGCCGAGCGCCTTGCGCGCCGTCCGCGAAGGGCTCGCGGTCTCGGCCCGCCGCACCTCCTCCGCGGCGCCGCCGGCGACGATTGCCTCGGTGCGCGCGTCGATCCTCTCGTAGAGCTGGGCCCGGTCCATGTCGAGCCCGAAGATGCGGCTCGGCAGGCGGGTCTCCGGCGACCAGAGCTCGGAGTCCTCGGCGCCGGGGGGAGCCTTGACCAGCGAGAGCTCGGCCAGCGCCGCGCGCAGGTAGAGGCCGGTTCCCCCGACCACGATCGGCCTCCTGCCCGCTTCCAGGGCCCTGTCGATCTCCCCGTGGGCGAGCGGCATGTAGTCGCCGACCGAAAACGGGCGGCTGACCGGCACGAACCCGACCAGCCGGTGCTCGAGCCGCGCCCGCTCGGCCTCGCTGGCGACGCCGGTCAGCGTTCCCAGGCCCTCGTAGACCTGCAGCGCGTCGCAGGAGACCGCAACCGGCTCCTCCCCTCTCCCCCGCAGCAGCTCAGCGAGAGCAATCGCCACCCCCGTCTTACCAACTCCTGTGGGGCCGAAGATGGCTACTACATCCATGGCTGTGAACGGAGTGATGGCGAAGCCCTGAACGGCTTGTACTTTTTCGGCGATTCAAACGCGGTCAGCCGACCGCTCATCACCGAAAAAGTTGAGTGAGGGGTTTTGCCATCACTCCGCCCAGGGTCATCGAGGTTGCGGTTTCGATCTTGACGTCGACGAGATTGCCGGGGGCGGCGGTGCCGTCGAAGTTGACCGTCTTGTTGTGCCTGGTCCGGCCCCGCAGCCGGGTCGGATCGGTGCGGCTCGGCCCCTCGACCAGGACCTCCATCTCGCGGCCGACGAAGCGCTGTGCCCGTTCGGTGGCCCGTCGCTGTACGAGCTCGACCAGGCGTTCCATGCGCTCCCGCTTGACCGGGTGCGGCACCTGGTCGCCCATCGTCGCCGCTTCGGTCTCGCGTCGGGGCGAGAAGACGAAGGTGAAGGCGCTGTCGTAGCCGACCTCCTCGACGACCTCCATCGTCTGCTCGAAATCGGCCTCGGTCTCGCCCGGGAAGCCGACGATGATGTCGGTGGTGATCGAGCAGTCGGGAACGTGCTCGCGGATCAGCGCAACGCGGTCCATGTAGCGCTGGGGGTCGTAGGTGCGCCGCATCCGTTTGAGGATCGAGCTGGATCCCGACTGAAGCGGTAGGTGGATGTGCTCGCAGAGCGCGGCCAGCTCAGCGTGGGCCCGGATCACGTCCTCTCGCATGTCCTTCGGGTGCGGGCTCGTGTAGCGGATGCGATCGATGCCCTCGACGGCGTCGACTCGCCCCAGCAGCTCGGCAAAGCTCGTCCGCGCCTCCCGCGGCAGGTCGCGCCCGTAGCTGTTCACGTTCTGCCCCAGCAGGGTCACCTCGCGCACCCCGTCGGCGGCCAGCGCCTCGGCCTCTGCGGCCAACTCGTCCGGGTCGCGGCTCACCTCGCGGCCGCGAGTGGAGGGAACGATGCAGTACGCGCAGGCGCAGTTGCAGCCCTGGGAGATCTGCAACCAGCCCTGAAACTGCCGTTCGCGTCGCGCCGGCAGATGCCCGGAGAAGTCCTCGAACTCGAAATAGCCCTGCGCCGTGAGGGAGTCGGAGTTGAGGAACTCGGCGAGCCTGTGGATCTGGCCGGGGCCGAAGGCCACGTCGACGAAGGGGAAGCGGCGGAAGACCTCGTCCTTGACCGACTGCGCCCAGCAGCCGCCGACCCCGACGACCCGGGCGGGATCCTCTGACTTCAGCCGCTTCGCCTCACCCAGGTGCGCGACGAAGCGGCTGTCGGCGGACTCGCGGATCGAGCAGGTGTTGAAAAGGATCAGGTCTGCCTGATCGCGGCTTGGCGCCGCCTCATAGCCGAGCGACTCCAGCATCCCCTGCATGCGCTCGGAATCGTGCACGTTCATCTGGCAGCCGAACGTGGTGACGTGATAGCGCTTCCCCATGCCCATCAGGGTACCGACGGCCTGACGGTGCGATAGGCGAGAAGATCGGGGGACGCAGGGAGGAAGCCGAGCGAGCGCACTGATGTGCGTGAACGAGGCTCCCGGACCGAGGACCCCGAGATGCTCGCCTAGCGCACCGTCAGAGTGCCTTCCATGCCTGCTTCGGCATGACCCGGGACCGTACACAGGAAGGTGTAGGTGCCCGGCGCCAGTTCGGCGCTGACCGAGGTTTCGCCCTCGGTGATCGTTTCCGAGACCGCGATCTCTTTGCCGTTCTGCTCGATCGCGACGTCATGTTCGAGCGCGGCGGGGTTGTCGAAGTCGATCGTCACCTTGCCCGGCTTGCTGGTCAGGCTGGTCTTGTCGTAAGCGATCTGGGTCGGATCGGCGGCCAGCTGCAGGGTGCTGCCCGGGCCCTTGGCTTCGGGCCCTGAGCCCTGAGTGCCCGCCGCGGCGCCGGCTTCTCCGCCCTGCTCGGTGGCGCCACCCTCGTCAACGGCCTCCTGCACCGCTTCTTCGGCCTCCTCGCCCCCTTCTGCGAGCTCGGCGGCCTTTGCGTGTTCCTCGTCCTGAGCGTGCAGGACCGCGAACGTGGTCGAGCAGCCGACCAGGATGGCGAACCAGACAAACACCAGCGGCGCCAGGCGCCCGGGGAAGTCCTTCAGTTTCAGTCCCAGGAGGCTGACCACCACGGCCGAGGCGGCGAGGGCGCCGCCGAAGATGTAGAAGAGAGTGCCGTTATCCATATGCGGCGGGAATCCTATGCACTGGAGGCCTGGAGGGCCGCGCCGCCGGCCGCTCTACCCGCGACCCCACCGCGCGACACGCCAAGATCGGCCGCCTAGGCTGCTTTGGCCTCCGCTACCTCAGCGGCCGGCTCCGCAGCGGTCTCGGCCTCGGCAGCGCCCTCCGCACCGATGCCGAGCGCGCTGCGGATCTTGCCTTCGATCTCGTCCTCCAGCTCGGGATTGTCGGCAAGGAACTGCTTGGCGTTGTTGCGCCCCTGCCCAAGCCGCGTCTCCCCATAGGAGAAAAAGGCCCCCGACTTCTCGACCAGGTTGTGCTCGATGCCGAAATCGAGCAACTCGCCCTCACGCGAGATCCCCTTGCCGTACTCGATGTCGAACTCGGCCTGGCGGAACGGAGCCGCCACCTTGTTCTTCACGACCTTGACCCTGACCCGGTTGCCGACCGCCTCGGTCCCTTCCTTGAGGGTCTCGATCCGCCGGATGTCGAGCCGCTGCGAGGAATAGAACTTCAGCGCCCGCCCGCCCGGCTGGGTCTCGGGAGAGCCGAACTGGACGCCGATCTTTTCGCGGATCTGGTTGGTGAAGATGCAGACGGTTTGGGTCCGGTTGAGATTGCCGGCCAGTTTGCGCAGCGCCTGAGACATCAGGCGGGCCTGCAGGCCAACCGTGGTGTCCCCTATCTGCCCATCCAGCTCGGCTTTCGGCGTCAGCGCCGCCACCGAGTCGATCGCGACGACGTCGATGGCGTTGGACGCGATCAGCCGATCGGCGATCTGCAGCGCCTGCTCGCCGAAGTCCGGCTGGGAGACGAGCAGCTCGTCGGTATCGACCCCGATCGAGCGTGAGTAGATGGGGTCGATCGCGTGCTCGGTGTCGATGAAGGCGCAGATGCCGCCCCTCGACTGGGCCTCGGCGATTATGTGGTTGACGAGGGTCGTCTTTCCCGAGGACTCGGGGCCGAAGATCTCGATGATCCTCCCCCGCGGCACTCCTCCGATGCCCAACGCCAGGTCAAGGGCGAGAGCGCCGGTTGGGATCGACTCGATCTCCACCGCGCTCTTGGCGCCGAGACGCATCAGGGCGCCCTGGCCGAAGTCCCGCTCGATCTGGGTTACGGCGGCCTCCAGAGCCGCGTCCTTTGCCTTGGCGTCCTTGGCCGAGGCGTCTTTCAAAGCTGCTTTCCGGTTCGCCATCTCTTAGATCACCTCACTGCTGTCCGCGCCGGACAGCTCGACTTGCGCCAAGGGTGTGTAAAGCGCACCCTGTGGCTTGAGTTCAGAACGGTAGAGCGCTGCTCGGACGCAACGCATGGGCTGCAAGAGCTCGTTCGGGAGCGCCCCCGGCGGCCGCGACACGACCCTCGGACGCCGCGATCCACGTTCCTCGGGACGCACCCTGGCAACGGTCACGTGAGGCCAGAAAGGGCGCTTCTCGGCTTCGTAGAGCCCCTCGCCTATGAGGCGCTCCTGCAGCTCGGCCTGCAGTCCCTCCGCGCCGGCGGAGACGGCGGGTAGGGCAAAGAGGCGCGGGCGCCCCCGCTGCGGACGCGCGACCGGGTCGCGCAGCTCCAACCGCACCGCCGGGCCCCCGCTCGACGCGAGGATCCCGGCCAGCCGCGGCACCTCCTTCTCCGGCCGGTAGCCGAGAAAGGCGAGCGTGATGTGAAGCGAGTGGTCGGGGACGGGCCTCAGGGCCGGATCGCACAGCTCGCGCTCTCCCCACGCCCCCAGCCCCGCCCGTACCTCGGCCGGCAGGTCGAGGGCCAGGAACAGACGCGCACGCGGGCTCTTCAAGCGCTCCTTGACCATGGACCCACGCTAGGGCGGCTCGACGCGAGAGACAACACCGTGCTGTGAAAAGAGCCGCCCGGCTCCCCTACAGAGGTGCATCGGAATCGCTGAGCAGGGCCCTCAGCAGATGCATGCCGACGAGAGCCGAGCGTTCGCGGACGTCCTCCCGCCCACCTGGAATCACCGGGTCGCGGGCGAGCACGGCGCCATCGGCGCGCCGGGCGTTGAAGCAGACGTAGCCGACCGGCTTCTCCTCACTGCCGCCGTCGGGACCGGCGATGCCCGTGATCGAAACGGCCAGATCCGCGCCGAAGCGCTCCAGCGCCCCTATCGCCATCGCCTCGGCGACCTGCGGAGACACCGCCCCGCAGCGCTCGATCAACTCCGGATCGACCCCGAGCAGGCTGACCTTCGACTCGTTGGAGTAGGCGACGACGCCGCCTGCGAGGTAGGCGGAGGCCCCGGGCAGGTTGGTGATGCGCGCCGCCAGCAGGCCGCCGCTACAGGACTCGGCCAGGGCGAGCCGGTGCCCCGCCAGGAGGCCCGCGACCTGGTCGTCGATCGTCTCCCCGCCGACGCTGAACAGATGCGCTCGGTGCCGGTCGGAGAGCCCGCTGCGCACCGCCTCGGCGGTGGCTTCGGCCCGATCCCGGTAGCGAACGTCGATCTCGATCTCGCCGCGGCGCAGGCAGGTCGTGATCTCGACCTCGGGCAGCGCCACGCCCTCAGCCTCGAGCTCGCGCAGGCTCTTGGCGATCTCGGACTCCGGGATGCCGAACATGCGCAGCGTGTAGCCGCGCAGCGGCGTCGCTCGCGCCAGCAGCTCCCGCAGCTCCGGCGTCCGCAGTGCGGCCGGCCACATCGGCTGCAGCTCCCGGGGCGGCCCGGGCAGGACGACGATCGTGCGCTCCCCGCCGGGGACCACGAGGCCGGGCGCGGTCCCAACCGGGTCCAGGGGCGTCGCGCCCTCGGGAACCAGCGCCTGCTTGCGGTTGGCGACGCGAAGCGCCTCGGGGTCGAATTTGAACCGCTCGGCGAAGCGGCGCAGGATCGCGGCGATCTTTTCTTCCATCTCCTCGTCGAGGACGAGCTCGCGGCCCGAGAACTTGGCGACGATCTCGGCGGTCAGGTCATCGGCGGTCGGCCCAAGCCCACCGGAGGTGACGATCAGGTCCATCTCCTCGGTGGCCAGGAAGCGCAGCGCCGCTTCGAGGTCGGCCGGCCGGTCGCCGACGACGAGGATGTGAGCGACCTCGATGCCGAGCTCGGCAAGGCGTTCGGAGATCCAGGGGCCGTTGCGATCGGCCACCCGGCCGGTCAGGACCTCGGTGCCGGTGACGACTATGCCGGCCCTGAGAGCGTCGCTCATACGCAGGTCGGCCTCTCCGTTTCGCCGAGCGAGCGGAGCTTGCCGTCGGAGCCCACCTCGTAGCCGATCGGGCTGGCGCTGGGCGGGATTGCGGCTTTCTTTCCGTCGATTCGCATCTCGATCTCCCCGTTGCCGAAGGAGACGGTGAAGCTACCGGAGTGGAAGGGCCCCTCTTCCGCCCCCGCTTCCAGAACCTCTCCGTCGACCAGCGGCTGCCCCCCGGCGTCGAGGAGGCAGACCCAGATTTCACCGGTAGTGGCGAGTCGCAGGGAGACGTCGGGCGCCGCCCGCTCCCCGGGGGACGAATGCCCCGACTTGTGGCCGCCGCCTGAACCGGCCTGGGTAGCCCCCCGATCGCCGCCGCCTCCCTGGCTGAGCAGAACGATCGCGACCAGCAGCGCCAGCAGCCCCACCGAGACGAGCACGGCTTTCAGGGCGCCGCCGGGCCACGGCACCGAGAAGGAGGGACCGCCGCGCCGATGCCCGCCCACCGGCTCCGGGGGCGCCTGCGGGCGCGGGGCGGGTTCGGACTGATGTCGGTAATCCTCGGACAGACGCTCCCCGTCGAGGCCGAGATAGCCGGCATAGGTGCGGATGAAGCCTCGGGTGTAGGCGCCGCCGGGCAGCGCGCCCCATTCTTCGTTCTCCATCGCCCGCAGGTAGCGCGCGCGGATCTTGATCGCAGCCTCGACCTCGGCGAGGTCGATACCGCGCCGGTTGCGCGCCTCTCGCAGGGTCGCCCCGATGCCGGTTTGCACGCTCCTATTGTGGCTCTATCTGCGTCAAGCGGGTGTAGACGAGCCGAAGTCGGGCCGGGGAGCGCCCTCCGGCTCCCCCGAGGCTTTGCAGGGGATTTACTCCGCCGCGTCGGTATCGGCGCCGACCGGCGCCGCGTCCCCACCGCCGGAAAGCACCCGGGAGAGGTCGGCCTCGGTGATCAGCACCTGGCGCGGCTTGGAGCCCTCGTAGCCGGAGATGACGCCGCGGCGCTCGAGCATGTCGATCAGGCGGCCGGCCCGTGTGTAGCCGACCCGCAGGCGGCGCTGGACCATCGAGACGGAGGCCGTTTCGGTCTGGACGACGAGCCTGATCGCCTCGTCGAGGAGGTCGTCGCTATCGGGGTCGAAGTCGCCCTCGCCCCCGTCCTCGCCGGCCTCCTCACGCGTCTCGAGCAGCTCCTCCTCGAATTCGGGTTCGCCCTGCTTGGCCCAGTGGCCGGTAATCCGGGCGATCTCCTCCTCGGTGATGAAGGCGCCCTGGATGCGCTGCAGCTTCGAGGTCCCGGCGCCGCGGAAGAGCATGTCGCCCTGTCCCAGCAGGGCCTCCGCCCCACCCTGGTCGAGGATCACCCGGGAATCCGTCTGCGAGGAGACGGCAAAGGCGATTCGCGAGGGGATATTGACCTTGATCGTGCCGGTGATGATGTCGGTCGAGGGACGCTGGGTCGCAAGGACCAGATGGATGCCGGTGGCCCGCGACTTCTGGGCCAGGCGGATGATCGAGTCCTCGACTTCGGCCGGGGCGACCATCATCAGGTCCGCGAGCTCGTCGATCACGCAGAGGATGTGGGGCAGCGGCGCCTCGCCCTGCTTGGCGCGGACGCGGTTGAGCTCGGCGAGGTTGCGGGCGCGCGCCTCGCTCATGATCCCGTAGCGGCTCTCCATCTCGACGATCAGGTTGGAGAGGACGTTGGCGGCCAGGCGCGGCGAGGTCACGACCGGCGTCAGCAGATGGGGCACGTTCTCGTAATGGTTGAGCTCGACCTGCTTGGGGTCGACGAGGACGAGGCGGACCTCGTTGGGCGAGGCCTGCATCAGGATCGAGGAGAGGATCGCGTTCACGCAGCCCGACTTGCCCGAGCCCGTGGTGCCGGCGACGAGGACGTGGGGCATCTTCGCCAGGTCGGTCCAGACGGCGTTGCCGTCGATCCCCTTGCCCAGCCAGGCGACCAGAGGCGATGTCTTCTCCGGCCGGCCGGCGTAGATGTCGCCGAGGCGGACCATCTTGCGGCTCCGGTTGGGGACCTCCACCCCCACTGCCTGCTTGCCGGGGATCGGCGCCAGGATGCGGATGTCGGTCGAGGCGAGCGCGTAGGCGAGGTCGTTCTGAAGCTCGGTGACTTTCTTGACCTTCGTCCCCGGCGCCAGGCGGAGCTCGAAGCGGGAGACGTGAGGGCCGCTGACGACGCCGACGATCTTCGCCTCGACCCCGAAGTGACCAAGCGTTTCGACCAGCTTCTGACCAACCGCTTGGTGATCGCGTGGATCGGGGCCGCTGTCGGCCCTCCCCTTCTCGAGCGCCTTGGCGGGCGGCGGGCGGTAGGCGATCTCCTCGGAGGTGGTTACGCCGCGCTTGCCGCCCATCGGTGTGAGCGCCGCCTGCCGCGAGGTCGAGTCGGTGCCTACGCCAAGCCCCTCCTCGGTGCGCACCTCGACGTCGTAGGCAGAGGCCGGGGCCTCTGCGGAGGGCTCCGGGTCGCCGCCGAGGTCGAACTCCGACGTCTCGGGCTCCGGCTCCTCTTCCTCTTCGACGAGGGCCACCGTCGGCTCGAGGTCGTCCTCCTCCGGATAGGTGCTCATCACGTCGGTCTCGCCGATTTGCGTCTCCGCCTCGAAGGAGAAGGGCTTCTCCCCGCGCCTCTCCTCACGCTTCTCCTCGCGGCTCTTGATCGCCGTCTGGGCGGCACTGGTGCCGCCGGCGAAGAGGCGCCGCAGACCGCGCCCGAAGCCGCGCAGGATGGCCGAGATCGAGGTGCCGGTCACGAGGACCACGCCGACCGCGATCATGAAGATGGTGGCGATGCGGGCGCCCACATCGCCCAGCAGGTAGGTCAGCGCGGTCTCGCAGCCGTTGCCCATCTTGCCGCCGTCCCAACCGAAGAAGAGGACGAAGACGAAGAAGGCCCCGGCGGCGATCAGGAAGAGCCCGATCAGGTCAAGGTGGCGCTGCCCGATGCCCTCGCCCAGCTGGGGACGAGGTACGCGGGGCCGGCTTTTTGCCTTCCCTTTGGCACGCCGCGCGGGCGCGCCTCGCTTCTTGCGCACGAACATAGAGCGTCGTTCGACGCCCAGAGCCGCTCCCCTGCGCCGCCCCCGGCAACTAAATTCGCGCTAAAAGCGGCCTGGGATTGGGATTTGCAGGGCTAACATCGGAAGGGATGCTGAGCGCTGAAACCGATCTGGCGACCGCGCGGGTGCTCGTCGTCGAGGACGACGCCGAGATCGCCGATGTCCTGCGCCGCTCCCTTCGCAAGGAGGGATACGAGGTCCGCGCCTCCGCCGACGGCGTCGAGGCCCTCGAGGCGGCCTCGGCCTTCGCGCCCGATCTGGTCGTCCTCGACCTCGGATTGCCGCGGCTCGACGGGATCGAGGTCTGCCGCCGCCTGCGCGCCGAGAGCGACGTGCCGATCCTGATGCTGACCGCGCGGGCGGAGACCGAGGAGCGCGTCGGCGGCCTCGACAGCGGCGCCGACGACTACCTCGTCAAGCCATTCGAGCGCCGCGAGCTGTTGGCGAGGATCCGTGCCCTGCTGCGCCGGCGTCCACCCCGGGGGGCCGCCTCGCTGCAGGTCGGCGACCTGGTCCTCAACCCCGACAGCCGCGAGGTGCGGCGCGGCGAGCGCGAGATCGAGCTGACGAACCGCCAGTTCGAGCTGCTCGAATACCTGATGCGCAACGCCCGCCTGGTCGTCTCCCGCGAGCGCCTGCTCGAGGAGGTCTGGGGATATGACCCGATGGCGGCGACCAACACGATCGACGTCTTCATCTCCGCCCTGCGCCGCAAGCTCGAGGCTGGGGACGAGCCGCGCCTCCTGCACACCAAACGGGGCGCCGGCTACGTGCTGAAGGACTAGTCGATGAGGCTGCGGCTTCCCAAACCCCGGCGGCTTCCCGACCGCCTGCGCCCTCGCAGCTGGCCGGTGCGCTGGCGGCTTGCGGCGGTGTCCACGGTGCTGACCCTGGCGATCCTCGTCGTCTTCGGCGTCGTCGTCGGCAAGGTCGCAAGCGAACGAATCCGCGGCGACTTCGACAACGAAGTGCGCAGCGCGGCCCGCACCCTGGCCACCGAAGTGCAGGTCGTCTACACACCGGTGGGCGGCGTCCTCCAGCGGGCCCCCCACATCAGCGACTTCCTGCTTCCCGATGACACGGCGGCGCGGGTATTCGACGTCAACGGCACCTACATCGAAGGCGCCGGCAGGACGGGGTCGCTGGGAAAGCCGAAGATCGGCCTTTTCACCCACGACGAGATGCGGGTGGCGACAGACCAGCTCAGCGACAGCAGTGGGACGGCGACCGGCTACCTGCAGTTCGGGCGCAGCCTCGAGAACGTCGACGCGACCGTCCATCGACTCTGGCTGCTGATCGGCGTCGGAGTATTCGTCGGCACCCTGCTTGCGAGCCTGGCCGGGCTGACGATCGCCAACCGCGCGATGCGGCCGATCTCGACGCTGACCGCGACCGCGCGCCAGGTCGCCGATACGGGCGACCCCTCCCGCCACATGCCCGAGCCCAAGGCAAACGACGAGGTCGGGGAACTGACGCTCACCCTGGAGCAGATGCTGCGCTCCCTGGATGCCGCCCGCGCCGAGCGCGAGGAGGCGATGCACCGGCAGCGCGAGTTCGTCGCCGACGCCTCTCACGAGCTGCGCACGCCGCTGACGAGCGTGATCGCCAACCTCGAGCTGCTGCAGGCCTCGCTACAGAGCCCAGAACAGGAGGAGAACCGCACCATCGCCGACTCCGCCCTGCGCTCCTCGCAGCGGATGAGCCGGCTGGTCGCCGACCTGCTGCTGCTCGCCCGCAGCGACGCCGGCAGGGCCAGCACCCACGCTCGCTGCGACCTCGCCGAGGTGGTCCTCGACGCCGCCGCCGAGGCCACTCCGGCGATCGGCGACCGGCAGCTGCGGCTCGGGGACGTCTCCCCCGTCCATATCGAGGGCAGCTCCGACGAGCTGCATCGCCTGGTGCTCAACCTGCTCGACAACGCCGGGCGCCACACGCCGCCCGGGACGACGATCGAGCTGCGGCTCTACGCCGAGGGCGGCGACGCTGTGCTGGAGGTCGCCGACGACGGCCCCGGCATCCAGCCGGAGCTGCGCGAGCACATCTTCGACCGCTTCGTGCGCGGCGACGGCTCGGCCGACGTCGCGATCGGGCCCGGAACGGGCCTCGGCCTCGCCATCGTCCGCGCCGTCGCCACCTCCCACAACGGCACCACCGAAGCAGCTGCTTCGAAGCAGGGCGGTGCTCTGTTCCGCGTCCGCCTACCCCTAGCCGACGTCGATGGGGCGGGTGTCCCCGGGGTTGGTCGGCTTCGCAGCTCGGAGGCTTCTGAGGGGAAGATCCCTACTTATTCCCCGGCCGAGCCCTCCCCCCGAAGAAGCGCGTAGAGCAAGAAGGGGGCCTGCCCCGGGGACAGCTCTTCCGGTTGGCGCCCGACTAGACCTCAACGACGACAGGAAGGATCATCGGCCGGCGGCGAAGTTTGTCGTAGACGAACCTGGCCACCGCGTCGTGGAGGTCTTCCTGGATCAGGTGGAGCTCCCGGGTGCCGGCCTCGGCCGCCTCCTCGAGCGAGTCCTCGGCGACGTCCT
>DASSTR010000006.1:0-26891 GCA_035707825.1 Solirubrobacterales bacterium
ACGTTCCTCTTCATCCAGATCAACGAGTACGTCCACCTCGGCTTCAGCGCCCGCGACCTCGCCTTCGGCTCGATCTTCTACAGCCTCACCGGCCTGCACGGCGCCCACGTCTTCGTCGGCCTGATGCTGCTCAGCTTCGCGACGATCCGCGCTTTCCGCGGCCACTTCGGGCCCAAGGCCGAGGACCATCTCGGCGTCGAGGTGCCGGGCATCTACTGGCACTTCGTCGACATCATGTGGATCATCGTCTACACGACGGTCTACATCCTCTAGAACCAGATCTAGGGGCGGCCTCCTCTCTGCGCTTCTGCTGCGCTAGCTGTTGATTTTTGGCTTACAAGCGTGGAGGGCCCTGAACCAGGGGGCACAGAGACGATTAAGGTCATCGCATGGCCACCCAGGCGATCTACTATCGCGCCGCCGATGGCTCCGAACCGGTTGCCGAATTCCTCGATGAGGAGTTCCCCGTCGAGCCAAGGAAGAAGAATCCGAGCCCTAAGGAGATCGCGACTGCGGCCGAAAAGCGGGTCACGATCGACCTACAGATCGATCGCCTAAACGACCTTCCAAACGACGCTCCTCCCCTGCCCTTTCCCCATACCTCGCAGATTTCGGGACCCCTTCGAGAGCTGCGATGCCACTACGGGCGAGCGCTCTATCGAGTCCTCTATCGGCGCTCTGAGAACTTCTTCATCCTGCTTCACATATTCCGCAAGAACACAGGCGCAGTTCCTGAGGCAGAGATTGAGATCGCGAAAGAGCGCTGGGATGACTTCAAGGCTCGGATGGATGCCAAAAAGCGAGTTCCCCCTCGCGCAGCCGGACATGACGCGCCATAAATTCCGTCCGGTGGTTTAGCAATTCTGCTAAGTTGACTATCGAGCTAACAAGTTAGGACGGAAAGCATGGCTCGTAAAATTTCTTCGCCGCTCGGAAGCACCCACTCGGAGGGCATGCGGAAGCGAGCTCAAAAGAGCGCCGCATACAAAGCCGCCTTGGAGAAGCAGAAGCCCTATGAGGACTTCGCTCGGCTAGTCATCCACAAGCGTATGCAGCTTGGGCTGACGCAGCAGCAACTCGCAGAGCGGATGGGAACCAGCCATTCGGTGATCTCACGCATGGAGAGTGGTCAGCACCGCGTCAGCTTTACGACCATGACGAAAGTCGCAAAAGCGCTGAACACTCGCCTCGTCTATGGCTTCGAGGACGAAGTCCCTGGGAAGAAGAAGGCGAAGAAGGCACGTCGCACGTCCAAGCGAGAGCTCGTCGCCTCCGCCTAGATTCGCCACGGCTCTCTGCTTGCTGACGCGGTCCCGGATCAGAGGCCCCTTAAGCAAGCCAAATTCGCCTTCCCTGCGACCGCCGGATAATGTGGATCATCGTCTACACGACGGTCTACATCCTCTAGCTGCGCTCTACCGAGTGCGGTATTGCTAGGTGCCTCCTTCTAAGCCATCCCGCCTTACTCGACAGAGGCCGCACCGGCTGATCGATCTGCTGCTGGGGCTCTCTCTCCTGATCCCTGTGGTGTTCTGGGTCGGATCGGTGAGCCGCCTGCTTGCAATCGCCATATTTGTCGTGGTGGCTGGTTTTTATCTGGCGAGCCTTCCTCGCTCAGGCAGATCGCAGGATTGAACCCGTGCCCCCACGGGGAGTACAACTTAGGTATGCACAACCCGCTGAGATCCGAGGCGGATGCATTCCGCTGGGTGATGGTGATTGGCGCGGGCGCGCTGGCGGTGATCGCGCTGACGCTGCTGACGCGGCCCGTCTTCGGGGTCGTCCTGGCGGCGGCCCTGCTGGGCTTCGGCGCCGGCGTGGCCTACCGGAGCTCGCGGGGCTCGATGCCGGGAGGCGGCGTCGAGGTCACGCGTGGGCGGGACGGCAAGCGGCGGGTCCTGGTCGTCGCCAACGAGACGGTCGGAGGCGAGGCGTTGCTGGAGGAGATCCGCAACCGCTGCCGGGGCCGCAACTGCGAGATCCTCATCGTCACGCCCTCCCTGCCCGGCTCGCGCGCGCAGCATTGGGCCTCGGACGTCGACGAAGCGATCGAGCTGGCGCGCCAGCGGATGGAGCTCTCGGTGCTGGAGATCGAACGGCTGGGCCTGAAGGCCCGGGGCGAAATCGGCGATTCCGATCCCAACCTCGCGATCGAGGATGCGCTGCGCGTCTTCCCGGCCGACGAGATCGTGCTCTCGACCCATCCACCGGAGCGCTCGCACTGGCTCGATCGCGGCGTCGTCGAGCGGGCGCGGGAGGAAATCGACCTGCCCGTCACCCACGTCGTCGTCGACCTGGCCGCCGAACCAAGCGCCCGCTGACTCTGCGCCAGAGTGACGCTAGGTGCCGGTGAGGGCGGGGGCCTGCGTCCCATCCTCGGCAGAGCCTCGCCCCGTTAGGGCCTCGGGCTCCCGCCTGGGCTCGAGAAGGCCGGCGGTGGCGACGGTCCAGAGCATCGCCAGCCAGGTGGCGGTGGCTAGGGCGATATGCAGCCAGACGATCCCCGCGGGCAGCTTCAGAGCCCACTGGACGCCGCCTACGACGCCCTGAAGGGCCAGGAGGCCTATGACGACTCCCAGGGGCCGCAGGGCGCGCCTGTCGCGTCCCTGGAGGTGCAGCAGCAGCCAGACGGCGATGGTGGCGACGCCAAAGATGGCCGCGATCGCCGAATGGCGCTGCACCACCCATTCCAGGGTGTCGGCTCCCTTGAAATCAAAGCGGTGGACCAGTTGCCCTTCGTGGGCCCCGGCGTGGGGCCCTGAGGCCGTGGCGACCGTGCCCGCGGCGATCGTCAGCTGGCCGATCGGGATCAGCGCGCGCACCGCCCAGACCCCGAGGCGGTCGGTCGAGCGCCGGCGGCTGCCGGATTCGTAGCGCGCGCACCAGGCGAGGGCGAAGGAGGCGTCGAGCAGCAGCATCGAGAGGATGAAGTGACCCATCACGAGGCCCGGCGCGAGGTGGTACTTGACGACGAGGCCGCCGAGGATTGCCTGGCCGAGGACCCCGAGGGGGAGCAGGGCGCCGAGCACGGCCAGGTGCCAGCGGAAGGGGCGGCGGAACCAGGCCAGGACGCTGGCGGCGATCACCGCCAGGCCGACGAAGCCGGTCAGTATGCGGTTGCCGTACTCGATCACCGCGTGGGTGTCGAGCGGCGGCACCGTCCCGCCGTAGCACTTGGGCCAATCGGGGCAGCCGAGGCCCGAGCCGGTGAGGCGCACTCCGGCGCCGGTGAGGACGATCAGCGACAGGGCCGCCAGGGCAACCAGCGTCACCGTCGCGTAGAGCTGGGGCTCGATCTTCAGCCGTGCGCGCATGCCCACCGGATGATGCCAGCGGCGCGGGGCCGCCGCCCCTCAGCCTCCTAGCCCTGCTTCTTGCCGCCCTTGGAGGTCGAGCTGATCAGGTACTGGACGAGCTGGCGAAGTTCGGTTGGGTTGATCTGGGCCTGGAAGGTGGTGGGCATCACGCCGGCGGGGTATCCCTTCGCGATCTGCGCCTCGGGATCGACGATCGACTCTTCGATCATCGCCGCGCTCTGGCCGGGCAGCACGTCGTCCAGGTCCGGCCCGGTCGTACCGCCGGCGCCTTCGGCCTCGGCAAGGGTGTGGCAGGTGCCGCAGCCGTTGTTGGCGAAGACCTGCGCCCCGGGGCCGCCCGGGACCTGCGGCGGCGCGGCGCCCGGGACCCCCGCGTAGCGGGCCACGTAGGCGGCGACGTCCTCGAGGTCCTGGCCGCTGACGATGTCGGCCGGCATCGAGATCATCGGGTTGTCGTTGCTCGGCCGCGGGTTCTCGACCTGCGGCTTGACCACACCCGCGATCGTGCTTTCGGTCTCACCGGCGGCGCGCGCGGCCGCGAAGGCGGAATCGAGGTCGGGTCCCTGGGTGCCGCTGGTGCCCGCCTGGGCGAGCGTGTGGCAGGTGCCGCATTTCACCCTGAAGAGCTCCCGGCCGCGGTCGACGTCGGCTGTCGTGGTGCCGCAGCCGGAGGCGACCAGAACGGCGCCGAGCAGGGCGGCTGCGACCAGCGGCAGGCGTATGAGGTTCGAGGGCTTTCGCATAGGGGGTGGAGCGCGACGGAGTCTATATGTCAGAGGCCCCAGAAAAGCGTTTTCCCAGGCGTGATCGTGGGGTAGGCTTGAGTCGATTCACACGAGCGCTTCGAGCCGCCGAAACGAAGGAGGAAGATGCAGGTACGGGACGGCATGTCAGACGTGGTCCTCACCCTTGGCCCGACCCACACGCTGCGCGAGGCGGCCCAGCAGATGGCGGAGAAGGGGATAGGCGCCGCCCTGGTCGCCGACGACGAGTCGCCGGTTCCCTGCATCGTCACCGAGCGCGACATCCTGCTCTCCATCGGCGCCGGGGAGGACCCCGACTCAGAGCGGGTTGCGGAGCACATGAGCGGCGGCGTGATCTCAGCGGCGCCGGATTGGAGCCTCGAGCGCGCGGCGTCGGAGATGTCGCGGCGCGGCATCCGCCATCTCGTCGTCTACGAAGAGGGCGAGTTGGTGGGCGTGCTCTCGATGCGCGACATCGTCCGCGTATGGACCTCCGACGGGGCGACGTCGGGCCTCACGCCCGAGTAGGGCACGCTCAGGTACTAGCCGCGCGGCGGCTTGATCGGCTCGATCGGCAGTACGGCGCCGCGCACCTTCTGCTTGCGCGGCAGGCGATAGAAGTCGCGGATGCCGCCGCGGACCAGGCCTCGCACGGCGGCGAGCACGACGATCAAGCCGATGATCGAGTAGATCCAGCCGCGGACCATGAAGCCCTCGGCGTAGATGCCGCAGACCGCCAGGGCGAGGCCGAAGGCGAAGAAGGCCGGCGCCCAGGAGGGCCGGGGCGAGTAGATCTGCTCGCCGGGCTCTGGGACGTTTCGCTCCGCGCTCATTTGAAAGATTCCCGCCTCGCTCGCGGCGCGAAGAACGACAGATGCACGCTTGCTCGCTCCGCGCTCATGAGGCGATGTAGAGGAGGGCCGCGACGAAGCTGAGGGCGAAGATCGCCGTGGCGAAGCCGCCGGCGATGAGCCCCGCGGTCAGGTTGCGTTTTGCGGTCTCGCGATCCACGGCCGGAGTTCTACTAGACCAACCGGTCGAGCGGCATCGAGAGGAACAGCAGGGCCAGGTAGGCCAGCGAGAAGAGGTAGGTGCGAAGCGCCCAGCGCCGTTCTTCGCTGCGCAGCAGCCGCACGGAGAAGTAGATGAAGGCCGCCCCCAGGGTCATCGAGGAGACCAGGTAGACGGCGTCGAAGCCGCCGGCGCAGAACGGCAGCTGGGTCACCGCGTAGAGGAGGACGGTGTAGAGGACGATCTGGCGCCGCGTCTCGGCCTCGCCGCGGACGACCGGCAGCATCGGCACGCCGGCCTTGGCGTACTCGTCCTTCATCAGCAGCGAGAGGGCCCAGAAGTGGGGCGGGGTCCAGAAGAAGATGATCGCGAAGAGGTAGAAGGCGGTGCCGCTGAGGCCGCCCGTGACCGCCGCCCAGGCGACCAGGGGCGGCACGGCGCCGGCGGCCCCGCCGATGACGATGTTCTGCGGCGTCGAGCGCTTCAGCCAGAGCGTGTAGACGAAGACGTAGCCGAAGAAGCCCGAGAGCGAGAGCGAGGCCGCCAGGGGATTGACGGTCAGCGCCAGAAGGGTGAAGGAGGCGGTGGCGAGCAGGGCCCCGAAGGCGATCGCCGCGCGGGGGGAGATGCGTCCCGCGGCCACCGGGCGGTCGGCCGTCCGCGCCATCGTGCGGTCGATGTCGCGGTCCACGGCGTGGTTGATCGCGCCGGCGCCGCCCGCCGAGAGGGCGCCGCCCAGGCAGGTGAGGAAGATCAGGCTCGCGGAGGGGTCGCCGGCGACGTACATCGTCGTCACCGTCGTGAAGAGGAGCAGCGACTGCACCTTCGGCTTGGTCAGCGTCAGGTAGTCGCGCAGGACCGACGCGGCCGCGGAGCGCTGCGAGACAGTCGCAGTTGCCTCCATCATGCGGTCATCCGCCTCGCCAGTCGCGCGCTCACGGCGCTCAGGCTACCGGCTGGGACTCACGGGCCGGCGCCTCGGCCGCTCCGCCGCGCTGGGCGACCGCCTCGCGGATGTCGCGCATCGGCCGGTTGCTGCGCACGTCAGGCAGGACGTCGAAGTTGTGCGGCTCGGGCGGCGAGAGGGTGAACCACTCGAGCGAGTCGCCGCCCCACTGGTCGGGGCCGGCGAGCGGCCCGCTGTTGCGGCTGACGATTGCGTTGGCGATCGTCGCCACGATCCCGATCGCCAGCACGAAGGTGCCGATCGAGGCGATCAGGTTGTAGGCGCTGACGCCGGTGTTGTCGAAGAACTTGTAGGCGTCGACCACCTGGCCCTCCTCGGCGCCGGCGAGGAAGAGGGGCACGAAGGCGAGCAGGGCTCCGAGCACCATCGTCCAGAAGGAGATCCGCGCCAGCTGCTCGCCCATCGTGCGGCCGGTCAGCTTCGGGAACCAGTAGTAGAGCGCCGCGAAGCCGCCGAAAACGGAGCCGCCGACGAGCGCGAAGTGCGTCGAGGCGGTGGCGTCGGTGGTGTTCTTCAGCTGCCAGGCGGCGGCCACGAGCGAGTGCTCGATCTCGGCGGCGAGGCCGATCGAGATCAGCGACACCGCCCCGGCGGCGAAGAGCAGCGGCGCGCGCATCCGCAGCCGGCCGCTCGCCATCGTCGCGATCAGGTTGAAGAAGACGAGGCCGAAGGGGACGATCAGCGCCAGCGACATGATCATCCCGAAGTACATCCAGCCGAGCGCGATCGGCGCGGTCATCATGTTCTGAAGCCAGGCCAGGGTGCCGATCGCGGCGATTGCCGCCAGAGAGCCGATCACGACCCCGCGGCCGGCCAGCGGCCGGCGGGCGAAGGTGGGCACGATCTCGGCGATCGCCGCCAGCGCGGTGATCAGGATCAGCATGTAGACGCCGGTGAAGAAGATCCAGCTGAAGTGCTGCCAGAGCAGCGGCGCGCCGCCGGAGCCGTCGGCGAAGAAGATGCCGTCGAAGTTGCGGTCGATCGTCAGCATCGTGACCGCGGCCAGCATCACCGGGCCGATCACGAGCAGCTGCCAGGAGCAGATCGCCGCCGCCCAGGAGAAGACCGGCAGCCGCCGCCAGGCCATGCCGGGCGCGCGCATCGTGCGCAGCGTCGCCACCAGGTCGACGGCGATGAGGACGAAGCCGAGCGTCGCCAGGCCGGTGGCCGTCGTCCAGGCGTCGACTCCGTTGTTGGGCAGGAAGGAGAGCTCCGAGAGCGAGGGCAGCGGGTTGATCCCGGCCTCCGTCGGGGTGAAGAGGAAGCCGGAGTAGAGCACCGTGGCTCCGGCGATGAAGAGCCAGAGGCCGACCTGGCTGAGCCGCGGCAGCGCGGTCCGGCGAGCCCCGATCTGCAGCGGCACCAGGTAGGTGTAGAGGCCAAGCGCCAGCGGCAGGGCGAAGAAGAAGATCGCCGTCGTCCCGTAGAGGGAGAGCATGCGATTGAAGGTGACCGGTGAGAGGAAGCTGTTCTCCGGGATCGCCAGTTGCAGCCGCATCAGCAGCAGCTCGATCAGGGCGATGAAGAGGAAGCCGATGGCGCTCGTGATCAGCACCCGGCCGATGTCCTTGTGGTCGGCGCTCGTGGCGATCTCGACCCAGCGCGCGCGGCGCTTGTGGAGGCCGTCGGCTACCAGCTCAGGCGGCTTGCTCATCGCGCTTCTCCACCCGACAGCTCTTTGACCACCTGGTCCTGGGCTTCCTGGATCGCATCCTTCTGCTCCTTGACGAAGGCTTCGTATTCCTCGGGCGAGACGACGTCGACCTCGGTGCGCATCGCGGCGTAGGCCTGGCCCGAGAGGGTCGCGGCGTCCCCGGTGTAGGCGCCTTCTTCGTCGGCGCGGAAGACGACTTCGTTGTGCTTGCCGGGGACCGCGTCCCGCTTGCCGGCCAGTTCGGGCACGTTCCAGGTGTGGACGACGTCGGTCGAGACGAGGTCGAGGGCGACCGTGGTGTCGACCGGCACGATCAGCTTGTAATAGGAGAAGGCTTCGTTGGGGTAGTCATAGCGCCAGAGCCATTGCTGCCCCGTCGCCTGGATGCGCAGCGGCGCCGAGGCGGCGCTCTGCAGGCCGTCGGGGCCGGTGGCCGGAGCCTCGCGCGCCTTGTCGGTGAAGACGATGCCGAGGATGAGGATCGCGATGGCGAAGATCCCGAGCGCGCCGCCCACCCGCAGCTGCAGCCCGCGGCCGGCGTCGTTCTCGCCCGCGCCGGCGTCGCTGCCGTCGCGGTTGCGGCGCAGCGCGTAGATCAGCGCAGCGTTGATCGCCACGACGAGGATCGCCGCGGCGATAAAGCCGATCCACAACAGCGTGTCGATCTGATCCGTTCCAGGAGAGTGGGGCGACAAAGCGCGGCCATTCTAATCACGCAGGGCGGCGCGCCGCCGCGCTCCACCCTCGCGCGCCGACCTATACTCGCCGGCCTGATGAGCAGGAGGCGATCCCGGCCATCCCCGGCGCTGCGGGTCGCGGTGCGTACAGGCGCGGCAGGCGCGCTGGCCGCGGCGGTCGCGGTTCCCCTGCTGCGGCGGAGGGGCCGGGTGCCCGCCGCGGTCACGGTTGCCGCCTGCGCGGGCGGCCCTCTGGCGCTTGCCGTCCTGCAGCCTCGCTCGCACCGCCGCGACATCGCCCTCTTCGCGCTGCAGATGTGGGCCTTCACGATGGCCCACGAGCTGCCTTTTGACAACCCGGAGCGCCTGCGCCGCCGGCTCAGGATCCGCTACCCGATCGTCAGCGACCGCGCGATCGGCCTCGGCCGGCTTCCCAACACCCGCCTGCAGGGCGCCCTCGCCCGCCTGCCCCGCATCGGCACGGTCAACCGCTTCCTCACCTGGGTGCACTGGCTCTGGTTCCTGGAGCCCTACCTGGCCCTGCTCTACATCCTCCTCCGCCATCCCCAGCACTTCCCGCGCGCCGCGCGCCAGATGGCCGCCGTCTTCGACATCGGCTGCGCCGTCTACTTCGCCGTGCCCACCGCGCCGCCGTGGTGGGCCTCCGAGCAGGGCCACAGCGGCGAAGAGGTGCGCCGCATCATGGTCGAGGTCGGCGAAGAGACCTGGGGCTCGGCCTGGCCGCGGATGTACGCGACGCTGGGCAGTAACCCCTGGGCCGCGATGCCTTCCCTTCACTTCGCGACCTCGCTGGCCGCCGCGATCAGCCTCAGCGAAGCGGGCCGCGGGGGAGGGACGGTCGGCTGGAGCTATGCGCTGACGCTCGGCTTCGCCCTCGTCTATTTGGGGGAGCACTACGTCACCGACCTCGCCGCCGGCGCCGCGCTGGTCGCCGTGGTGCGGCGGGGCGAGCCGCTGGCCGAGCCCCTCGTGCTGGCGATCAACGGCGGCCTCGAGCGCCTCGAGCGCCTGGCTTCCTAGCGGTCGCGAGCGCCCGGCCCGGCCGCTCCTCAGCAGCCGGTCGGTCCGATCATCTAGCGTTTCGGGCGTGTCTCCGCAGGACTCGCCGAACGGTGCCGGCGCATTCGACCTGTCGCTGTTTACGCCGCGCCGCATCCTTCAGACGGCGCTGATCGTCCTTGTCCTGCTCCTCGCGATCTATTTCCTCTTCCCGAAGCTGGTCGGCCTCGGCGACGCGCTGGGCAAGCTCGACGACGCCGAGCCGAGCTGGATCGCCGTCGCGATCGGCTTCAACGTCATCGCCATCATCACCTACGTCGCCCTCTTCAAGGCGGTGGTCGGGGGAGACGCTCTGCGCCTGACCTGGTCGGAGACCTACCAGATCAACATGGCCGGAGTGGCCGCGACGTTGCTCTTCTCGGCGGCGGGCGCGGGAGGGATCGCCCTCACCTACTGGGCGCTGCGCAAAGCGGGCATGGGACGCCGCGACGTCGGCCGGCGCATGGTCGCCTTCCTCTCCCTGCACTATGTCTTCTATCCCATCGCACTGATCGTCTTCGGCATCCTCCTTCGCACCGGGGTGCTGCCCGGCAAGGGCTCGGTGGAGTTGACGATCGTCCCCGCCGGGGTGGCGGGCCTGCTCTTGCTGCTCGGGACCCTGATCGCCTTCATCCCGGCCGATCTGGGGGGTCGGCTGGCCTCCCATGTGCCCGGGGAGCGGGGCGGCGCGATCGCGACCAGCATCGGCAAAGGCGCGGCGACGGCGGCCGAGGGCTTCCGGTTCGCCCTGCGGCTCTTCGCCCATCCCTCGCGCGGCGGCCTGGCGGTGATCGGCGCGGCGGGGTTCTGGGCTGCCAACATCGGCATCCTCTGGGCCTCCTTCAAGGCCTTTGGCGTCCATGTCCCGCTTGCGGTCGTCGTGCAGGGGTTCTTCCTCGGCATGGTCGCCAACCTCTTCCCGCTGGCCCCGGCGGGGGTCGGCGCGGTCGACGCCGGCATGATCGGCGCCTTCGTGCTCTTCGGTATACCCGAGGAGACCGTCTTCCCGGCAATCCTGATCTACCGGCTGGTCGCCTTCTGGATGCCGATTCCACTGGGGGTGGTGGCCTTCTTCCAGCTCCGCCATACGGTTCAGGCGTGGGATGAAGGTGAGCTGCCGATCGACCGCGGCAAGGTCGAGAAGGAGCGCGGCGCAGAGGTCGCGGTCGGCTGAGCGGTGCGTTACTATAAAAAGTAAAGTATTGGACGCACCTCCAGATGCGAGAAACTAGGGCAGAGCGATGAGCGACGAGCGCAAGATCGAGAATGTGATCATCATCGGTGGGGGCCCGGCCGGCTACACGGCGGCTCTCTACACCGCCCGCGCCAACCTCGAGCCGCTCGTCTTCGAGGGCTTCCAGTGGGGCGGCCAGCTGCAGAACACGACCGACGTCGAGAACTACCCCGGCTACCCCGAGGGAATCATGGGCCCGGAGATGATGAGCCAGTTCCGCGCCCAGGCCGAGCGTTTCGGGACCCGCTTCGTCACCGACGACGTCGACCGGGTCGAGCTCTCCGACGGCGGCGTCCAGAAGGTCTACCTCGGCGACGAGGAGCACCTGGCGAAAACGGTGATCCTGGCTATGGGGGCTGAGCCGAGCCGTCTCGGCGTCCCCGGTGAGCTGGAGCTGAGTGGCCGCGGCGTCTCCACCTGCGGCGTCTGCGACGGCGCCTTCTTCAAGGACCAGAAGGTGATCGTGGTCGGTGGAGGGGACTCGGCGATGGAGGACTCGATCTTCATCTCCAAGTACGCCAGCGACCTGACTGTGGTCAACCGCCGCGACGAGTTCCGCGCCTCGAAGATCATGTTCGACCGGGCCAAAGAGCGGTCAAACATCGACTTCAAGACCCCCTTCGTCGTCGAGGAGTTCGTCGCCGGCGAGGACGGCAAGCTGGGCCACGTGCGGCTTCGCAACGTCGATACGGACGAGACCGAGGACCTGGCCACCGACGGCGCCTTCGTCGCCATCGGCCACATCCCGAAATCGGAGATCGTCACCGGTCAGATCGACACCGACGAGAACGGCTACATCCTCACCGTGGCCGGTTCCACGCGCACCAACCTCGGCGGCGTCTTCGCCATCGGCGATGTGGTCGATCACACCTACCGCCAGGCGATCACGGCGGCGGGCAGCGGCTGCATGGGGGCCCTCGACGCCGAGTGGTACCTGCGCGACACGCCGCCCTCGCCCGAGGCGCACTGGATGCCCGGCGGCGAGCCCGCCGAGATCGCTCCCACGCCCAGTTCCTAGGCTCGCGGCCTAGCCGACCAGCTTCTTGACCACGAAGGTGCGGCTGCCTTTCGGCGTCTCCACCTTGACCGGTTCGCCGACCTTGGCGTCGCGCAGCGCCTGGCCGATTGGGGACTCGGCGGAAAGCCGGCCCTCGGCGAGGTTTGCCTCCGTCGAGCCGACCAGGGTCCAGGCGTTGACCTTGCCGCTGCTTTCGTCGAGCACCTCGGCGGTGGTGCCGAAGGCAAAGGCGTCCTGTGACCCGTCGACCTCGACCACCTCGGCGTTGTGCAGGCGTTCCCGCAGCCGCTTGATCTTGGTCTCCAGGTGCGCCTGGTCCTCTTTCGCGATGTGGTACTCGGCGTTCTCCTTCAGGTCGCCTTCCTCGCGCGCGACCTTGATCCGCGCGGCCATCGCTTTGCGGCGGGGCCCTTCCAGCTCCTCGAGTTCCTCGCGCAGGGCGTCAAGGCCCTCCGCCGTGATCGCCTCTTTACCGCTCTCTCCGTTGCTCATCGCCTCACCTTTGCAGATGCACAGCCCGATCGAAACCGGGCAAACGGCTAGCGACCCTCGGGGGTGACGATGGCGAACCCGGGGTCGGGCTCGTCGAGGAGCCCGAGCAGCTCGCCTAGCTTGGCGCCGTCGCCCTCGACCCGCAGCCTCCCGCTCTCGGCGAGCTCGCCGATGTCGGCCGTTTTCAGGAGCAGCTGGTCGAGCGCCTCCCGTGCCACGACCAGGCCGGCCTCGGCGCTCGGCTCGTGCCTACCGGGCCGGTGGCTGAGGACGCCGTTGCGGACGACGATCGCGTGCTGCTCGTCGGGGTCTGTGACGATCCAGTCGATGCGCAGCTCCTGCTCCCAGGCCCGCGGCCCGTTGAGGCGGATAGCCATCGCGTCGAGCAGCTGGCTCACCGTCAGGTGGGCGACGATGTCGGGCGGCGCTGCCGTGGTGGGGGTCCCCGCTATTCCCTCGCGCAGCTCCTTGGCGCCCATCAGGAAGAAGTTGCGCCAGGTCGCGTTCTCGGCGCCGTAGCCGAGCTGCTCCAGCGCGTCGGCCTGCAGCTCGCGCGCGGCCGTGTCCTCGGGCTCGGCGAAGACGACGTGGTTGGCGACCTCGGCGGCCCAGCGATAGTCCCCGGCCGCGAGGGCCTCCCGTGCTTTCTCCAGCGCCGCCTCCGCGCCGCCCATCGCCGCCACGTAGCGGCGGGCGCGCTCCACCGGTGGGTGCTCCCAGAGGTGGGCCGGATTGCCATCGAACCAGCCCATGTAGCGCTGGTAGATCGCCTTCACGTTGTGGCTGATCGAGCCGTAGTACTCGCGGCAGTGCCACTCGCGCGCGAGGCTCGGCGGCAGCTCGATCTCCTCCGCGATCTCGGGCCCGGTGTAGCCCATGTTGATCAGGCGCAGGGTCTGGTCGTGGAGGTAGCGGTAGAGGTCGCGCTGCTTTTCGAGGTAGTCGGCGATCTTCCCGCCGCCCCAGCAGGGCCAGTGGTGGCCGGAGAAGAGGACGTCGGAGCCGCCGCCGAACAGGCTCAGCGCCTCGTCGAGGTAGTGCGCCCAGATGCGCGGATCGCGGACCAGCGCGCCCCGCGGGGTGAGGATGTTGTGCATCGAGCGGGCGACGTTGTCGGCCACGCAGAGGACGCGGGCGTCGGGGAAGTGGATGTTCATCTCCGCCGGCGCCTCGGTCCCCGGCGTCAGCTGGAAGGCCATCCGCACGCCGTCGATCGTCTCCTCCTGTCCCGTCTCGACGATGTCGCGGTTTGGGGGGATGAGCGTGATCGAGCCGAGCGAGGTCGTCTGTCCGAGGCCGGAGCCGACCTGCCCGTCGGGGCCCCGCTCCAGCACGGCCCCGTACATGTAGGCCGCCCGCCGTCCCATCGCGGTGCCGGCGAAGACGTTCTCGCTCACCGCGTGATGGAGGAAGCCCGCCGGCGCGAGGACGGGAACCTCGCGTGAGCGCAGGTCCTCCTCGCTGAGCACGCCCTTGGCGCCGCCGAAATGGTCGACGTGGCTGTGCGTGTAGACCAGCCCGGTCACCGGGCGATCGCCGCGATGCTCGCGGTAGAGCGCCAGCGCCGCGGCCGCGGTCTCGGCGGAGACGAGCGGGTCGATGACGACGATGCCCTCGCGGCCCTCGACCACGTGCATGTTCGATAGGTCGAAGCCGCGCAGCTGGTAGAAGCCCGGCGCCAGCTCGAAGAGCCCGGCGATCCGGTTCAGCCCGCTGAGCCGCCAGAGGCTCGGATGGGCGGTGGGGGGAGCCTCGCCCTCGAGGAAGTCATAGGACTCGAGCTCCCAGGCCGTGCGGCCGTCCTCGCGAAGGACGCGGGCGGGCTCGAATGCGGCCACCAGGCCGCGGCGCGCATCCTCGAAGTCCTCGTTGTCGGGGGGAAGCGAGGCCAGCGCCTCGCGATTGCGGTCGGCGGTGAAGTCGGTCGCCGGCTTTCGGCCGGCCGAGAGGTCGGTCGCGGGCTCGGGGGACTCGCTCATCGGTCCCGCTGGTCAGGCCGATCGGCCTGCTCAGACCGAAGCGGCGCGTAGCCGGTCCAGCCGGCGTCCTCCAGCAGCCGTGGGGCCGGCTGGTAGGCCTCGCCGTGCTGCGTCTGCAGGTCGAGCAGTAGCTCGACGGCGCGCTCGGCGCCGATCAGCTCGGCGAACTCGAGCGGGCCCAGCGGCCAGTTGAAGCCCAGCCGCATCGCCGTGTTCATGTCCTCGGGAGAGCCGATCTCCTCTTCGAGCGCGAAGGCGGCCTCGTTGGCGATCTGGGCGACCAGCCGCGGCAGGATGGCCGGCGCCGCCGGGTCGATCGCCGCCAGCTCGGTCGGGTCGAGGGTCGGCGCGGCGAGGTTCGGGTTGGGGTCGGGCTCGCGGTGGCTCCCCTCGCCGTACTCGTAGAAGCCCCGGCCGCTCTTGCGGCCCAGCCGCCGCTCCTGCTCCATGCCTTCCTGGATCGGGCTCGGCCGCCAGCGCTCCGGCTGGCCGCCCTGCTCGTAGAAGGAGCGGGCGACGCTGAGGTTGACGTCGAGGCCGATCAGGTCGATCAGCTCGAATGGCCCCATCCGAAAGCCGCCGGCGACCCGGCAGACGCGGTCGATCGTCGCCGCGTCGGCGACCCCGTCACCGAGCATTCGCAGCGACTCCAGCGTGAAGGGGCGGGCGAGGCGGTTGGCGATGAAGCCGGGGCTGTCCTTGGCTCGGATCGGGATCCGGCCCATGCGCCGTCCGACCTCGGTCGTCGCCTCGAGCGCCGCCTCGGTCGACTCGGCGGTGAAGACGACCTCGACCAGCTTCATCAGCGCCGGGGGGTTGAAGAAGTGCATGCCGACCACCCGCTCGGGGTTGGGTACTCCGGCGGCGATCGAGGTGACCGGCAGCGAGGAGGTGTTGGAGGCGAGGATCGCGTTCGTGCCGCAGATGTCGGCCAGCCTGTTGAAGAGGTCGCGCTTCAGCGTCAGGTCCTCCGGCGCCGCCTCGACGACCAGTTCGCATTCGCAGAGGTCCTCGAGGCGCCGCGCCGCGCCGATCCGGTCGCTGGCGGCCTCCGCGGCCTCCTCTGTCCATAGCCCCTTGTTCGCGCCCTTGTGCAGCGCGGCGCGCAGCCGCTCGACTCCGCTCTCCAGCGCTGCCGGAAGGGGGTCGTGCAGGCGGGTCTCGTAGCCGGCGAGCGCCGCCACCTGGGCGATGCCGGCGCCCATCGTCCCCGCGCCGACCACCCCGATCCGCTCGACGCCCTCTGCCTTCAACGGCCCTCGAACTTCGGCTCGCGTTTCTCCAGGAACGCCTGCATGCCCTCGACCCGATCCTCTGTCGCCATCGACCGCTCGTAGAGGCGGCGCTCCTCTTCGAGGCCCGAGGAGAGGCTGGTCTCCTCGGCGGCGAGGATGGCCTGCTTGGCGAGGCGGGTGGCGATCGGCGGTCGTTCGGCGACCGTGTGGGCGAGCACCATCGCCTCCTGCAGCCAGCGGCCCTTCTTGACGACTTTGTTGACGAGCCCCATCTCCAGGCCCATGTCGGCGTCGAAGCGGCGGCCGGTCAGCACATACTCCATCGCCCGCTGCTTGCCGAGGACGCGCGCCAGGCGCTGCGTTCCTCCTCCGCCGGGGATGATTCCCAGCGTGACCTCCGGCTGGCCGAAGCGGGCATCGGCGTCGGCGACGATCATGTCGCAGGCGAGCGCCAGCTCGCAGCCACCGCCCAGCGCGTAGCCGGCTACCGCGGCGATCAGGGGCGTCTGCGTCGCCGCCAGGCGCTTCCAGAGCTCGCCCCCGGCCGGGTCGGGCGGAGCGTCGACCGGCTTCTCGGCCATCGCACGGATGTCGGCGCCGGCCGCGAAGACCTCGTCGGAGCCCGCGATCACGATGCAGCGCACCTGCGGGTCGGCGTCGAGCCGCTCCAGCTCGCCCCCGAGCTGCACCCGCATCTCCGGCGAGAGCGCGTTACGGGCCTCCGGCCGGTTCAGCCGCAGCAGCGCGACGTGCCTATCGACCGTAGTTTCGACCAGAGCAGACATAAATTTCGCGCTTCGCTCGCTTCGCGAGAATCAATCTATGACGCTTGCTCACTCCGCGCTCATTGGCGTCATCGCGTTGATCCCGGTCGCGGCCCGGGCGATGATCAGTTTCTGGATCTGGGAGGTGCCCTCGTAGAGGGTCGTCACCCTCGCGTCACGTAGGTAGCGCTCGACGGGGTAGTCGTCGACGTAGCCGGCGCCGCCGTGCACCTGGATCGCCAGGTTCGCGCATTCCACCGCCGACTCGGTCGCGTACAGCTTCGCCACCGAGGTCTCCATCGTGTTCGGCTTGCCTTCGTCCTTCAGCACGCCGGCGCGGTAGACGAGCATCCGCGAGGCGTCGCGCTTGAGGATCATGTCGGCGATCATCTCCTGGACGAGCTGGAAGCGGGCCAGGGGAACGCCGAACTGCTTGCGCTCCTTGGCGTAGGCGACCGAGGCTTCGACGCAGCCTTCGCAGATGCCCACGCAGCCGGCGGCAACGCTGTAGCGGCCGTTGTTGAGGGCGCTCATCGCGACCTTGAAGCCGTCGCCGATCTCACCCAGCATCGCGTCCTCGCCGACCTCGACGCTGTCGAGCGAGAGCTCGGCCGTGTCGGAGGAGCGCAGCCCCAGCTTGCCGTGGATCTCCTGGCTGGTGAATCCCTCGCTGGCGGTGGGGACGAGGAAGCAGGCCAGCCCCTTGTGCTTCTTCTCAGGGTCGGTCTGGGCGAAGATCAGCGCCACCTCGGAGAAGTTGCCGAGGCTGATCCACATCTTCTGGCCGCTGATCGACCAGCCCGAGTCGGTCCTGGTCGCCCGGGTGCGCAGGTTGGCGGCGTCGGAGCCGGTGTCGGGCTCGGTGAGGCCGAAGCAGCCGAGGCTCTCGCCCGAGCACAGTTTCGGCAGCCACTTCTGCTTCTGCTCCTCGGTGCCCCACTTCTCGATCGAGCCCGCGACCAGCGAGGTCTGCACCGAGACGACGGTGCGGGCTGAGGAGTCGGCCCGGCCGACCTGTTCGACGATCAGCCCGTAGCCGATGTAGTCGAGGCCGCGCCCGCCGTACTCCTCGGCCACGGGAGCGCCGAGATAGCCGACCTCGCCCAGCTTGCTCGCCAGCTCGCGATCGAAGCGCGCCGCGCGGTCGTTCTCCTTGACCCTCGGCGCGATCTCCTTGTCGGCGAATTCGCGCGCCGTTTCGGAGATCAGCCTCTGCTCGTCGGTCAACTGGAAGTCCATCTCACCCGCTTTCTCGTCAGCGCATCACGTTCGCGATGCATTGCCTGGCGAACGTGATGTGATTTCAAAATCACCGAAGCTCCCCGTCGAGGACGGCGCGGAATCCCTCCTGCGCTTCGCGCGTGCGGGGCCCGGGGACGTCCGGGAGCGCGGAGCCGTCGATCGAAGCCACGGCCTGGATCTCCCGCGTCGTCGAGGCCAGGAAGGCCTCGCTCGCCGCGCGCAGGTCGGCGACCGGCCAGATGCCCTCCTCGACTTCGAGCGCCTTGACCAGGCGGTCGCGCGTGATCGACTCGAGCACGCCGGCGTCGAGCGCCGGAGTTCGCAGCGTGCCCTGCGGGGAGACCCAGAAGATCGAAGAGGTGGGGGGCTCGAGCACGGTGCCGTCCGGCTGCACCAGCACCGCCTCGTCCGCGCCCTGCGCCTTGGCCAGGCGCGTCGCCTGCATGTTGGCGGCGTAGGAGAGCGACTTGACCCCGTTGAGGATCACGGTGGGGCTGTAGGTGACGGTGGCCAGGCGCAGCGTCTCCGCGTGGGCCGGCAGCGGCTCGGTCATCGCCAACCGCCGGCCGCCGCGCGTGACGATCAGGCGCAGCTGGCCCTCTATCCCACCGGCTTGCTCCAGCAGCGCCTCGATCTCCGCTTCGAGCGCCGCGCGGTCGAACTGCATCTCTATCGCCGTGGCCGAGCGCTGCAGCCGATCGATGTGGTCCCCGAGGGCGAAGGGGCGGCCGCCGTAGACGCGGATCACCTCGAAAGCGCCGTCGCCGCGGTAGAGCCCGTCGTCCTTGAGCGGGACCATCGCCTCGGCGGTGGGGGTGACCCTCCCGTCGACGCTCGCGAGCTCTTGGAAATCACCCGTCATCGAGGCGCGAGGCTACCTCAGACGGCTTCGAAGATCGTCGCGAGGCCCTGGCCGACGCCGACGCACATGGTCGCGATGCCGTAGCGCCCGCCGCGCCGGCGCAGCTCCCTGGTCAGCGTCGTCGTGAGGCGGGCCCCGGTGCAGCCCAGCGGGTGGCCAAGCGCGATCGCACCGCCGTTGACGTTGAGGCGGTCTTCGACGATGCCCAGCTCGCGCACGCAGGCGAGGACCTGCGAGGCGAAGGCCTCGTTGAGCTCGATCAGATCGATCTCGTCGAGCGTCAGGCCTGCCGCGTCGAGCGCGCGGGGGATCGCGAGCGCCGGTCCGATTCCCATGTAGGCGGGGTCGACGCCGGCGACTCCGAAGGCGACGATGCGGGCGAGCGGCTCCGCTCCGAGCTCCTTGGCGCCCGCCTCGGAGGCGATCAGCGTGCAGGCGGCGCCGTCGTTGAGCGTCGAGGCGTTGCCGGCGGTGACGGTGCCGCCCTCGCGGAAGGCGGGGCGGAGCTTGGCCATCTTCTCCAGCGAAGCGTCGGCTCGGGGGCCCTCGTCGGTATCGACTGTGACCGTCTCACGCCGCCCCTTCGGCGCCTCGATCGGCACGATCTCCTCGGCGAATATCCCCTTCTCGGCCGCGGCCACGGCGCGCTGATGGCTGCGCAGCCCGAAGGCGTCCTGGTCCTCGCGGCCGATCCCGTAGCGCTCGGCGACGTTCTCGCCGGTCTCGCCCATCGATTCGGTCGAGACGCCGAGCTCGGCCATGCGCGGGTTGACGAAGCGCCAGCCCAGGGTCGTGTCGTGCATCGTCTGCTCGCCGCGGGGCAGGCCGTGCTCGGGCTTGCCCACCACCCAGGGCGCCCGGCTCATCGACTCCACGCCGCCGGCCAGATAGAAGTCCCCCTCGCCGAGCTTGACCGCGCGGGCGGCGGCGTTGACGGCCTCCAGGCCCGAGGCGCAGAGGCGATTGACGGTGGCGCCGGGGACGCTCTGCGGCAGGCCCGCCAGCAGGGCCGCCATCCGCGCCACGTCGCGGTTGTCCTCTCCGGACTGGTTGGCGGCGCCCATGTAGACGTCGGTGATGCGCTCCGGGTCGACGCCGCTCCGATCGACCGTCGCCCGCAGCACGTGGGCGGCGAGGTCGTCCGGCCGCACGCCGGCGAGCGCGCCGCGATAGGCGCCCATCGGCGTCCTCACCGCCTCGATCACGTAGGCCTCTGCCATCTGCCGGATTAAAGAGGAACGGCTGTCCCATGCGTATTCTTGGCGCGTGGGTTTCGTCCTCGGGTCGATAGGCATGGTCGTGTTCCTCGTCGGTGTGCTCCTCCTCGTCGGCCACTTCTATCCGGGCAGCAGCGCCGATCTCGTCGACTGGAAGCCGACTCGCTCACCCGAAGTCGAGGCGCAGAACGAAATCGACGACGTGCAGCAGATGCTCGAGGCGCAGAACGAGATGCGCCGCCGCCGCGGCGCCCCCGAGATCGACGAGCAGCAGCTGCGCGAGGAAGTCGAGGCCGAGGAGCGCGATCGGCTGCGCACCGGTGACCCCTTCCGGCCCGACTGATGGCCCGCGCGCTCCTCGTCGGCTGCGGCTGTCGCGGCAGGCAGCTCGGCGGCAGCCTGCTCGACCAGGGCTGGGCGGTGCGGGGGACCAGCCGCCGCCCGGAGGGCCTGGCCGCGATCGAGGCCGCTGGAATCGAGGCCGCCGAGGCCGATCCGGCCTGGCCCGGCACCCTGCTCGATCTCGTCGGTGACGTGACCGTCGTCTTCTGGCTTCTCGGCTCGGCGGCAGGTGGGGACGAGGACGTCGAGGCTATCCACGGGCCCCGCCTCGAACGCCTGCTCGAGAAGCTCGTCGACACGCCCGTGCGCGGCTTCGTCTACGAGGCCTCAGGGACTGTCTCGCCGCAGCGGCTGGAGCGGGGCGAGTCCCTGGTCCGCGCCGCGGCGGCCACCTGGCGCATACCGATCGAGATCGTGGCCGCGGACCCCGCCGATTTGGACGCCTGGGTAGAGGCGATGTCATCGGCGGCGGGTCTGCTCGCACTGCCTCGTTGAAAGCCGGCGAAGCGATATCTCTAAACTCGGATAGGAATTCAGGTAATTGGCTAACGCAAGGCTGAAAGGAGCGTTTCCATGTCGTTGAAGCTTGGTGACGTAGCACCCGATTTCGAGGCTGACACCACCGAGGGCAAGATCAGGTTCCACGAGTGGCTCGGCGACTCATGGGGCGTGCTCTTCTCGCACCCGAAAGACTTCACGCCCGTATGCACGACCGAGCTCGGCTACATGGCGAACATCAAGCCCGAGTTCGACAAGCGCGGGGTCAAGATCCTCGGCCTCTCGGTCGACACGACCGCCGACCACGAAGGTTGGGCCCGCGACATCGAGGAGACGCAGGGAACGGCCCCCAACTATCCCCTGGTCGCCGACTCCGACTTCGCCATCTCCAAGGCCTACGGGATGCTGCCTGCCGAGACCTCGGGAGACCCGGGCGAGCGGACGCCGGTCGATAACCAGACGGTGCGCAACGTCTTCGTCATCGGCCCTGACAAGAAGATCAAACTGATCCTGGTCTACCCGATGTCCACGGGGCGCAACTTCGACGAGGTGCTGCGGGTCATCGACTCCCTGCAGCTCACCGCGAAGCACAAAGTCTCCACGCCGGCGCAGTGGCAGCAGGGCGGCGACGTGATCATCTCCGGCTCTGTTTCCAACGAGGAAGCCGAGGAGGCGTACCCGGATGGTTGGGAGTCCCCCAAGCCCTACATCCGCATCGTTCCGCAGCCGAGCGGCTCGAACTAGTCGCCGGCAGTCGGGCCTGGGCCTGCCTCCCGGCGGGCTCAGGCGCAGCGGCCGGGGCCGCGGATCGGCTCAGGCGCCGCGCTTGTCGATGCGCTCGAGCAGATCGCCGAGGATCCGCGCCGTGGCTCCCCAGATCAGCTGCCCTTCGACCTCATAGCTGGGAGTGTGGAAGGGAATGCCGCGGCGGATCAGCCGCCGCATCGCGTAGCCCGCGCGCAGGACGTCCAGTGAGAAGGCGAGCAGGGTCTCGACCTCGGCCGGGTTCGGGTTCAGGCTGAGCTCGGCGGGGTGGGGGATGAGGCCGACGAACGGGTGGATCATGTAGCCGGTGGCAAATGTCGAGACCGGGGACAGGGCGCCGGTGAGCTCGACCGCGGCGCCGGCCAACCCGATCTCCTCTTCGGCCTCGCGCAGCGCCGTCGCGGTGAGGTCGCTGTCGCCGTCGTCGTGGCGGCCGCCGGGAAACGAGACCTCGCCGGCGTGGCGCCGCAGGTCGGCGCGCCGCTCGGTGAAGATCAGGCCCGGATCTTCGGGCCAGCCGTAGAGCGGCAGCAGCACGGCGGCCCGGGTGCCCGCAAGCCTCCTTGATTCGGTCGCGCCGTCGGGCGAGGTCCCTTTCGAATCGGTGGGGTCCTCGGGCGGGAGCAGGAGGCTGCGCAGGTCGGCCGCGTCCACCTAGATGATCACCTGAACGGTGCCGCCGTCGACCGACCAGGCGGCGCCGCTTACGTAGGAGGCGCGCTCGGAGCAGAGGAAGACGATCGCCGCGGCGATCTCGTCCACCTTTGCCAGGCGCCCGATCGGCCGCTTCGCGCCGGCGGCCGCCAGCGCCTCCTCGCGGCTGCCGGCCCCCGACATCTCGCGCGACTGGTCGAGCAGGCCGCCCGGGTCCATCCACATCTCGGATTCGACCGGGCCGGGGCAGATCGCGTTGACGAGCACGCCGCTCTTCGCGTAGCGGTCGGCGAAGAGCCGCGAGAGGGAGAGCTCGGCGGCCTTGGCGACCGAGTACTCCGGCATCGCCGCCGAGGGCCGCTTGCCCGCCGTCGAGCAGACGTTGACGACGCGGCCCCAGCCTCGCTCCACCATCGCCGGCGCCGCGGCGCGCATCGCCCGCAGCGGCGCCATCACGTTGATCTCGTACTGGTCGCGCCAGTCCTCGTCCGGCACCTCGTCGAGGTCGCGCCACTGGGCGCTGCCGGCGTTGTTGACGAGCACGTCGAGGGCGCCGAAGCGCTCCTCGGCCGCCGCCGCCATCCGCCGGCCGGCGTCCTCCGCGGTGACATCGAGCGCCAGTGGAGCCGCCGTACCGCCGGCCTCGGCTCCGGCCCGGGCCGCCTCCTCGGCCGCCGCCGCCAGCGTCTCCTCGCCTCGGGCCACCAGCAGCACGCTCGCGCCCTCGGCGCAGAGCAGCCGTGCAGCCTCCTTGCCGATGCCGCGGCTGGCGCCGGTGACCACGCAGCCGCGCCCCCGCAGCCCCAGGTCCATCTAGCGGCGCCGGCCTTCGAAGAGCACCGGGTCCTCGACGTCGGCGAAGCGGGCCATCGCGTAAGCGAGATCGGAGGCGCGGTTGACGAAGTGGATGACCGTCTCGCCGGCCAGCTCGCCTTCCTCCCCCAGAGCGGAGATGCGGCGCTCGGCGCGGCGGATCGTCGTGCGGGCGACGTCGAGCTGCGCGGAGAGCTGATTGCCGCCCGGGATGACGAATTGGGGCGGCAGCTCGACCTCGCTCATGTAGCGGTCGATTCGCTGCTCGAGCTCGGCGACCATCTCATCGGTCGTGCGGCTGATACCGGCTTCGAGCCGCTCAGCCGCCTCGGGCGCTGTGGCCAGCTCCGCTCCGGCGATGAAGATGTCGTCCTGGAGGCGCAGGATGTCGGCGGCCAGCTCGGCCATCTCGGCGCCGCAGAGGGCGCGGGCGACCCCGAGCTGGGAGCACGCTTCGTCGAGCGTGCCGTAGGCCTCGGTGCGGCTGTGGTGCTTGGGAACGCGCCCGCCGTACCAGAGCGAGGTCGTGCCGTCGTCGCCCTTGCGCGTGTAGATCTTCACCACGCGCCCAATCCTATGGGCCGATCGGATGCTGGCGCGACTGGCGCCGCCGGACGGCCGGGCGGCTCAGCCGACCGGGTTGAAGACCAGCCCGGTGGGGACCTTGGGGAAGAAGTAGGTCGACTTCGGCGGCATGTTCTCGTCGCTTTCGCAGATCGCCTTCACCTGCTCGACCGGGATCGGCCGCAGGATGAAGGCGACGTCGTAGGTGCCGTCGTCCAGCAGGGCGAGAGAATCGGGGACGCTCTTCGAGTAGCCGAGGCCGCGCTTGGCGAGGATGTCGTCCTCGCTCATTTCGGCGATCCCCTTCAAGACGAGCGTCTCCAGGATCGCGGCGTCGAGGCGCCGGTAGGCCTCGGGCTTGCCCTCGAGCCGGCGGTCGAGCGCCTCGACGTCCTTGAGGCGCAGGCGGAAGGGGCGCTTGTGGTGGGAGTCGTAGAAGCCGAAGACGCCGACGCCCTCCTCTCCCAGCGGATCGAGCTCGTCCTCGCCGATCTCGGTGACGTCGAACAGCTCCCGCAGCCCCTCGCCGAAGCGCTGCTGGCGCTCGGGATCGCCGGCGAAGCCGGAGAGCAGGCGGTGGGTGGGGAAGACGGTGAGCCCGGGATCGTCGAGCCCGGTCAGCGCCATCAGCGTGTAGTTGTGTCCTCCCTCGCCGCCGACCTCGTCGCGGTAGGCGATCGCCGTCTCGTAGCGGTGGTGCCCGTCGGCGATCAGCAGCTGGGCGTCGCCGAGCAGGGCGGTGACCCGCTCGAGGACCTCGGGGTCGCCGACGCGCCAGACCTTTGCCAGGACCCCACTCGAATCGGTCGCTTCACCCCAGGGCGCCTGGCCCGCGATCGCCTCCTCGACCAGCGGCCAGGGGTCCTTGGTGGCCAGCGAGAAGATCGGTGAGAGGTTGTGGCGGGTGGCGCGGGTGAGGTCCAGCCGGTCCTTCTTCGGCCCCGGCAGCGTGCGCTCGTGGGGGAGGACCTGGCCGGCCTCGAAGTCCTCGACCCGCACCCTGGCGAGGATGCCGTGGCGGGTCCGCCTGGCGCCATCGGGGCCGGTGTAGTCCTGGGTCATCGCCCAGATTGCCGGCTCGGGATCGTCGACCAGGGCGCCGGCCTCCCGCCAGGCGTCGATCGTCTGCGCCGCCGTCGCGTATGGGTCGGCGTCGCCGCCGTCCGCGGGCCCGGTCTCGCCATAGGGTTTCGGCAGGTCGATCGCGACCGCGTTGTAGGGGGAGCGCTCCAGCAGCTCAGCCCGCTGCGCCGTGTCGATCACGTCATAGGGGGGCGCCGCGACGTCGTTCAGCGAGCCGACCTTCGCGAGGTCGTAGTGCAGCGCGTTGATCGGCTGGACATCCGCCACGGCCGCGAAACCTAGCGATTGCCCGCGGTCGGGAGCGTGCTTCCGGAATCGCCTCGTGCCGAAGCGGCCCTATCCCGCTCTAAACTGGGCGCATCGGGGCGTGGCGCAGCTTGGTAGCGCGCGGCCTTTGGGTGGCCGAGGTCCCCGGTTCAAATCCGGGCGCCCCGATATTGTTTCATGTTGCGAAACATGAAACAAGCCACTATCCTGGGAACCCATGCTCAAGGGCCAGGACATCCTCGTGCTGCTGAAGCTCGTCGACGAGCCGAATGGTTGGACCGTGCGCTCGGTCGGGGAACCCCTGGGCCTGGACCCCGCTGGCATCCATCGGGCTTTGAAGCGACTAGAGGGGGCACGCTTAGTCGACCGGGAGCGTCAGCGAGTCAATCGCTCCAACGCCGAGGAGTTCCTTGTCCATGGGCTCAAGTACCAGTTCCCGATCCAACAGGGCGGCCTGATCCGGGGCATGCCAACGGCATGGGCGGCGCCACCGCTTGACGGCGAGCTGGCTCCGGTGAACGAGCCACCTCCCGTCTGGCCCGATCCGAAAGGCAAGGTGCGTGGCGTGGCGCTCGAACCCCTGCACGAGAACGCTCCGAGCATCGCGCGTAAAGACCCCCGTTTGGCAGAACGCCTAGCGCTGATCGACGCCATCCGCCTCGGCAATGGCCGGATCCGCTCTCTTGCGGCGAGGCACCTCTGCAGGAGTCTGCGGGCGGGGAACAACTCCCGATGAGCATCGAGTTGCTCGAGCGTGGCGTGGCGGCACTCAGCGATCTTGTGGACGAGGTCGTATTCGTCGGCGGGGCGACGATCCCGCTGTGGATTACCGACCCGGCGGCTCCCCCGCCACGGCCGACGAAAGACGTCGACGTGGTCATCGAGGTCGCCACCCGCTCGGCCTACTACGCCTTTGAGGATCGGCTGCGAGCTGCGGGGTTTCGCAACGACAAAGAGGTCATCTGCCGGTGGCATCATCCTGAGCAGGAGCTCGTACTCGACGCGATGCCGATGGATGCCGCGTTGCTCGGATTCGAGAACGAGTGGCAGGAACGGGCTTTCCCCCACGCCGTCTCCGTCGAGCTGCCTTCCGGCGCAAGCATCCGGGCCATTCCTCCGCCCTTTCTGCTGGCGACGAAGCTCGAGGCCTACGCGGGCAGGGGACGAAACGATCTCCTGGCAAGCCGCGACTGGGCAGACGTCGTGGCACTGATCGATGGACGCGAGGAGTTGCCGGCCGAGGTACGAAAGGCGCCAAGCGAGCTGAGCAAGTACCTCAGCGACGCTCTGCAGCAGCTTCTCGCGGACGATCGGATCATCGACGGCATTCGCGCGCAGCTACTCCCCGATGCGATCAGCCAAGCTCGAGCGGAGGAGGTTGTGCTGCCTCGACTGCGCGAGATCGCCGGTTAACGTCAGACCAAGCTCGGCTGCTGCCCCCAGGACGCAGCCCGGACAGGTCGACGAACGGCTCGGATCTGATCGCCGAACGGCCCCGATAGATCAGTAGGTGCTGGGTTTCGTGGAGCCCATGAGGGCGCGGTACTTCTTCTTGACCCGCTTTTCGCACCGTATGCGCTTGTGCTTCGACTTGGCCCTCCTGCAATGCCTAAGGGCTTTGGCCCGGTGCTGCGCCAGCCGTTGCTTCGCGGCCGCCCTTTCTTCCCGGAGCTTTTTCGCGGCTTCTTCTTCCTGGCGTTTCTTCGCGGCTTCTTCTTCGTGCTGCTTGGCTTCGACTTCCGCCGCGGAAATCGCCCTGATTTCGAGCGGCACGCTCGGCTTGATCGTGAATCCCAGCGCCACGCCTGTGCTGGCCGCGGGGTTGCCCTCCCTTTCTCCAGTCGGGATCGCCTGGTGCCTTTCGCCAGTCACGGTTTCGTATTCGGTGGGCGTCTGCTGCGTGCCTGAGCGACTGAGGATCGCCGTGAAGGAACTGCTCAATTTGTTGATCGGGTCTACGGGAGAGAGGAACGAGCCGATCGCTTTGACGGATTCGCCGCCGCATTCGAATTCCAGGTAGACCCCGCCCTGCGGATTGAGGACCATGCCCACTTGGTGCATCGCCTGATTGATGAACACGAGGTCCGCATTGACGGCTCCAGACGTGATTTCCCCGGGGCTCGCGTCTTCGGATTTGCATTCTTCGCCGGCGCCGGCGCCGGAGCCCTGCGTTTCGCACCCCGTGAAGAAGTAGTTCGAGACGGTCGAGCGCGGTCCGGTTATTTCCCCTTCGCCCTTGGAATCGTCGCAGTGCACGATCAAGTCAAAGTCGGTCATCGCGGCGGTCACCTCTCCGCCTTCGGCTTCGAAAGGGATCGGGAAGGTCGACGCCGTGGAGGCGAATTCGAGCACCGGAGAGGCGGCCTTTGCCCGAGCGGGGATGACCGCCAGCGCCAGGGCGGCGATCGACGCCGCGATCCAAACGCGCATTCCT
>DASSTR010000007.1:0-11736 GCA_035707825.1 Solirubrobacterales bacterium
CACCAGTGCCGCCACACCTACGCCTCGATGCTGATCCACGCGGGGACGAACCCGAAGGCCGTCCAGACCTACCTGGGCCATTCGAAGATCCAGACGACCTTCGACATCTACGGCCACCTCTTCCCGGGAAGCCGCGACGAGGTACGCCGCCTGATGGACGGCTACCTGGCGGGAGAGGGCGAGATGACTGGCGCACAGGCACTGGAGGACTGGCGCATATCTGGCGCATCGCCGGATTCGACAGATGCCGAGGGCTCGTTCATCCAGCATTCCGAGAGCCATGCTTTTCGCGTAGGTGAGCCAGATCAACAGAAAACGCCCCGCCGGGGAGGCGGGGCGCTTCTGGGGTTACTACAGGGAGGAGAGATATGTATCTCTATATATGTGGATCCGTGGGAGGTAGGTGGGCCCTTGATGTGTCGTTGTGGTGCTCGCTGTGGGATGCAACGAGAACCTTGGAAACGACGCAGAACCCAACCGAGAAGTTCTTATGTGGATGAATCGTCAACCTCTTGCGAATCCTTGAATCAGAATACGAACGTATGTGCGATTTATGTGTGATTCGGGTCACAGACCGCTTAATACCTGCCCCCGATGGGCCACAGGACACCAGGCGAACCTGATCGCTACCTAAAAAAGGTTCGGTCTGACTGGCCGCAAAGGCGGGCCTCCCAATTGGGGTGAGAACGCGGGCGACGATGGGGCGGGGGGCAGCGACAAGGCCAGGAAAGTTGCCCCGCCGGGCACGACCTTCCCGCCGGCGGGCGCGGCTGTACCGTTCGCCCCAATGAAAAAGGCCCGGATAGATGCGGTTTTGGCGCAGCAGGGGCTGTTTCCGTCGCGCACGGCGGCGGCGAGCGCCGTGCGGGCGGGCGAAGTTCGCCTCGGCCAGGACGGTCCGATCGCCCTGCGCCCGAGTCAGCTCGTTGAGCCGACCGCGACGCTGATCCTCGACGAGGGGCAGCGCTTCGTATCCCGCGGCGGCATCAAGCTCGAGAACGCTCTCGAGGCGCTGGGGATCGATGTGGCGGGGCGCGAGTGCCTCGACGTCGGCGCTTCCACGGGCGGCTTCACCGATTGCCTCCTGCAGCGCGGAGCCGAACGCGTCGCCGCCGTCGACGTCGCCTACGGGCAGATTGCGATGCAGCTTCGGGAGGATCCGCGGGTGAACGTGATCGAGCGGCTCAACGCTCGAGAGCTCGCCCCGGAGGACCTTCCCTTTGCTCCCGGCTTTGCCACGGTCGACGTCTCCTTCATCTCATTGAAGAAGGTGCTGCCGGCGATCGTCGCCTGCCTGTCTCCTGGCGGCGAAGCCCTGGCGATGGTCAAGCCGCAGTTCGAGCTGGGGCGCGACCGGGTCGGGAGGGGGGTCGTTCGGGACGCGGGCGACCGCCGGGAGGCGATCCTCGGGGTCGCCAAAGCGGCCCGAGAGCTCGGCCAGCCGGTGCGCGGCTTCGCCTCCTCGGGATTGCCGGGCCCGAAGGGCAATCGAGAGACCTTTGTCTGGCTCGGCGGCGAGGGGCCGGAGGTCGCGGACCTCGAGGCCGCGGTGGCGGAGGCGGACGAGTGAGCGAGAAGACCGCGGTCCTGATCACGCACTCGCATCCCCCCGCGGCCAGCGAAGCGGTGGGGATGGTGGTCGCCGTGGCGCGCAAGGCGGGCTGGCGCCTCCTCGCCACCGAGGAAGAGATCGCCAAGCACGGTGACGCCGCGGCCGGCATCGAGGCTGTCGGCTCGGTGCCGCAAAGCGCCGACCTCTGCCTGGTGCTCGGCGGCGACGGCTCGATCCTCTATGGGCTGCGCAGCTTCGCCCGCACGGGCACTCCCGTCTTCGGAGTCAACTTCGGCACCGTCGGCTTCCTTGCCGCGGTCGAGCGCGGCGACGCCGAGGACGGGATACGACGCGCCTTCGGCGGCGAGACCGAGACGGTCAACCTGCCGGGGCTGGAGATCGAGGTGAACGGGGAGACGCGCCTCGGCCTCAACGACGTCAGCTTCAGCCGCCGTCCCCACGACAGGGTCGCGGAGCTGAGCTACGCGATCGCCGGCGAGGAGGTTGGCCACGTGCGCTGCGACGGCCTCGTCGCCGCAACCCCGGCCGGCTCCACCGGCTACAACCTCGCCAACCAGGGGCCGATCCTGGCCTGGGGGGTGAAGGGATACGCAGTCAGCTACATCTCGCCGCACTCGCTCACCGCTCGCGCTCTCGTCGTTGCCCCAAGCGACGTCCTGCACGTCGGCAATGCCGCCGGCCGCGCACCGGTCGAAATCGCCGTCGACGGCGAGCACGTCGGTGAGCTCGAGCCCGGCGCGGTGGCGGACGTTCGCTTCGTCGAGGACGCCGGCCGGCTGGCCCAGTTGCCGGGAACGAGCTTCTACCACCGCATTCGCGAGAAGTTCGGCCACCTGGCCGTGTAGGACCCTGGCCGTGTAGGGCCCCCACCGTGTAGCGGCCCCCGCCGTGTAGTAGGCCCTCCGCCCCCGACCGGCAACGCGCGGCCCGTCCCAAACCAGCCGGCGAGCCCGCATCTTTAGGGTGCCGGCCATGGAACGCAAATGGTGGACCCTGACCCTGGTTTCGATCGCGACGTTCATGCTGCTGCTGGACGTCACCGTCGTCAACGTCGCCCTTCCCGACATCCAGCGCCAGCTCGGCGCCAGCCTCTCCAGCCTGCAGTGGGTGGTCGACGCCTACTCCTTGATGCTCGCCTCCTTCCTGCTCACCGCCGGCTCCCTCGGCGACCGGTTGGGTCGCCGGCGCGTCTTCACGCTGGGCTTCGGCGTCTTCACCTTCGCTTCGCTTCTTTGCGGCCTTTCCAACGACCCGACCGTGCTCAACCTGGCCCGCGGCCTGCAGGGCATCGGCGGCGCGGGGATGTTCGCCACCTCCCTGGCCCTGATCGGCCAGGAGTTCCACGGCAAAGACCGGGCAACGGCGTTCGGCGTCTGGGGCGCGACGGTGGGAGGCGCGGTTGCCGTCGGACCGCTGGTCGGCGGCGTGATCACCGAGCACCTCGGCTGGGAATGGATCTTCTTCGTCAACGTCCCGATCGGGATCGCGGCGATGCTCCTCACCGAGCGCAAGATCGTCAACGTCTTCGCCGAGGAACCGGAACCGATCGACATCCCCGGGCTGGTCACCTTCTCCAGCGCCCTCTTCCTGCTGATCTTCGGCCTGATCCGCGGCAACCCCGAGGGCTGGGGGAGCCCGCTGATCGTCATCTGCCTCGCCGGCGCGGTGACGCTGCTGGCGGCGTTCATCGCGATCGAGCACCGCAGCCGCTATCCGATGCTCGACCTGACGCTCTTCCGCAAGCCCGCCTTCATCGGCGTCTCGGCCGTCGCCTTCGGCCTCTCGGCTGGGATGTTCGCGATGTTCCTCTACCTGACGATCTACATGCAGGGAGTTCTCGACTTCTCACCGCTGGAGGCCGGCCTGCGTTTCCTGCCGCTGACCATCCTCGGCTTCATCGTCGCCCCGATCTCGGGCTCGCTCTCGCACAAAATCCCGATCCGGATCCTGCTCGGGGTGGGTCTGGTCCTGGTTGGGATCGGGCTCTGGCTGATGCACGGAATCACTGTCGATTCGGAGTGGACGGCGCTGCTCGCCGGCTTCGTGGTCGCGGGCATAGGCATCGGAACGACCAACCCCGGGATCGGCCAGGCGGCGATCGCCGTCGTCCCCGTCCACAAATCGGGGATGGGCTCGGGGATCAACACCACCTTCCGCCAGGTGGGGATCGCCACCGGGGTCGCGGCGCTGGGGGCGGTCTTTCAGTCCCGTGTCGATTCGAAGCTCTCCGAATTGCTGCCGCACGCCCCGGCGGGGCTTGGCGAAGTGGTCGCCTCCAGCGGCTCGCGCGGGGTCGCCGTGCTGCACCTGCCGCCGGTGGTCCACGCCAAAGCGGTGCACGCCGCTGACGCCGCCTTCGTCTCGGGCTTCAACGAGATCATCATGATCGCGACGCTCCTCTCCTTCGTCGGCGCCGCCCTGGGGTTCGCGCTCGTGCGCTCGCGGGACTTCGTGCAGCCAACCGGCGGCACGGACTGAGCGCGGCGAGCCTGGAGGGGGAGTCGGTCCGCTTGCGCTGCTAGACAGAGCAGGGTGCTTCGCGAGCTGCGGATAGAGAACCTGCTGCTGATCGAGCGGGCCGAACTTCGCCTCGGCGGGGGGCTGAACGCGATCACCGGGGAGACCGGGGCGGGCAAGACCGTGCTGGCCCACTCCCTCGATCTGTTGATGGGCGGCAAAGCCAGGGCGCAGATCGTCCGGCCCGGCGCCGAGGAGGCGTGGGTGGAGGGAGTCTTCGACCTGCCCGGCGGGCTGATGGACGAGCCGGAGATGGCCGAGCTCGCCGAGCGGCTGCCCGATGGGGCGGAGGAGATCGTGCTCGGCCGCCGCGTCTCCGCGTCCGGGCGGACGAGCGCCTTCGTCGCCGGGCGGGCGGCCACCGCCGCCGAGCTGAAGCTGCTGGGCGGCCGGCTGGTCGCCTTCTACGGCCAGCACGAGCATCGAAAGCTGACCATCGCCTCGGCGCAGATGGAGGTGCTCGACGGCTTTGCCGGCGCCCAGCACCTGGAGCTGAGGGAGCGCTACCGGCGCGTCCATCGCGAGTGCGCGAGTCTCGAGGCGAAACTGGTCGAGCTGCGTGAGCGCGACGGCTCGCGTGAGCGCGACCTGGACCTCTTCCGCTACGAGCTCTCCGAGATCGAGGAGGTCGCCCCGGACCCGGCCGAGGAGGCCGACCTCTCGGCGGAGCGGGAGAGGCTGCGTCATATCGAGGGATTGCGGGAAGCGGCGGCCGGCGCCCGCGCGGCCATGGCCGGCACCGAGGAGGACGGCGGTGGCGGTACGGCGGCGCTGGCCCAGGCTGAGGAGTTGCTCGGCGGCGCGGCGGGCGTGGACCCGGAGCTGGACGCGATCGGCGAGCGGGTCAGCGCGCTCAGCGCCGAGCTCGGCGACGTCGCCAGCGAGTTGCGTTCCTATCTGGAGGGGATCGACGCCGACCCCGCCAGGCTCGCGGCGGTCGAGGAGCGGCTTGAAGCGATCGACCGCCTGCGGCGCAAGCACGGCGGCAGCGTCGAGGCCGTGCTGGCGCACGCCGAGCGCTGCCGGGAGGAGATCGAGCGACTTGCCGGCGCCGAGGAGCAGGGCGCGGAAACCGAGGCGGCGCTTGCCGAGGCCGAGCAGCGGCGGGCGAAGCTGGGCCGGCAGTTGAGCGCCGAGCGGGCCAAGGCGGCGAAGCCGCTGGAGAAGAGGGTCGCCGAGGAGCTGGAGAGGCTGGCGATGCCCGGAGCCACGCTCGAAGTGGTGCTCGAGCCCCATCCCGACGGCCACGGTCCGAGCGGCTGCGAGACGGTGGAGCTGCGCGTGGCCCCCAACCCGGGCATCGAGCCGGCGCCGCTGCGGGAAGCCGCCTCTGGCGGCGAGCTCTCCCGCGTGATGCTGGCGCTGAGTGGCCTGGGCGAGGGAGCGGGGACGGCCACCCTGGTCTTCGACGAGATCGACGCCGGCATCGGCGGCAACACCGCGCGGGTAGTCGGGGAGCGGCTGAGGGCCCTGGGCAAGGATCGCCAGGTCATCTGCATCACCCACCTGCCGCAGGTGGCCTCGCTCGCGGGCACGCACTTCCTCCTTCACAAGGACGTCGGCGGGGAGCGGGCCACCGCCACGGTGGAGCGCCTCGGTGGCGAGCAGGTGGTCGAGGAGATCCGCCGCATGCTCGGCGGCGAGAGCTCCGACGAGGCCGCCACTCGCCACGCTCGCGAGCTGCTCGCCGCGGCCTAGAGCGGCCTGACTCCGCTTCGCAGAGCGGCTAACCTGCTCCGGTGGCTACCGCCAGTCGTCGTCGCTTTCCTGCGTTGCTCTCGCGTCGCGGTGGGACGTCCCCGGGCGAGCCGATCAGAGGGGTGGCAAGGCTTGGGCGGCGCACCAAGGATTTGGTCAAGCGCCTCGTCCCGGGCGACGTGGCCGTCATCGATCACGTCAACGTCGATCGGATCGCCGCCGAGGAGTTGATCTCAACCGGCGTCCGGGCGGTGATCAACGCGTCGGAGTCTTCGAACGGGCGCTATCCCAACGCCGGGCCGCTGCTCCTCGTCCGCGCCGGGATCCACCTCATCGACGCCGTCGACGAGGACCCGTTCGAGCTGCTGCGGGACGGCGACGCGGTCACGATCGACGGCGCCGGCGTGCGGATCGAAGGGCGTGAGGTGCTGCAGGGGCGGCTGCTCGGCGCCGTGGAGCTCGAGCAGCAGCTCGACGAGCAGCGTGCTCGGCTCGACGAAGCGCTTGCCGATTTCGCCGAGAACACGGTTGCCCACGTGCGCCAGGAGACCGACCTGCTCACCGGCGAGATCCAGTTCCCGGCCACGCGGACCTCGTTTCGCGACCGCCAGGTCCTGATCGTCGTCCGCGGCGATCGCCACCGCCGCGACCTCAAGGCCCTTCGCGCCTATATCCGCGATGTCCGCCCGGTGATTGTCGCCGTCGACGGCGGGGCCGACGGAGTGCTCGAAGCCGGCCTCAAGCCCGATCTGATCCTCGGCGACATGGACTCGGCCGGGGACGAGGCGCTGCGCTGCGGCGCCGAGCTGGTCGTCCACGCCTACCCCGATGGGCGGGCGCCCGGACGGGAGCGGCTGCTGGCCATGGGTCTGGACCACACCCTCGTCCCCGCGGCGGGGACGAGCGAGGACGTCGCAATGCTGATGGCCTTCGAGAAGGGGGCGGACCTGATCGTCAGCGTCGGCGCCCACTTCAACCTGATTGAGTTCCTCGATCGCAAGCACGGCGGCATGTCCTCGACCTTCCTCACCCGCCTGCGCATCGGCGAGAAGCTCGTCGACGCCAAGGGCGTCAGCCGCCTCTACAACCCCGGCTCGACCTTCGGGCCCGTGGCGATGTTCCTGGCCGCCTTCGTCGTCCTGCTGGTGATCGTCGTCGCGACCTCGCCGGCGCTCAGCGACCTCGCCGAACTGCTCTGGCTGAAGGTCAAGATCTGGCTCGGGATCAACTAGCCGTACGGGTCGAGGCCTGGCTCGGGATCAGCTGGCGGTACCGCGTTACTAGCGGCCCGGCGCGTTGCCGAAGCTCATCACGATGAGCCGGCTCGAGCCGGCGGCGCAAACCGCGGCGCCCTTGCCCGGGACGCGCACCCAATCGCCGCCCCGTCTGCTCGGCACCGAGCGGCGCATCGTCATTTCGAAGTTGCCCCAGTGGCGCGAGTTGCCGGTAAAGCGGAAGCTGGCGACGCCGAGCCGTTCACCCTTGAGGTGGCGCCGGCTGAAGTAGGGGATCAGCGTGTCCCTCTGCTTGGCCGCTTTCCCAATCCGGCCGTCCGTGGTGTACCACTGGAAGTCGGGCTTCTGGGCGAAGATCCCGTCGAGCTCTTCGGAATCGCCTCGATTGAAGGCGGAGGCAAAGGAGAGCAGGACCGAGTGCACGCCTTTCGCGTGGCAATCCGAAGGTCCGGTCGGCGTGGAGCCGAGCGCCACTCCCACGCTTGCGAGGAGTCCGATTGCGAGTGAGAGGATCGCGCCTGTCCACCGCATGCCGGGACGGTAGCAGCCGCTCCGGGACCGGATTCGCATCTAGGCTGTCCCCGGCAATGGGCTACAGCGCGCGATATCACGCGGTCTCCCTGATCGCGGTCTTCCTCGCACTGGCGATCGGGATCCTGATCGGCGCCGAGTTCGGCGGCGACACCCTGAACAGCACCCGCAAGGACCTCGAGCACAGCCTCACCGGGAACCTGCAGGACGCCCAGGATCGCTCCGAGCAGCTGGCGGGCGAACTGGGAAGGGCCAACGAGTTCGGAGAGAGCGTCTATCCGGTGCTGGTCCGCAACCACCTGAAGGGGAAGCGGATCGGCGTGATCGCCTTCGGCGATCTGCCCGGCGACGTCTCCGACGGGATCGAGGAAGCATTGGCGCCGACGGGAGCGCGGCTGGTGGGGATCGGGGTGGTGCGCGAGCCGGTCGACCTGCGCTCGCTGGCGAGCGACCTCTCCAAGACCCGTTTCGCCGACCTGGCCCGCAACCCCGACACCGTGACCGCCCTCGGCACCGGGCTGGGGAGGCAGCTGGTCAAGGGCGGCACCCTGCTCAACCGGGTGCGCAGCCGCCTCTTCTCGCGCGCCAGCGGCAACTTCCGCGGCCTCGACGGAGTGATCGTCGTCCGCAACCAGCCCGAAGAGATGGGGAGCGTGCAGCGCGCCTCGGCCACCCAGCTGGAGACGGGGATGATGCGCGGCGTCGTCGCCACCCGCGCCCCGGCCGTGGGCGTTGAGAGCTCGAATGCGGACAGCTCTTCGGTCTCCTTCTTCCGCGGCAACGACCTCGCCAGCGTCGACGACGTGGACCTCGTGGCGGGACAGCTCTCCACCGTCTTCGCGCTGCTCGGCGTCGAGGGCAGCTTCGGAGTCAAGGGCAGCGCCGACCGGCTGCTGCCCGATCTTCTCTCGCCGCCGGAGCAGGGCTGAGGATGGACTGGATCGGTTTCCCGGTCGGGGTGGGGGTGGGCCTGCTGGTCGTGCCGCCGGGGGTGCGGGGACTGCTCGACGCCGGCCTGGTGCGGCAGAACTACCGGCGCCTGCGCCTGGCCTTTCCCCTCGGCGCCGTGCTGGCCACGGCCGCCCTGGTGGCGCTGGGCCCGCTGGCCTTTCTGGACGATCGGGGCGACCTCAACCTGCTCGACCCGGAACTGCACCGCTGGATGCCCTACCTGCTCGGGGTTGCCTTCCTGGGCTTCCTCGACGATTCGCTGGGCCGCGAAGAAGCGGCGTCGGCGCCGCGTGGCTGGCGCGGGCACACGCGCGCCCTGCGCGAAGGGCGGCTATCGACCGGGGCGATCAAGGCGATCGGCGCTCTCGCCCTCGCGGCCTACGTCGTCTCCGGACGGGGCCTCGAATCCTGGCGCTACCTGGCCGACGTGGCGCTGCTGATCCTCGCCACCAACTTGGGCAACCTGCTCGACCTGCGGCCGGGGCGAGCCGAGAAGGGGCTGGTCCTGCTGGGGGTCGGTCTCTGCGCCGGCGCCTGGACCCTCGCGCCGGTCGAATTGCTGGGGATCTTCCTCGGTCCCGTCCTTGTCGGCTTCTGGTTCACCCTGCGCGAGCGGGCGATGCTCGGCGATACCGGGTCCAACCTGATCGGGGCGATCGCGGGGGTCTGGCTGCTGTCCACGCTGGGCGAGGACGGCCGGCTGATCGCCCTCGCGATCGTCGCCGCGCTGACGATCTACGGCGAGTTGCGATCTATTTCACAGACGATTGACACCCTTCCGCCACTGCGCTGGCTAGACTCGCTCGGCAGAGCATGAATCGAGCCGGAACAGGAGAAACCCGCTTCATATTCGTCACCGGCGGAGTGGTCTCGGCTCTCGGCAAGGGGATCACCGCAGCCTCGATCGGGCGCCTGCTCGTCTCACGCGGCTACCGGGTCCAGCTGCAGAAGTTCGACCCCTACATCAACGTCGACCCGGGGACGATGAGCCCGTTCCAGCACGGCGAGGTCTTCGTTACCGAGGACGGGGCCGAGACCGACCTCGACCTCGGCCACTACGAGCGCTTCACCGACGAGAACACCTCGCGCGCCTCCAACGTCACCGCGGGCTCGGTCTACAACACGGTGATCAAGCGCGAGCGCCGCGGCGATTACCTCGGCGCCACGGTCCAGGTGATCCCCCACATCACCAACGAGATCAAGAACCGGATCCTGATCGTCGCCGAGTCGCAGTCGGTCGACTTCGTGATCACCGAGATCGGCGGCACCGTCGGCGACATCGAGTCGCTGCCCTTCCTGGAGTCGATTCGCCAGCTCTACACCGATCTGGGCGCCAAGCGGAGCATGTTCGTCCACCTGACCCTGGTCCCTTATGTGGGGCACGCGGGGGAACTGAAGACGAAGCCGACCCAGCATTCGGTCAATGAGCTGCGCCGCATCGGCATCCAGCCGCACGCGCTGGTCTGCCGCTCCGAGGGCCGTCTGGGCCAGGAGATCCGCGAGAAGATCGCCCTCTTCGCAAGCCTTCCCGTCGACGCGGTCGTCTCCGCTCACGACGTCGACAACATCTACAAGGTGCCGCTCGTCTTCCGCGCCGAGGGGGTCGACGACCTGGTCCTCGACCACTTTGGCCTCGAGGCGCCGGCGCCGGACCTCGGCGAGTGGGAGGCGATGGTGCGCCGCGCCGACGAAGCGGCGGGCAGGGTGCGGATCGCGCTGGTCGGCAAGTACGTGCAGCTGGCCGATGCCTACAAGTCTGTGATCGAGGCGCTCGAGCACGGCGGCATCCACCACGGGGTCGAGGTGGACGTGGAGCTGATCGATTCGGAGGACTTCGACTCCGATCGCCTCGAGGGCGTCGACGGCATCCTCATTCCCGGCGGTTTCGGCGAGCGCGGCATCGAGGGCAAGGTCGCCGCGGCGCGGATCGCGCGCGAACGCTCGATCCCCTATCTGGGCATCTGCCTGGGGATGCAGATCGCCGTGGTCGAGTTCGCCCGCTCGGTGGCCGGCATGGAGGGAGCCAACTCCGCGGAGTTCGACCCCGAGACGCCGTTCCCGGTGGTCGACCTGCTGCCCGAGCAGAAGGAAGTCTCCGAGATGGGCGGCACGATGCGGCTCGGCGCCGACCCGGTGAAACTCCACGAGGGCACGCGCGCCCGCGAGATCTTCGGCGAGGCGGTCATCTACAAGCGCCACCGGCATCGTTTCGAGGTGAACATCCAGCTGCGCCGCCGCCTCGAGGAGGAGGGCCTGGTCTGCGGCGGGACCTCGCCGGACGAGCGCCTGGTCGAGATGGTCGAGCTGCCGGACCACCCGTTCTTCGTCGCCTCGCAGTTCCACCCCGAGTTCAACTCCCGCCCGAACCGGCCTGAGCCGCTCTTCCGTGAGTTCGTCGGCGCGGCGGCGCGGCATGCAGGTGAGCAGCCCGCCGACGGCGGCGACCTGGAAGAGGCGGACGCGGCGCAGGGCAGCGACATCGGCATCCGCCACACCAGCTGAGCGCCGGTTCGGACGCGCCGCTGACGGCCGCTTCCATGCGCGAGGCCGCACCGGCCCGGCCGGGATAGCCTTCCCTCCGTGGAGAGGCTGCATGAGACCTTCGTTCGGCTCTGCGAGATCCGCAGCCCGACGGGGGAGGAGCGTGAGGTCGCCGATACGGTCGGGGCCGAGCTGCGGGCGTTGGGCCTGGAGGTGACCGAGGACGATGCCGCCGAGCCGGCCGGAGCCGGCGCGGGCAACCTCCTCGCCCGGCTTCCCGGGCGCTCGGACCGCTGGTTGATGTTCTGCGCCCACCTCGACACCGTTCCCCATCACGGCCAGATCGAGGTCGTCGACAGCGACGGCGTCTTTCGCAGCCGAGGCGAGACGATCCTGGGCGCCGACAACAAGGCCGCCGTCGCGGTGTTGATGGAGCTCGTTGCCCGCCATGCGGGGGAGCCGCCCCCGATCGGGATCGAGCTGCTGCTCACCGTGGCCGAGGAGCAGGGGCTGCGGGGGGCAAAGGCCTTCGACACCAAAGCGCTGCGCTCCGAGTGCGGCTTCGTCCTCGACCACGCCGGGGCGGTGGGCGAGGTGGTCGTCGTGACCCCGACCCAGCAGAAGATCCGCGCCGACTTCGTCGGAGTCGAGGCCCACGCCGGGCTGAGGCCCGAGGACGGCAGCAGCGCGATCGCGGCGGCCGCTGCCGCGGTGTCGCGGATGGAGCTTGGCCGCCTCGACGAGGAGACG
>DASSTR010000008.1:0-3729 GCA_035707825.1 Solirubrobacterales bacterium
TCGGCGGCGGCAGCGCCGACGCCGCGGCGATCCTGCGCCTCGCCGGCGGCGATGTCGGCGACCTGCCGGAGCTGGCGCTCGAGCTGGGCGCCGACGTCCCCTCGCAGCTGGTGCCCGCCCTCTCGCTCGTCGCCGGCGCGGGCGAGGCCGTGGAGCGGCTGCCGGACCCGGCGCCCCACGCCGTGGTGCTGCTGCCGGACGGAGGGGGGCTCAGCACCGCGGCGGTGTTCGAGGAGGCCGACCGGATGCGGCTCGGCCGCGGCAAGGTCGAGCTGCGCGAGGTCGAGGAAGCGCTGCGCGAGGCGGCCGGCTCCGGCGCCTCGCCGCTCGCCTACGCCGGCCTGCTCGCCAACGACCTCGAACCGGCCGCGCGCTCGCTGCGGCCGCGGATCGGGGAGGCGCTCGACGCGCTGCGGGCCGCGGGGGCGCCGGTCGCTCTGCTCACGGGCTCCGGCCCGACCACGTTCGGCCTCTTCCCGACCCTGGCGCAGGCGCACGAGGCCGCCGACGCGCTCGGGCGCGATGACGCGATCGTCTGCGAAGCGGGGAGGGCGGCCTGATGCTGGGCGGGGAGGAGTGGAGCAGGCGCAAAAAGATCGTCGCGGCGGTCGTCGCCGCCGTGATCGCGGGCGGCTACTACCTGATCAGCCGTGAGCTCGGCAGCCTCGACCTGCAGGGGCTCCTCGAAGACTTCTCGAACGCGCTCGGCTCGTGGACCTATCTGATCGTCGGCGTCTTCGCCTTCGCCGAGACCGGGGCCTTCGTCGGCCTGGTCGTCCCCGGCGAGACGGTGATGCTGCTGGGCGGCGCGGTCGCCGGGCAGGGGGCGATCAGCATCTACCTGCTGATCGCGATCGCCTGGTTCTCGGCCTGGGCGGGGGACACGACCAGCTTCTTCATCGGTCGCCGGCTCGGGCGCGATTTCGTGCTGCGCCACGGCCCCCGCTTCGGGATCGGCCACGAGCGCTTCGAGAAAGTCGAGGACTACTTCGAACGCCACGGCGGCAAGACGATCTTCATCGGCCGTTTCGTCAGCCTCGTGCGCGCCTTCGCTCCCTTCATCGCCGGCAGCTCCGGCATGCGCTACCGCGCCTTCGTCCCCTACAGCATCCTCGGCACCGGGCTCTGGGCAACGGCGCACATCCTGGTCGGCTACTTCTTCTCGCGCAGCATCGACACCGCCGCCAAGTACGCCGGCAAAGGGGCGTTCCTGCTCGGCACGCTGATCGTCGTCGTCGCCGGCCTCGTCTTCGCGGTCCGGCACTTCCGCGTCGAGGACAACCGCCGCGCCGCCGTGCGCTGGATGGAAGGCCGCGCCCCGACCCGCTGGCTGGTGCTGACGGGGCGGCGGTTCCGTCCCCAGCTTCGCTTCCTCTGGGAGCGCGTCACTCCGGGTGGCACCTTCGGCCTCGAGTTCACCTCGTTGATGGCGATCTTCTCGGTGGCCTCCTTCCTGCTCGTCTCCTACACGGTGACCGTGAGCGGCGACCCCGGCCCGACTCCGGGGGACCAGACCGCGATCGACCTGGCCGAAAGCCTCCGCGTCGAGTGGCTGGTCGACATCGCCAAGGCCTTCACTCACCTGGGCTCGGCGGTGCTTGTCGTGCCCCTGGCGGTTCTCTGCGGAATCCTGCTCGCGGCGCGGCGGCACTGGACCGAGCTCTGCGTGCTGGCGAGCGGGATGGCGCTCGTGCTGATCGGCGTGCACGAGCTCAAGGACGCCGTCGACCGCCCCCGGCCGGCGGGAGGGCTGGTCGATGTCTCCGGCTCTTCGTTCCCCAGCGCCCACGCCGCCTACGCGACCTTTTACGTTTGGCTGGCGGTGACGATCGTGATGCGCCTGCGGCCGGGGATGACCCGCGGCGCCCTCGTCGTGGTGGGCGGCATCGTCCTCACCGCGTTGGTCGGCCTCTCACGCGTCTACCTCGGGGTCCACTACCTGAGCGACGTGAGCGCGGGCTGGTCGCTGGGCGCGGCGGCCTTCTCGCTCACGGCAGCGATTGCGCTGGTCATCTCGGCGTTGCGCCACAATGCGGGCGATGTCGCTGCCGCTGGCGCTGCAGAAGATCCAAGATGAGTACGTGCTGTTCGGCGTCGCCGGGCTGATCACCCTTGCCACTTTCATCGGTTTGATCCTGATGCCGGCGCTGAGCTCGTTCGGTCGCATCTGGGAGAAGGCGGCAGCCGGCTTCCTCTCCCTCTTCGTCCTCGCCGCGTTGATCCTGACCGGCGTGGTCATCGGCCTCGCGGTCGTCTACTACTACAACGACATCGCCAGCTTCTTCAACTGAGCGTCCCCCGCTCGGCGGGCCGGGATCTCCCTTGCTGTCTGGATAATGGGCCGATGTCCGCGACTTCCAAAGGACAGCAGGCGCCGGCGGGCCTCGAGTCGGGCGGCTTGCTCGACGCGCTCGCCGAAGCGGTCGAGTCGGGCGCCGGCCTGCCCGCGGTGGCGCGGGCGGCGGCCAAAGTCCTGCAGGCAAGCGTGGCGCTGATCGATCGCTCCAGCGCGGTGCTCGCCGTGGCCGGCGCGTCTTCGGACCAGGAGCAGAAGCTCCTCGCCGGTGGTGAGGACGTGACCACGGTCGAGCTGCGGGTCGCCGACAGCGTCGTGGGGGAGCTGCGCTACCGCGGCAAGACCGCTCCCGACCCGGCGATCGCGCGGATGGTGACCACGCTGCTGGCCCTGGAGCTGGAGCGCTCGCGCTCTCCGGAGTGGGAGAGCGAGGAGATGGCGGGGGCGTTCGTGGCCGCGGTCCTGGCCCGCGAGGTCACCGACCGCGGCGACATCGTCGCCCGCGCGGCCGAGCTCGGCTCGGACCTGGAGCCGGGCGCCGGGGTGCTGCTCGTGCGGGCGGCCCCGCGGGCGGCGCAGACCGGCGAGTGGCGGGCGCGGGTCCTGACGCTGACCATGCGGGCGCTGCGCTCTCTCGCTCCCGGCTCGCTGGCGAGCGCGGAGGGCGGCGACGCCATGGTCGACGTGGCGGTGATCGTCCCCGCCGAGGACGACGAGCGGCTGGCACGGGCCGCGACCGGGCTGGTTCGCGAGCTGGACGACGGCCTGGGGGGCTTTCACGTCACGGTCGGCCGCAGCCGCCGGGCGGCCGATCCGGTCGACCTCTACCGCTCGGGCAGCGAGGCGCGCCTGGCGGTCAACGTCGGCGAGGCCGAGGGCAGGCCCCTGCTCGCCTTCGAGGACACCGGCTCCTACCGCCTGCTGCTGCCGGCGATGAGCGAGGACCCGCGCGAGCTGGAGCGCTTCTATGCCGAGACGATCGAGCCGCTCTCAACCTACGACGAGCAGTACGAGACCGAGCTGGTCGCCACCGTCGAGGCCTATCTCGACAACGACGGCAACGTCGCCGCCACCGCCAAACAGCTCTTCACCCACCGCCACACGATCCGCTACCGCCTCGAGCGCGTACGCGAGCTCTGCGGCCACGACGTCTCCTCCACCGAGGGCCGCGAGAAGCTCGGCCTCGGCCTCAAAGCGATGCGCGTCCTCGGCATCGCCTCCCCGCGCGGGCCGGCCTTGGAGCCGGGGGCGAAGGGCGGGAAGGTGTCGCGGACGACCGAGGATTAGGGCCTAAGCTTCCGGGTGTTGGGGAGTCGGCTAATGGCAAGCCTCGGGCCTTTGGAGCCCGCTATCCCGGTTCGAGTCCGGGCTCCCCAGTGGGGAATTTCCTGTCTGCATCGATCTCCAACGTGGACATCGATGCCAGGAGGGAA
>DASSTR010000009.1:0-2793 GCA_035707825.1 Solirubrobacterales bacterium
CGCCGTCGGCGCCGCCGAAGAGGCGATCGTCGCCCCCGCCGCCTTCGATCACGTCGGCGCCGCCGCCCCCGTCGATCCGATTGGCCGCCGAAGAGCCGACAATTCGATCCGCGAAGGGGGAGCCGAACACGTTCTCGAAGCCGGCGACCGATATCTCGTCGCCGCCGCCGCCATAGCGGGCGTCGTTGTTGCAGGACTGCACGCCGCAGCCGGCGGGCGCGCCGTCAAGGCGCACTTCGACACCGCGCTCTTCGCCGTCGGCGTCGGCGGGGAACCCCCTGGCGGGGATGAATCCGTGAAAGCCGGGTGTGACCGCGGTCGCGAAGCTGATCGTGTCGGTGTCCGATTTGCTGCCGCTGTCCCTGAGGACGTCGACGGTGCCCTCGCCGCGCACGGTGTCGTTGCCTTCCTTGCCGTCGAGCGTGTCGGTGCCGAGGCCGCCGCTCAAGAGGTCGGTCCCGTCATCCCCGAAGGCGACGTCATCTCCGATGCCGCCGTAGAGCTTGTCGGGGCCGCCTTCACCGTGCAGGGTGTCGTTGCCGCGCTCGCCGAAGATTTCGTCGCCACCCGGGCCGCCGAAGATCTCCTGATTGCCGTCGCCGCCGTAACAGGAGCCCGAGCACTGCATTTCGTCGGTGGCGGTTTCCGTCGTCTTCACGAAACGGCGAAGGCCATCGAGGCGGCTCGTGAGCGCCCCGGCTTCGCCCGTGGAGGCGCTTTCGTAGCTGATGCCGACCGCTTCTTCTGCCGGCGGTTCCCCGTAGATCACGTCATCGCCTTCCCCCGCGAAGATCTCCTCGACGCCGGCGGTCGCGTAGACGACGTCGTCGCCTTCGCCGGCATAGACCGTTTCGACCAGCGGGGACGTGATGACGATCTGATCCGCGCAGGGACCCCCGTAGACGACGGTGCCGCTGGCGTTCGTCTTCTGCGAGGACTTGCAGGCGGGTGCGGCGGAGGCGCTGCCACCCGACAGCCAGACGGCGAAGAGAAGCGCCAGCGAGCCGAGCAGTGCAAACGCGGCTCGCGGCGCCGGCGGCCTCGGCGGCCTCAGCCGTCGAAAGTGGGCGTTGCGTCGTTCGGCTGCCGATATCGCCGGGTGCCGGCGGCGTGACTGCATGGGGGCTCCTCTCCGTTCCGTTGGCCCCCCGGAATCTCGACGCCTGCCGGCTCAGTCGAGACCCTCTGCTCGCCCTTGCATCTTTGGCGGAAACGATTTGAAGCGCAACCTCATTTTTGGTCCGACATTCGGCCGCGGGAGCCAGCCACATCGAGGACCGCGGCGCCATGTAGGCGGCCGCTGCGCAGGTCGTCGAGAGCCTCGTTGGCGCGGCTGAGGGGATAGGCCGTGACCTCCGTGCGCACAGGCACCTGGGGCGCCAGGGCCAGGAACTCCTCGCCGTCGCGGCGGGTCAGGTTGGCGACCGAGCCGAGCATGCGCTCGCCCCAAAGGACCTCGTAGGGGAAGGCCGGAATCTCGCTCATGTGGATGCCGGCGCTGATCACCCTCGCTCCCTTGGCGCTGGCGCGCAGCGCGGCCGGCATCAGGGCTCCGACCGGAGCGAAGACGATCGCGCCGTCGAGCTCCTCGGGAGGGCTCTCGGCAGAGGAGCCGGCCCACTGGGCGCCCAGCTCACGGGCGAGCTCCTGGCCCTCTCCGTCCCCCTCTTTGGTGAAGGCGAAGACGCGGCGCCCTTCGTGGGCGGCGACCTGGCAGAGGATGTGGGCCGAGGCCCCGAAGCCGTAGAGGCCGAGCCGCTCGGCGTCGCCGACCAGGCGCAGGGCGCGGAATCCGATCAGGCCGGCGCAAAGCAGCGGCGCCGCCTGCAGGTCCGGATACCCCCCTGGGAGAGGAAAGCAGAAGCGCGCGTCGGCGACGGCAAGCTCCGCGTAGCCGCCGTCGATGTCATAGCCCGTGAAGCGCGCCCGGTCGCAGAGGTTCTCGCGGCCGTCACGGCAGTAGCGGCATTCGCCACAGGTCCAGCCCAGCCACGGCACCCCGACGCGGTCGCCGGACTCGAAGGATCGCGACGCCTCCCCCTCCGGCGCCGCCTCAGTCCCCGGGCCGACGCCGACGACCTCGCCGACTATCTGGTGCCCCGGAACGAGCGGCAGCTTTGGCTTGTCGAGATCGCCGTCGAGGATGTGCAGGTCGGTGCGGCAGACACCGCAGGTCGAGACCGCAATCAGCAACTCTCCGGCGCCCGGCTCGGGCTCGGGCAGCTCCACCGATCGCAGAGGCTCACACTGCCGCTCCAAAACCATCGCGCGCATGTCCACATCTTGCGCGTTCCGACCGCCCGGGGCCAGCGCGAAGACCCAGCCGGGGCCGGCGGGAGCTAGTAGGTCTCGACGATCTCGTAGAGCGTCGTACGCTGGGCGGGCGTCCGCCCAGCGGCCCTCGCCGCCTCGATCAGCTGTTCGGGCTCCAGGCGCACCCCGTGCTGGGAGCCGGCCATGCGCGAGATGTTCTCCTCCATCAGCGTGCCGCCGAGGTCGTTCACACCCCAGCGAAGCGCCTCGGTGGCGGCATCGAGGCCCATCTTCACCCAGCTCGCCTGCAGGTTGGGGATCGTCTTGCCCAGCGCGAGACGAAAGGCGGCCGTGTGCTTGAGGTTCTCGTCCCGTGAGATCTCCTCGATCCCGTGCGTACGGCCGAGCATCGTGTTGAAGGGGATGAAGCTGAGCGGGACGAACTCGGTGATGCCTCCGGTCCGCTCCTGCAGGGCGCGGACGACGCGCATGTGGCGTGCCAACTCGCGCGGCTCCTCGATGTGGCCGAACATCACGGTC
>DASSTR010000010.1:0-16308 GCA_035707825.1 Solirubrobacterales bacterium
GGAGGTCGGCCAGGTCTGGCGTGCTGCCGCTCGCCGCGGGGCGAAGCGGCGGGGCCTGCGGCCGCGGGGGGCGGTCCCCGCTGGCCAGCGCCTGCAGCTGGCCGAGGCTGTCGACGCCGATCACCTCGATCTCACCCGCCAACGCGGCCTCGGGCCCGTTCTCGGCCGGGACGAGCACCGCCTGGGCGCCATGGCGGCGCGCGGCCTCGGCGATCGCAAGCACGCCGGAGACCGGCCGAACGGCGCCGTCGAGCGCCAGCTCGCCGACCATCGCCAGTCGCGACAGCCCCTCCCAGCGCAGCTGATCGGAGGCCGTCAGAAGCGCCGCCGCGATCGCCAGGTCCATGCCCGGGCCGGCCTTGCGAAGGCTTGCCGGGGCCAGGTTGGCGACGATCCGCCGCAGCGGGAACTCGAAACCGCAGTTGACCAGCGCGGCCCGCACCCGCTCACGGGCCTCCCGCACAGCGGTGTCGGGGAGGCCCACGATCGAGAACGCGGGAAGCCCGCGGTGGACGTCCACCTCGACCCGAACCGGGCGCGCCGAGATGCCGTCGAGAGTGAAGGTTTGAGCCGTCGCCAGCACTAGGACGACGCTAGGCCCCGCCGTTTTACGTGTGGCGCGCTGGATGTCAGGAAATCGACACTTCTGGCGCGCAACCGGCGCGTCGGGCCGTCCTAGCCTGCGGCGACATGACGACTACACGCCTGAGGATGGGCAGGAGAGCCGAGGACATCGTCGCCCGCTGGCTGTCTGGCAAAGGCTGGCGGATCCTCTCCCGCAATGCCCGCACACGCTTCGGCGAGCTCGACATCGTCGCCATGGACGGCATGACGCTCGTCTTCATCGAGGTCAAGGCGGGACGGGAAGGCGCGGCGGCAGGGCCGGAGCGGCCCGTCATCTCCGTCGGCCCCCGCAAGCAGCAGCGCATCCGCCGGCTGGCCACCGCCTGGATGGCGGAGCACCGGGACGGGCCGCGCTATGCCGAGGTCCGCTTCGACGTCGCCGGGGTCAGCTTCGACCGCAACGGCTCCCTGACCGAGGTGGAGCACATCCCGAACGCGTTCTAGGTGCCCGGGGCGCTGCCCCGGGAGGCGGCCGCTAACCGGCGAGCTGCAACTGCGAGTAGGCGACGGACTGGAAGGAGCGCCGGTGCAGCGGAGAGATCCCGATCCGCTCGATCGCCTCGCGATGCTCTGGCGTCGAGTAGCCGACGTGCTCCTCGAATCCCCAGCCGGGATGCTCCCGGCCGGCGCCGTGCATGTAGCGATCCCTGGTCACCTTGGCCAGCACCGAGGCGGCCGCGATCGCGGCGCTCGTCCCGTCGCCTTCCACCACCGCGCGGTGGGGAACCCGGCAATCGCGCAGCGAGAAGCCGTCGACCAGGCAGGCCGTCCGCTCGTCCGGCCGCACACGCTCGAGGGCGCTCGAGAGGGCCTCGATGTTGGTCACGTGCAGTCCCCGCGAGTCGATTCCCCGCACACAGCGAATGACGATGCTGGCGCGGCTGGCCGCACGCAGGACCGCCGGATACAGCTCGACCCGCCGCTCGGCGGTCATCTGCTTGGAATCGTGCAGGCCGGCGAGGGCCCGGCGGTCGCTGTGCGACAGCGTCTCGTAGTCGATCAGCACCGCGGCGGCGACCAGGGGCCCGGCCAGGCAACCGCGACCAGCCTCATCGGCGCCCGCCACGAAGCGGCTGTCCAGCCCGCGATCGAAGGCGAAGAGGCGCTTGGTCCGGGCGAGCTGACGCTGCCTGATTTTTTTAGAGGAGCCCGACCCGGTTTGGCGGCCAGTAGGTGGCGAAGGCCTTGCCGATGATCCATTCGCGGGGAATTGGTCCCCAGAACCGGCTGTCTGTGCTGTTGGCACGGTTGTCGCCCATCATGAAGTAGTGATCAGGGGGAACAACGATCGAATCCGGGAAATTGCAGGGAACGGATGGCTGAACGTCCTTCCATTGCGAGCGTGGCGGCAGCTTGCCGCAGTCGCGTTCGACGAGCTCGTTTTCCGCGGCGCCGTTCGCGGCATGGTTGAGCTTCCCGTTCACGATCGCCCGGCCGCTGATGATCTTGACCCGATCTCCGGGACCGGCGACGAGGCGCTTGACGTAGTTTTCTGAGGACTCCTCAGCGGTCGGCTTCGGGCAGGGTTCACCCGCTTTTGTGACCGCCCCGCACTGAGGCGAGGATTCGGAGCCCACGGGGGGATGGAAGACGATCACGTCGCCGACCGACGGGTCGGTGAAGTGGTAGAGGAAGCGATTGACCAGGACCCGCTGGCCGATATCGAGGGTCGGCTCCATCGAGCCGGAGGGGATCTGGTAGGGCTTGACTATCCAGGCCTGAATCCCAAGGGCCAGGAGGATGGCGAGCCCGACGATGACGGCCAGCTCGACCAGGCCGCCGAGCGGGCTCTCCGGTTTAGGGACCCGGCTCAGTCCGATTCCTCGCCGGAATCGTCAGCCTTGGCATCCGGCTGCTCCTCCGCGCCGGTCTCCTCCTCGGCCTCGGCGACCGGGGTCTCCTGCTCCTGATCCTCCTCGGCGGCCGTCTCTGCGCTGGAGGCCTCCTCGCTGGGAGCCTCCTCGGCGTCCTCGGATACCTCTGCAGTCTCGGCGGCGTCGCCGTCAGCCTCAGCGGTCTCGCCCTCGGCGGCCTCAGCGGCCTCGCCCTCTGCAGTCTCGGCAGCCTCGCCGTCAGCCTCGACCACGGCGCCCTCCGGCGCCTCGCTCTGCTCGACCTCGGCCTGGGTGACGCCCTCGGCGTCCACGGCCTCCGGCTCAGCCGCGGGGGACGCCGTCGAGACCAGGTCCTCGTCGATCCCCCAACGGCGCTCGGCAACCCTGGCCGCCTTGCCGATCCGGCCGCGCAGGTAGTAGAGCTTGGCGCGGCGCACGGCCCCGCGCGCGGCGATCTCGAGTTTCTCGATCTTCGGCGAGTGCAGCGGGAACGTCCGCTCCACGCCGACGCCAAAAGACTGTTTGCGCACCGTGAACGTCTCGCGGGCGCCTGACCCCTGGCGGCGCAGAACGACGCCCTCGAAGACCTGGGTGCGGCGGCGGCTTCCCTCGATGACCTGGAAGTGCACGCGCACTCGATCGCCGGGGTCGAAGCTTGGCAGGCCCTTCTTCAGCTGATCACGCTCGATGCTGTCGATGACGCTGCTCATTGCATTCCCTTCGGGCTTCGCTCGCTGGCGCTGGTCAAGTCACGAATCTCGTTGGCCGCTGCCAGCGCACCGGCGAGAAAAAACCGCCGGACACGTCAACTCGAGGTCCGCGCGGTGGCGGAATGGTAGCTACTCGGAGCCGGATTCGAATTCTTCGGCGCGTGCCTGGCTCTGCTCTGCCCGCCAGCGCCGCACTCGCTCGTGATCGCCCGAGACCAGAACGTCGGGCACCTGCCAGCCGCGGTAGCTGGCCGGGCGGGTGTAGTGGGGGTACTCGGGCGCCCCCTCGAGCAGCTGGCTGAAGGACTCCTCGACCGCACTGTGCTCGTGGCCGAGAGCACCGGGAAGCTTCCGCATCACGACGTCGGCCAGCACCATCGCCGGCAGCTCGCCACCCGCGAGCACGTAGCGGCCGATCGAGACCTCGTCGTCGGCGAAGTGCTCGTGGACGCGCTCGTCGAACCCCTCGTAGCGGCCGCAAAGAAGCGCCACGTGAGGCTCCGCGGTGAGCTCGTCGGCGAGGGCGTCGTCGAGCAGGCGGCCGGTCGGCGAGAGCAGCACGACCCTGGGCGCCTCCCCGCTCGAATAGGCGGCCTGCAGCGCGGCATCGACTACGTCGACCCGCAACACCATGCCGGCGCCGCCCCCGTAGGGCGCGTCATCGACCTGGCCCGCCCCCAGCGGAGTGGTGTCGCGGTAGTTGAAGAAGCGCAGCTCGTTGCCCTGGTTGAGTGAGTTCTGCACCGAGCGCTGGGACTGGAACCAGTCGAAGGCCTCGGGGAAGAGCGTGAAGATGTCGAGTCTCATAAAGGGGCTTGAAGCAGTGTGAACGGTTCAGTTCGTAGGCCGGCGGCCAGAATCACCAATTAGCGAGCATCACGAATTGATATTTGCGAGCGGCGCTGATCTGGCGATAGCCGCCGCCCGCGGACGCGAAGCGGAGCAGGCGGCGGAATGCATCTCAGTCCAGGATGTCGACGATCACTCGCCGGTCCATTCGCACGGCGGCGGCCTTGGCGACGGTGCGGATCGCGTTCGCCACGCGCCCGTGTTTGCCGATCACCCGGCCCCGATCGTCCTCGGCGACGGTGATCTCGTAGACGAGGTCGCCGTCCTCTTCGAGCTCCTCCACAACCACGGCTCCGGGATCCTCGACGAGCGCTCCGACGAGGAACTCCAGCAGCTCAGTCATGCCTTGCCCAGCGCCTAGCTGCCGGAGGCGGCGATGCCCTTGGCGCGCAGCAGGTTGGCGACGGACTCCGACGGCTGGGCGCCGTGCTCCAGCCAGTGGCGCGCGCGCTCCTCGTCGAGCTCGATCGTCGAGGGCTCGGTCTGCGGGTTGTAGCGGCCGATCGTCTCGATCGTGCGCCCGTCACGCGGCGAGCGTTTGTCGGCGACGACGATGCGCCAGATCGGGTTCTTCTTCGAACCCACCCTTCTGAGTCTGATCCTTACGGCCATGGGACGCATGAGGGTACAGAAAGCGCCCTCGAAAGGCGTAACTAGCGCCTGCGGACCCTTGGACGCTGCACCTCGGAGGTCGTCTGCGCCAGCTGCTGGGCGTTCGGGATCTTGCCGGAGACCATCTGCCGCATCATCTTGCGCATCTGCTCGAACTGCTTGATCAGCTGCTTGACCTGCTGGATTTTCGTCCCCGAGCCGTTGGCGATCCGCTTGCGGCGCGAGCCGTTGATCAGCGATGGGTCGGCTCGCTCCGCGGGGGTCATCGAAAGGATGATCGCCTCGACCCGGTCCAGCTCCCCCTCGCTCACGTCGGCGTTCTTGATCTGTTTCATCGCCCCCATGCCAGGCATCATTCCGAGCAGGCTGCTCAGCGGGCCCAGTTTGCGGACCTGGCGCATCTGCTTGAGTAAATCCTCCAGCGTGAAGCTGTCGCTTTCCAGTTTCTTCTGCAGGTCTTCGGTCTGGCGCTGATCGACCTCCTGCTCGGCTTTCTCGATCAGGCTGAGGACATCGCCCATGCCGAGGATCCGCGAGGCCATCCGCTCGGGATGGAAGCGGTCGAAGTCGGGCAGCTTCTCGCCGGTGGAGGCGAACATGATCGGCTTGCCGGTGACCGCCTTGACCGAGAGCGCGGCGCCGCCGCGAGCGTCCCCGTCGAGCTTGGTCATCACGATGCCGTCGAACTCCGCCACCTCGGCGAAGGACTCGGCCACTCCGACGGCGTCCTGGCCGGTCATCGCGTCGACGACCAGCAGGACGTCGTGGGGCTTGGTGCGCTTGCGGATGCGCGCGAGCTCGGCCATCAGGTCCTCATCGATGTGCAGGCGGCCGGCGGTGTCGACGATGAGGACGTCGCGGCGCTCTTCGCGAGCGCGGTCGAGCGCCCAGGCCGCAATCTCAACCGGGTCGCTGTCGGCGCCCTGCTGGTAGACGTGCGCTCCGGCCCGCTCCCCGATCGAAACCAGCTGCTCGATCGCGGCCGGCCGGTAGACGTCGCAGGCGGCCAGGGCGACGTCCTTGCCGTCCTTGGCGAAGTAGTGGGCCAGCTTCGCGCAGGCTGTGGTCTTACCGGAACCCTGCAGGCCGGCCATCAGGATCACGGTCGGGCCGTTGGCGGCGAAGGCGAGCTCGCTGCCCACCCCACCCATCAGAGCGGTCAGCTCCTCGTCGACGATCTTGACGACCTGCTGGCCGGGATTGAGGCTCCCCAGGACCTCCGCCTCCAGACAGCGCTCCTTCAGCGCCGCGGTGAAGCTCTTGACGACTTTGAAGTTGACGTCCGCCTCGAGCAGGGCGAGGCGGATCTCGCGCATCGCGGAGTCGACGTCGGCCTCGGTCAGCTTGCCGCGCGAGCGGACATCCGAGAGCGTCGCCTGCAGACGTTCTGAAAGCTGGTCGAACACGGCAGACCAGCTTAGAGGCTGCCTCGAGACCCGCGTGTGCGGCGGGCGCGCGCGGTGGCGTCAGCCGCTACTCGGAGAGCAGGGCGCGGGCGAAATCGGCGGGGTCGAAGGGGCGCAGGTCCTCGAGCGACTCGCCCGTCCCGATCAGTTTCACGGGGATTCCCAACTCGGAGGCGATCGCGAGGACGATGCCCCCCTTGGCGGTGCCGTCGAGCTTGGTGAGCACGACGCCGTCGACGTCGACGGCCTCGGCGAAGACCTTCGCCTGGCGAAGGCCGTTCTGCCCGGTGGTGGCGTCGATCACGATCAGGGTCTCGTGCGGGGCGCCGGGGACCTGCTTCGCGATCACCCGCCGCACCTTCCCCAGCTCGTCCATCAGGTCGCCCTGCGTATGGAGGCGCCCGGCGGTGTCGACGATCACGACGTCGACGTTGCGGGCCCGAGCCGCCGTGATCGCATCGAAGGCGACGGCTCCCGGATCGCCGCCGGAGGTCGAGCCGACCAGTTCGACGCCGGCCCGCTCGGCCCACTTGTCGAGCTGCTCGGAGGCGGCGGCGCGGTAGGTGTCCCCGGCGGCCAGCAGGACCGAGAGACCGAGCTCTTTGGAGAGATGCCAGGCGACCTTGCCGATCGTGGTCGTCTTGCCTGTTCCGTTGACGCCCACCATCAGCAGCACCGCCGGCTCGCCGCTGAGGTCGATCGGGCCGCGCCCGGTGGAGGCGACCTCGGCGAGGATCTCGATCAGCCGCTCGCGGACGGCGGCGCCGTCAGCCGGGACGGCGCCCGCCTCGACCTCGTGCTCGAGGCGCTCGACCACCTTGGCGGTGGTCGGGGCGCCGGCGTCGGCGAGGATCAGCGCCTCCTCGAGCCGTTCCCAGGTTTCGTCGTCGATGCGATCGAAGAAGCTGGCCGAGAGCTCCTCGGCCAGAGCCCGCCGGCTCCTCGAGAGGTTCTCGCGCAGGCGGCGGAAGACGCCCTGGCGCTGCTCCTCGGGCTCAGGCTCCGCCGAGCCGTTCGCGCTCGCGCGCGAACCGAGGTCGAATATCTCCTGCCAGCTGGTCGCCATCGTCGTCGTTCCCGCCGCCGGAGGCTACCCGGGCGGCGGCGGCGAGCTCCTCCACGGCCTCTTCGAGATAGCCGGAGAGCCGACCGGCGTCGGGCATCGCGGCGCGGTCGGCGAGGATCCCGAAGCCGACTTTTCCGTTGTAGCTGATGATCGCGATCGCCAGCGCGTGGCGGCGGGCCAGAAAGCCGACCGGGAAGACGCCGGTCACCTCGCGCCCCAGCACGTAGAAGGGGATCTGGGGACCCGGGAAGTTCGTCACCAAGAGGTTGAAGAGGCGGGTGGAGAAGTTGATCGCCGCCGTCGGCCGCAGCAGCAGCGGCGGGGCGAAATCGCGGAACCAGTCGTTGAGGCCCCAGATCGCCTCGGCGCCCAGCGGCTGCTTTGAGGACTTGAGCGCATCCATGCCGGCGTGCACGGCCCGCAGCCGCTCGACCGGGTCCACGGCGCCGACCGGCAGCGGCCCGCGCATCGCGGTCAGTTTGTTGCCGAGCTCCCCCTCCTCGTCGATCGTGCGCACCGAGACCGGGACCAGCGCCTTCAGCTCCATCCCGTCGGTTGGGACCTCGCGGTCGCGCAGCCAGCGCCGCAGGGCGCCGGCGGTCGTCGCCAGGATCACGTCGTTGACGGTGACCCCGAACGCGTTCTTGACCCGCTTCACGTCGGCGAGCGGGAACTCGGCCCAGGTGAAGCTGCGGGAGGGCCCGATCTCGACGTTCAACGGCACCTTCGGCGCCGGCTTGAACCAGGCTGAGGTCACCTCCCAGAGACCGGCGACGCCGTCGGCGGCGCGCTTACGGGCCCGGCTGGGCCGCCGGGCCGCCCGACCGAGCCAGCGGGTCATTCGCCGCAGCGTCGCCCAGACGCCGGCGAGGGCCCGGGCGAGGAGGGCGCCGCGCGAGGGCGGCTGCTGGGGATTCCAGAGCGCTTCCTCGCGGGAGGGCGTCGGGTTGGCCTCCGGGTCGAAGAGCAGCTTGCCGATGTCGACGGCGGAGAAGCCGTCGGCGAGAGCGTGGTGGGTCTTGTAGACGATCGCGAAACGGCCGCCCTCGAGCCCCTCGACCATGACCAGCTGCCAGAGCGGGCGCGAGCGCTCGAGCGGGGGCGTGAGGATCTCGCCGACGAGGTCGTGAAACGCCGCCTCTCCCCCCGGCGCGGGCAGGCTCACCCGGCTCAGGTGGTTGGCGAGGTCGAACTCCGGGTCGTCGACCCAGAACGGCGTCCCCAGCCCCAGCGGTGGAAAGGCGAGCCGCTGGCGCAGGCGGGGCAGGTGATGCACACGGCTGCGGATGTGCGTGGCGAAATCCTCCTGGCTGGGCGGCTCGCCGTCGCATACCAGCACGGCGCCGATCGCCATGTGGCCGTTCGCCCGCTCGTTGGCCAGGAACGACGTGTCAAAAGACGTCAGCCTGTCCATGTGCCGCTGCGCCATGAGTTCCCTCCTTTGCTTCCCAAGGACAGCGTAGCGGCGGCCATTCGGCGGCAACGTTCAGTTTTCTTAAGGCTGTGGGAAGCCTTCGGAGCCCGGCTTTGAGGCAGGCTCTTAGGCTGCTTCGCTGTCGGACGCGCCGCTCTGCGCAGCGGTCGCTGAGGACTCGCCGATCAGACTGGAGCCGCCACGGTCCTCGTCCGCGTCGGCCTCCTGGTCATCGCCGTCGGAAAAACCCGCGAAAGGGGGCGGGGCGACAGTGTCCTCCGCCACGACCTCCGAACCGCCCTCCACCGCAACCTCTGAATCGGCATCCACGCCGGCCTCCGCACCGGCGCCGCCGGCCTCCCCCTCCTCGACTTCGCGCGGCAGGCGTCGGGAGACGACCTTGGTCACGCCGTCGCCGCCCATGGTCACGCCGTAGAGCACGTCCGCAGCGTCCATGGTCCGTTTCTGGTGGGTGACGATGACGAACTGGGCGCGGTCCGAGAAGCGCCGGATCAGCTGCAGGAAGCGATCGATGTTGGCGTCGTCGAGGGCCGCCTCGACCTCGTCGAGGATGTAGAAGGGGCACGGCCGGGCCAGGAAGACGGCGAACACGAAGGCGAGGGCGACAAGGGACTTCTCGCCGCCGGAGAGCAGCGAGAGCTTGCGGGTCGACTTGCCCGCCGGCGTGACCTCGATCTCCACGCCGAGCTCCTCGCGCGCTTCGCCGTCGCCCTCCTCTTCTTCTTCTCCGTTCTCCCCATCCTCGCCGCTCGCTCCACTCGCCTCGGCGTCCTCGGCGTCGCGAACCGGGCGCAGGCTGACCCGCCGCAGGCGGCCACGGCCACCCGGGAAGAGGTGCTCCACCATCTCCTCGAAGTTCTTGGCGGTCGCCTCGAAGGTCTCCTCGAAGGCGCGCTCGATCTCTCGATCGATGTCGCGGATCAGCGCCTCCAGCTCGTGCATGCCCCGCTCGGTGTCCTCGCGCTGCGCCTGCAGCGACTCGACGTGCTCACGAGCCTCCTCGTACTCGCGCTCGGCAAGGGGGTTGACGGGGCCGATCTGGGCGCGGCGGCGCTCGAGGCGCTGCAGGCGGCGATCGATCCCCGCGCGCTCCTCCTCGCTGAGCGGTTCCTGCGCCGGCTCGACCTCGGCGCCCAGGCGCTCCCCGATCGTGGCCAGCTCTTTCGCGGCCTCGGCCCGCCGGTCGCCGAGGTGGGCAGCCTCGACCTCGGCCGCGGTCAGCTTGTCCGAAGAAGCTCGCATCGCCGCCTGCAGCTCGTACTCCTGCTGCGAGCAGGCCTTCATCTCCTCGGCGATCTCGTCCCCGTCGCCCTCGCCGCCGGTCACCCTGCTCTCGACCTGTCCGACCCGAGCCCGGATCGCCCCCTCCATCGAGGAGAGGGCGGCAACGGTGACGACGACGTCCTCGACGAGCTCCTCGCAGGTCGCGACCCGCTGGCGCAGCGCCTCCCGATGGCGCTCCCCGAGCAGGCCCTCGGCCCTACGGGTGTGGCGCAGGACGCGCTCGGCGCCGCTGCGCACGGCCCCCAACGCCTGCTCGCGCGCCGACTCCGGCGTCTCTGACGAGCGTGCGCGGGCGAGGCCGTCGACGGCCGTGGAGAGGCCGGCGTCGATCTCGGTCAGCTCCTCCTCCAGCTTGCGGGCCCGCTGGGCCGGCGCACCCTCTCCGGCGCCGAGGTCGAGGGTCAGCGGGCCGAGCTCGGCGCGCAGCGCCTCGAGGCTGCGCTGCAGCTCCGCCTCGCGATCGCGCAGCGTCGCCGTGCGCAGTGCGATCCGCTGCTCGTCGCCGCGCAGCTTGGTCAGCCGGCCCCAGGCCTCGGTGCGCTCGCGATCACGGGCGGCGAAGCGCTCCTCGACGGCCCGGCGGCGCTCGCTGACCTCGGCCAGGCGCTTCTCGATCCCCTCCCGCTCGCCGCGGATCCTGGCTGCCGTCTGCTCGGCCGCGACAGCGCGGTCCTCGCCGAAGCGAAGTTCCTCGCCGACAAGGCGACCGCGCAGTTCGAGCTCCTCGCGTTCGATCCTCGCGCCCAGCTCGGCAGCCTGGGCCTGGCGCTTCAGCGGTCGCAGCCGGGCCCGAGCCTCGCGCTCGAGGTCGAGCGCCCGGTCGAGGTTCTCGCGCGCCGCGCGCAGCTTCAGCTCAGCGCGGCGACGGCGCTTGCGGTGCTTGCCCAGCCCCGCGGCCTCCTCGACCAGCAGCCGCCGCCCGCGCGGCTTCGAGTGGACGATCGACTCGACTCGACCCTGGCTGATCACCGAGTGCATCTCGCGGCCCAGGTTGGTGTCGGAGAGGACCTCGACGACATCGACGAGGCGGCAGCGGGCGCCGTTCAGCCGGTAGGAGCCCTCGCCGGAGCGATCGAGCGTCCGCCGCACGGAGATCTCGGAGAGCTCGGTGGCGGCGCGACCCTCGGAGTTGTCGATCACGACCTCCACCTCTGCCGCCCGACGCTGGCCGACGCCCTTGCCGCCGGCCGAGATCACGTCCTGCATCGAGGCGCCGCGAATCGCCCCCGGGCTCTGCTCGCCCAGCGCCCAGAGGACGGCGTCGGTGATGTTGGACTTCCCCGACCCGTTGGGGCCGACGATCACGCTGACGCCGGGAGAGAACTCGAGCCTCGCCCGCTCGGGGAAGGACTTGAACCCCTTCAGCTCTATCGATCTCAGATACATCGGCTCGTTTCCTCGGGGACCTGTCTCGCTAAGGCTTTCGTTTGAGTCGGACGCAACCGACCGCCGGGCCTAGCCGCTCAGTCGCTCCAGGGCTTCCGCGGCGGCGGCGTGCTCCGCCTCCTTCTTGCTGCGTCCCTCTCCTTCCCCCACGCGCTCGGAGTCGACGACCGCCGCGACCTTGAAGGTCGGCCTGTGAGGCGGTCCGGCCCGCTCGACCATCTCGTAGGTTACGCGCGTCCGGCGGCGGGCAAGCAGCTCTTGCAGGGCCGACTTCGGATCGACCGGTTCGATCGCCGCCGCCTCGATGAGGGGCTCGAATGCCGCCACCACGGCCTCTTTGGCGCGCTCGAAGCCGAAGGCGAAGAAACAGGCCCCGATCAGCGCCTCGGTCATCTCCGGCACGGGCCGGCGCCCGTCGAGGATCACGTCAGCCGGAATCGCTCCCTCGAATGAATCGGGCTCCTGCTCGCGCAGCATCTCTTCGACTCCCAGCTTCAGGCCCACCTCCGAGCAGGAGGCGCCGCTGACCACGCGTCCGTGGACCCGGGTCAGGATGCCGGTGTTGGCGTCCGGAAACATGTCGTACAGGCGCAGGGCGATCGCCAGCCCGAGCACGCTGTCGCCGATGAAGGCGAGGCGCTCGAAGGCTTCGGGCTGCTCGGGAACCCAGGAGGAATGGGTGACGGCCTGGATGCGCAGCGCCTCGGGAAGCTCCTCGACCAACCCGGCCAGATCCGACACGTCCAGCTGCGGCGCGGCGTCCACCTACTCAGGCCGGGGCATGCTCGAGGACGAAGGAGACCGCGTCGCCGACGGTCTTGATCTTGACCGCCTGCTCTTCGGAGATCGAGATCCCGTAGCGGTCCTCGAGCTCCATGACCAGCTCATAGAGGTCGAGCGAATCGGCGTCGAGATCCTCCTTGAAGCGGGTTTGCTCGCCGATCCTGGCGGGGTCCAGCTCCAGCTCCTCGGCCAGGTGGTCGCGAACCAGGGTGAGGACTTCGTCCTTGGTCATCGAGCCACGGTTCCTATCACGCGGCGCCGTCGCCGGCGCTCTCGGAAGACAGGGCGCGGCGGGTGGCGCCGCCCTCGCGCAGCAGCGCCGCCGTGCGGCCCACCGCATCGACCTCGGCGCTGCGCGCGGCGAGGCGGAGCGCGTTGGCGATGCCTTCCGCGCCGGAGCTGCCGTGGCCGACCACGGCGACGCTCCGTAGGCCGAGCAGGATCGCGCCGCCGGTGGTGTCCGGATGCAGCTCGCGCCGTAGGCCGCCCAGCGCAGGGCGCAGCAGCAGGCCGCCGAGGCCGGCGAGCGGATTGGAGCGGGCGGCGTTGCGGATCGCACCGGTGACGGCGCGCGCGGTGCCCTCCATCAGCTTCAGGGCTACGTTGCCCGTGAAGCCGTCGGTGACCACCACGTCGGCGGCGGACTCGGTCAGGTCGCGCCCCTCGACGTTGCCGGCGAACTCGATTCCCTCCGCCTCGGCAAGCAGGGAGTACGCCGCGACCACCTCCTCGGTGCCCTTGCCCGACTCCTCGCCGACGGAGAGCAGACCGACGCGCGGGCGCCCCACGCCGAGCACCGCCTCGCTGAAGGCGGCGCCGAGGAAGGCGAACTGGACCAGGTGCTGGGCGCGCACCTCGACGTTGGCGCCGACGTCGAGGAAGAGCACCGGCTTGCCCGGCACCGGCAGCCGCACTGCCAGCGCCGGGCGCTGCACGCCCTGCAGGCGGCGGAGGCCGAAGGTGGCGGCCGCCATCGTCGCCCCGGTCGAGCCCGGGCTGACCATGGCCTGGGAGCGGCCCTCGGCGACGTCGCGGGCTGCGCGAACGACGGAGGCGTCCTTCTTGGATCGCACGGCGGGCACCGGGTCCTCCCCGTTGGCGATCCACTCCTCGGTCGGCACAACCTCGATGCCCTCGACTCCGTCGAGGGCGAGCTCCCCGGGCGGCCCGAAGACGCGCACTCCGATCCCGTCGGCGGCGGCCAGCCTGGCGCCGCGGGCGAGGACGTCGAAACCCTGCTCTGCCCCGTAGCCGTCGAGGGCGACGGTCACGCCGCTCTGGGACACGGAGGCCGCGCCCTCAGCCGGCATGCGTGGTCGTTGGGCCGACCACGGCGGGCGTCACTCCTGAGGCTCGGAGGCGCCGCTCGAGGGATCGACGATCGAGTGCTTGATCACCTCGCGCCCGGCATAGGTGCCGCAGGTCGGGCAGACGCGGTGCGGCAGCCGCGGGCTGTGGCAGCGCGGGCAGCTGTTGAGGCGCGCCTTGGCGGCCTTGTGGTTGGCCCGCCGCTTGTCGCGCCGGGCGCTGGAAGTTCTCTTCTTTGGGACGGCCATCGGCCGCGCATGGTAGCGGGAGCGGCGCGGCTCCTCTTCCCCGCCTCAGTATGCGGCGCGAACGACGGCCAGATCGTCGGCCTGCCAGGTGACCTCTCCACCGCACCAACCGACCACCTTCGCCAGCCGCTCGGGCTCGAAGGCGTCGCCGATGACCAGCGAGCGCGACTGCTCTTTGACCCGGCGGAAGAGGGCCTGCAGCTGCTCGTCGGTGAGATCGCTGACCGAGAGCACGGAGATGACGAGGTCCCAGGGGCCGTCGGGCAGCGGGTCCTCCATCCGCGCCAGCTGCACGTCGTCATAGCTCTGGCGGGCGCGGAAGACCATGTCGGGGCTGGAGTCGAGCCCGATCACCCAGGCCTCGGGAAAGGCTTCGATCAATCGCCGGGTCGTCTCCCCGGTCCCCATTCCCAGCTCGAGAACGCGCTGCGGCGGGAAGGGGACGGCGGCGACCGCCTGCTCCTGCAGCTCGTCGTAGCGGGGGACCCGCGAGCGAATTCGCTCCAGGTAGGTCTCCGGTGTCCAGTCGAATTGGCCCATTGCGTAATCTCGTCTTCGAGCCATCGTAAGTCCCGGCCAAGCGGAGGAGCGCCCACCATGGCCAAGGCGCCAACCACGATCGTCGACCTCGCAACACTCTCACTCGCCCACGGCGAGGGCAGGCGCCTGTCCGTGCCGGTCCGGTTCGAGCCGCTGACGCTCGGCGGCCAGACCTACGTGGCGAGCCCCGGCACGGCCGAGGCCCGCCTCGACCTTTCGCGGCCCAGCGGCGGCTACGCCTTCCGCCTGCGCTTCCCGCTGCGGCTGGAGGGGCCCTGCATGCGCTGCCTCGACGCGGCGAGCCAGGAGCTCGAGGTGGACGTGCGAGAGGTGGACCAGCAGGACACAGAAGACGAGGAGCTGCGCAGCCCCTACGTCGCCGACGACCAGCTCGACGTCGGCCGCTGGGCACACGACGCGGCCGCGCTGGCCGCCCCGGTGCGATTCCTCTGCCGCCCCGACTGCGCGGGGCTCTGCCCGGTCTGCGGCGAGTCGTTGAACGAAGCCGACCCCTCGGCCCACGAACACGACAGCGGCCCCGACCCGCGCTGGAACAAACTCAAAGAGCTGAAGCTGGAGTAGAGAGGGGTGCCCGGCCCCTCCGCGACTACTGCTGCTCGAGCTCTTCGGCAGCCGGCTCTTCGTCGCGGCCGGCGAGCCGATCGCGGCCGCGCTGCACGGCGGCGAGGAACTTCTGCAGGTTGACCTCGAGCGTGTTGAGGATCTCGTCGGCGTAGTCCTCGGCGCCGAGGCGGATCTCGCGCTCACGCGTGCGGGCGTCCTCGACGATCTCGTCGGCGGCCCGCTCGGCCTGCTTGGTGACCTCCTCGTCGGAGATCAGGCGAGCCTGCTGCTCGCGCGCCTCGCGCACGATCCGCTCCGCCTCGCGTTTGGCCTCCGCCAGCATCTCCTGGCGCTCCTTGACGATCCAGCGCGCCTGCTTGATCTCCTCGGGGATCGTGGCGCGCATCTGGTCGAGGAGGTCGTAGATCTCCTCGCGGTCCACGCGCACCTGATCCGTCAGGGGGACGGGTCGAGCGTTGTGGACAACGTCGTCCAGCTTGTCTATGAGGACCAGAACATCCATCAGCAGGTCGTAAGCCTACGTGTAAGCGGCATGTTTGGTGAAGAAGCCGTTATTTCCTCGGCTTTTTGCAAACTCTCGCCCACGGCCAATTCGTCGGCGACAGCCTACCTGGCGCCCAGGCGGTCCGCCATCGCCGCCGCCACAGGGGCGGGAACGAGGTCGGAGACGTCGCCTCCGAAGGTGGCCATTTCCTTGACTCCGGTCGAGGAGAGAAAGCTGTAATCGGGCGAGGCGGTGACGTAGATGCTCTCGATGTCCGGGTCGAGCTTGCGGTTCAGCTGCGCCATCTCGAACTCGTACTCGAAGTCGGAGATCGCCCGCAGCCCCTTGACGATCGCGGTGGCCCCCAGTTCGCGGGCGAACTCGACCAGCAGGTTGGAGAAGACCTGCACCTCGACGTTGCCCAGCCCGGCGGTGGCCTGCTCGATGAAGGCGCGGCGCTCCTCGGCGTCGAAGAGCGTCTTCTCCTTGCGGATCGGGTTGTTGACGACGCCGACGACCACCCGCTCGAAGACTTTCGAGGTGCGGGTGATGATGTCGACGTGGCCGTTGGTGACCGGGTCGTAGGTCCCGGGGCAGACGACGACGCCGTTGCGCTCGGGCATCAGCCCTTCCTCCCGTAGAAGGCGACGTCGGCGGCGCCATAGCGGCGGCGGCGCAGCTCCGTCAGCGAGTCGATCCGCAACGGGCGGCCGGCGCCGCTCTCGAGAATCGCCCTCCCTCCCTCGGCGAGAAGGAGGGGCAAATGTGTTTCCAGTTGCTGCCCCACGCGGTCGGCGAGTCTATATGGGGCGTCGACGAAGACGAGGTCGAATCGCCCGACCGTGGTGGTTGCGGGGCGTGACCTCTCCCCCGAGACGCGTTGGCGGGAGTTCCCGGAGGAGAGCTCACGCCCCGCCATCCCGGCCTGGCTCTCGAGCCAGCCGATGACATCAGCTCGGACGAGTTCCGCACGGTCGGTCAGTCTGAGGCGCTCGACGTTGCCGAGCGCCGGTCGGGTGTCGTGGTCGACGAGGACGGCACGCTCGGCGCCGCGAGAGAGAGACTCGATCGCCAGCGCCCCGGTGCCGCAGTAGAGATCGAGCACCCGCGCCCCGACAATCTCGCCCAGGGCCGAGAAGATCGCCTCGCGAAC
>DASSTR010000011.1:0-11980 GCA_035707825.1 Solirubrobacterales bacterium
CTCGAGGTCGCGGGTTCGAGACCCGTCGTCCGCTTACCTCGCCGCTTCACAGAGCCAAAATCTTCGCCGGGGGTCGAGACCGCCCAGAATTTGGCTCTGGGCTTAACCCCTCACTGACCTTCATGCCGCATGGCAATGACCGGGCGAAGCCGCCCGGTGCCGTGCCGCCGCGGGAACGGCGGGCATCAATCCCACGACATGCCGCGGATGTGGAAATAGCGATCCCAGGCCTCCGCCAGAACTTTCTTGCGACCTGGCGAGAGGTTGGCGTTATCCGGGAGCAGCCCGAGTGCCTCTTCGAGGGAGTCGGGATCGTGGCGTTCCATCAGCGTTACCGCCGCCTGCACCGCATCCCGGCCGCCGCGCATGATGCTGGCTCGCAACCGATCGTCGTAGGTGGGCCGGCGGCGCTTGAAGACTGTTCGCTCCATTCATTAATCTTAACATCTTTTAAGATATGGTATCTTTGCGTGAGATGGTGAACGCACCCACACTCGATGGGCAGATCTGATGCCACGCGCGGCGCGGAAATCACAGGCCGGGACCAAATCGAAGGGGGGCGCCGGGCCTCCCGAGCCGATCCACCAGATCAAGGCGGAATTCTTCCGCACGCTGGGCCACCCCGCGCGGGTGCGCATTCTGGAGCTGCTCAGGGATGGTGAGCTGTCTGTCGGCAAGCTGCAGGCGGAGCTGGGAATCGACTCCAGTGGGGCCTCCCAGCACCTAGCGGCAATGCGCCGGCAGGGACTGCTCGAGTCGCGGCGCGAAGGGACGAGCGTCTTCTACCGAGTGCGCGATCCACGCGTTTTCCAGCTGCTCGAGACCACTCGGCAACTGATCGGCTCCCATCTGGAGGAAGCCCAAGCCCTGCTTGGTGAGCTGGACGACTCACCTCCAGCCAGTCGCAACGTCGGCGCGAAGCGGCGCTGAACGGACAGTCGTCGATCGGTGGGTCCGTGCGGCTCTCAGATTCGCCCTAGGCCCCTGGCGTGAGTGGCGTGGACTTGCTCGTCCTGGCGGGCCTGGCCCTGCTGATCGCCGGCACCTTGGCGCCGGTTGCCCGTGGGGCTCTGACGACCGCGATCTCCTGCCAGGCGATGGGCATTGCGCTATTGGGGATCGGCGGCGCTCTCGTCCTCTTCGGTGCGCATCCCTTCGGCGCCACCTTCCGCAGCGGTCTCGATCCCGGGCTGGGGATAGACGGCCTCAGCGGCTTCTTCATCGCCACCCTTGCGGTGGTCGCTATGCCGGCGACGATCTACGCTCGCGGCTATCTCGCCGGGGTGGCCCGCAGCCGTGCCCTGGTCGTTTTGGGTGGGCTGTTCCTGATCGCCCTCGTCGGGCTCCTGATGGCCCGCGACCCGTCCTCCTTCCTCGCCTGCTGGGAGCTGATGACGCTCGTGCCGGCGGCCGCGATCCTGGTTTCGCGCAGCGATGCCGGCGTCCGCCATGCCGTCTTCGTCTACCTGGCGGTGACCCACCTGGGCGGCGCCGGCGTCTGGATCTGCGTGCTCGCCCTGGCCCACTACGGCGCGATCGGCGATCCGGGTGCGCTCGCCGCCCAGGGCGCCGGCGTGCAGGCGCTCGTCATCGTTGCCGCAATCGTCGGCTTCGGCGCCAAGGCCGGCCTGATGCCGCTGCACGCCTGGCTGCCCCGCGCCCACCCGGTGGCGCCGAGCCACGTCTCGGCCCTGATGTCGGGGGTCATGATCAAGGTGGCCCTGTACGGGTTGATCCGCGTCCTCTTCGAGTGGGCCGGGCCGGCCCCCCTCTGGGCGGGCCTCATCGTGCTCGGGCTGGGGCTGCTGTCGGCGCTCGGCGGCGTGCTCTACGCGCTCGTGCAGCGGGACCTGAAGCGGCTGCTCGCCTTCTCTTCGATCGAGAACGTCGGCATCGTCGCGCTCGGCCTCGGCGCCTCGATCCTCTTTGCCTCTGAGGCAAATCGGACCTGGGCGGCGATCGCCTTCGCGGCGGCCCTCCTTCACGTCCTCAACCACGCCGTGTTCAAGGCGCTGCTCTTCCTCGCGGCCGGCGCCTTCGAGCGCGCGGTGGGCTCGCTGGATCTGGACCGGATCGGGGGGCTGCTGCGGCGCATGCCCTGGACGGCCGGGGCCTTCCTCGTCGGCTCGATGGCGATCGCCGGTGTGCCGCCGCTGAACGGCTTCGCCTCGGAGTGGCTGACGCTGCAGGCGCTGATCCACGTCGCCCTCGGCCCCTCCCTCGGGCTCGGCCTCGCCGGCGCGCTCGCAGCCGCCGGCCTCGCCGCGACCGCGGCGCTGGCCCTCTTCTGCTTCGTCAAGGTGATCGGGCTGGTGCTGCTCGGCGCACCCCGTCGAGCGGAGGCCGAGGCGGCGGTCGAGCCGGCGCCAAGCATGAGGGGCGCCGCGGTGTTCCTGGCCGGCTGCTGCGTCGCCCTCGGGGCGGTGCCAGGCCTGCTGATCCCCTCCCTGATGGAGCTCGCCCCCCACCCGCAAGGCTTGGCGATCGAGCCGGGACTCTCCGTGCCGGGGACCGGCTCGCTTCCCTCGCCGTGGCTCCTATTTGGGCTCCTGGCCATGACCGCCTCGCTCTGGCTTCTGCGCGGCCCCCGACGGAGCGCACCCGTCCCTGCCTGGGCGTCCGGCCAGTCGATCGAGCGCTCGCTCGATTGGAGCTCGGCCGGCTTCACCAAGCCGCTGCGGCTGGTCCTGGAGGCGGTGCTCCGCCCCCGGCGCGAGATCGAGGCGGTCCAAGAGCGCGGCCAGTTGCAGTCGATTCGCTACCGCGGTGAGGTCCCACATCTGTTCGACACGCTGCTGTACGGGCCGGTGCGGCGCGGGGCGCTGACGGGCGCCCTCCTCGCCCGCCGCTTGCAGTCGGGCAGCGTGCGCGCCTACGCGGCGTATCTGCTTGCGCTGCTCCTAGGGCTGCTCCTCCTGGTACGGATCGGGGCGATCGGATGAGTGCCCTTGCCGGCGCGATCCAGATTCTCGGCGGGCTTGCGCTGGCCCCGCTGCTTCTCGGGACGATCCAGGCCCTCAAGGCTCGCCTGCAGGGGCGTCGCGGCCCCTCGCCGCTGCAGCCCTACCGGGAGCTTCGCCGGCTCTGGGGCAAGACCCTCGCCGATCCCCAGCCGACCACTGTCGTCTACCGGCTGGCCCCGTGCGTCGTCGCGGCCGCGACGATCCTCGCCCTGTTCCTGGTGCCGATCGCGGGCACCTCCCCCGATTGGCCGCTTGGCAACGACGCGATCGCCCTCCTCGGCCTGCTTGCCCTGGCGCGGTTTGCCCTGGCGGCTGCGAGCTGGGATACCGGGTCGGGATTCGCGCTGATGGGGTCGAGCCGCGACCTCACCTTCTCGGTCTTCGCCGAGGCGTTGCTCGTCCTGACGCTGATCCTCGCCGCGCTGCCCGCCGCCAGCACCGACCTGGTTGCGATGAGCGCCGCCGCGAACGGCTCGGTGATCTGGGGCGAGCCGGCCCACTGGTGCGCCGTCGCCGCCTTCGCTCTCGTCGTCCTGGTCGAGACAGGGCGGCAGCCGATCGACAACCCCGACACCCACCTCGAGCTGACGATGATCCATGAGGGCCCACTGCTCGAGTACGCGGGCCGCGACCTGGCGCTGCTGGAGTGGAGCGCGGCGGCCAGGCACTGGATCTTCCTGGTCGTGGCCGCCGAGCTCTACCTGCCCCACTGGGGAGGGTTCGGTGCTCAGCTCGCCTGCCTCCTCACCGCCGTCGCCGTGCTCTGCGTCGCTCTCGCCTTCACCGAGACGGCCCAGGCGAAGATGAGGATCCTGCGCGCCCCGGGGCTGCTCGCCGGCGGCTGTTTGCTCGCCCTCGTAGGACTCATCAGCGGGCTGGTCGGTTGACGTGAGCGGCCCGGCGATCGTGGTCCTCGTCGGTCTCGGCTTCGGCGTGATGCTCGTGCGCCGTCGTAGCCACGCGACGTTGCTGGTCGCCGCCCAAGCGCTGCTGCTCGGCGCGGCGGCCCTCTCGCTTGCCGGCGAGCGTCCGGCCGGGTTCCTGGTCGCCGCCGTAATCCTCCTGATCCGCGCCGCGGCTCTTCCCGGGCTGCTGGCCTTCACCCGGCGCCGCACCCCGGAGCCCTACCTTGTCGTCCCAGCCACGACAGTCTTGGTTCGGCTTCTCCTCGCCGCGGTCGTCGCCCTTCTCGCTGTCGCCGCGACCCCACCGCTGGGGTTTGGCGACTTGGCGGCCGAACACGGCGCCATGGCGCTGCTCTCGCTCGGGATCGCGATCGTCGTCATGCGCCGGCCGGCGATCCTGCAGGTTCTTGGGATCCTCGTCGCCGAGAACGGCATCTACCTGCTCGCGATCTCAGTCCAGGGTGGGCTGCCGTTCGCTATCGAGCTGGGCGCGCTGTTCGACCTGGTGCTCGTCGTAACCGTCGCCGTCGCCTTCACTCGCAAGATCCACGCTGAGGTCGGCAGCGGCGACACCGATCTCCTCCGGGGCCTCCGTGACTGACGCCGCCCCCGCACTGATCCTCGCCGTGCTCGCGCTTCCCCTGGGTGCCGCCCTGCTGTCGATCCTCGTGCCCTCGTCCCGTGCTGCGGATCGCCTCAACCTGGCCACTTCGGCCCTGACGGCGTCGCTCGCGCTCGTGCTGGCGGCGATCGCGTTGGCGGGGGCGCCGGGCGTTGCCGCGAGAGGCAGTTGGTACATCCTCGACACCGCCGCCGGGGTGTTTCTTGCTCTGATCGCCGTCGTCGGCTTCGCCAGCGCGGTGGTCTCGCCTCTATACCTGCGCCACGCGGGCCGCAGCTGGTTTACGGCGCGGCGCTCCCACGCCTTCTACTACGCCGCTTTCAATCTCTTTTGGGCGGCGCTGCTCGCCCTGCCGCTGGCGGGCAATCTGGCGCTCGCCTGGCTGCTGATCGAGGCGACCACCGCCGCCTCTGCGCTGCTGGTCGCCTTCAGCGGCAAGCGCAGCGCGCTCGAGGCGGGCTGGAAGTACGTCGTGCTCACCACCCTCGGCCTCGCCGTGGCGCTGCTCGGGATCCTGGTGCTCTACGTCGCCGCCTCCTCCTCCGACTCCGGCCTCGATCGCCTCGACTGGCAGGCGCTGGCTCAGCAGGGGGGAGGTCTGCCGGCGCAGGCGACGCTGGTCGCCTTCGTGCTGATCCTGGTCGGGCTGGCCAGCAAGATCGGCTGGGCGCCGGTGCACAACTGGCTTCCCGATGCCCACAGCGAGGCGCCGCCACCGGTCAGCGCGCTGCTCTCCGCGGCGCTGCTGCCGACCGTCCTCTTGATCGCCTGGCGAACCAAGTTGGCGCTCGAACCGGCGCTCGGGACGGACACCGTGCAAGAGCTGTTCGTCGGCTTCGGGCTCGCCTCGTTGCTGGTCGCGATTCCCTTCCTCTGGCGGCCGCTGCCCTGGAAGCGCCTACTGGCCTACTCGAGCCTCGAGCACATGGGCGTCCTCGCCCTCGGCATCGGCTTCGGCACGCCGCTGGCGATCGCCGGCGTCCTCGTTCACCTCGCCGGCCACGGCCTGGCAAAGGCGCTCGGCTTCTATACAGCGATCCCGCTGCTGCGACAGGACCCGAGCGCGGGCGAGAGGGCGCCACGGGGCATCGCCCGAGCCAGTGCGCCGACGGCCACGGCGATGTCGGTGAGCCTCTTCTCGCTCTGTGGGCTGCCACCGTCGCCGCTCTTCGTCTCAGAGCTGATGATCCTGCTGGGGGGGATGGACGCCGGGCTGGTTGCGATCTCCTCGATCGCTGCGGTGCTGCTTGCCCTCGGCTTCCTCGGGCTCGCCCACGCCCTGCTGGAGGGGTTGCTGGGAGCGAATCGCGAATCGCGACCCCGTCCCTCGCGCTCTGCATGGGCGCTCGGCGTGCTCGCCGGCGTCGTGGCCCTCGCCCTGATCGCGCTGAGCGTGGTTGCCTACGCCCTGCCCGGCTCAGACATGGTGGCGGCGCTGACGGAAGGCGGCGCATGAGCTCGCACGTATCGTCGAGCCAGCGCGTCGAGCGGGCCGACGTTGCGGTGTCGGATTGGCGCGAGGCTTGCCGGGAAGCGCTCGAGCACGGCGAGCGCTTCTGCGGGGCCTTCGCCGCCGGCTCGGGCTCCAGCCGGCGCTGGAGCGCCCTCTTTGCGCATGGTGCGAGCACGCGCGTCCTCAGCACCGTCCCCGCCGGGGAGGATCTGCCCTCGATCGTCGACCTCGTCGCAGCCGCGGGTTGGGACGAGCGTGAGGCACACGACCTCTTCGGCCTCAGGTTCGATGGCCACGCGCCACTGCTCCCGCTCGTCTCCCACCCCTCCGCTACCTCGAGCTGGACCGTTCCGGTCGAAGGGGAGGGGGTGTATGAGGTGGCGGTGGGGCCGGTTCACGCCGGGGTAATTGAGTCCGGGCACTTCCGCTTCCACGTGGTCGGGGAGCGCATCCTCCACCTCGACCCACGCGTCTTCTACAAGCACCGCGGCCTGGAGCGCGCCGCCGAGGGGCGGGATCTTGCCGAGGGCCTCGCCTTTGCTCAACGGGCCTGCGGGGCCTGCGCGGTGGCCAACTCGGTCGCCTATGCGCTTGCCTGCGAGAGCGTCCTCGGTCTCACGCCGTCGCGGGAGCTGCGGCGCGCGCGGACGCTGCTGCTCGAGCTGGAGCGCCTCTACAACCACCTCAACGACATTGCCGCGGTCTGCGCCGGGGTCGGCTTCGCCACGGGGAACATGGCCTTCGCCGCGCTGAAGGAGCGCGCGCTGCGACTCAATCACGGCATTGGGGGCCACCGTTTCCTCTTCGACTCGGTTGTCGTGGGTGGGAGCGCCCTCGACCTGCCGTCCCCGGCGGCTGATCGGGCCCGTGGCGAGCTTCGCGAGCTGGCGCAGGACACGGCCAGGGTCTGGCGCGAGGTCCAGTTCGCCCCGTCGGTCCAGGCCCGGCTCGAGGGTGTCGGCGTCCTCGGTCGCGACGATGCCGTCCGCCTCGGCGCCGCCGGCCCTGCTGCGCGTGCCGCCGGGTTGGCCTTGGATACCCGGGAGGTGAGCCCCGGGCTCTGGTACGGCTCGTCCTTCGCCGCGGCGCTCCCGCCCGGTGCCACGGGCGACGTCGCCGCGCGGCTCGAGGTCCGGGCGCTCGAGTTGGTCGAGGTCTTCGCGATCCTGGAGGAGCTTCTCTGCGATTCGTTGCGCGTCGGCGCGGCGAGCCGGGACGGCGCTCCGGCGCCGATCGGGGTGGCGCGGGTCGAGAGCCCGCGCGGGGAGACGGTCTGCGTGGTGGAGCCGGAGACATCCCGGGTCGGGCGGCTGCACCTGCGCACGGGCTCATACGCCAACTGGCCGGCGCTCGCCTTCGCCACCGCCGGCAATCTCCTGCCGGACTTCCCGCTGATCAACAAGAGCTTCGAGCTCTGCTACGCCTGCGTGGATCGCTGAGCGTGTTCGTCCTGCTCCGCCATCTCCACCGCGTCCGCCGCGAAGCCGCCCTACCTCGGCCCAGCGGCTCCCACTCGCTGGCCATCCGCCATGTCGACGCCGGCTCCTGCAACGCCTGCGAGCACGAGCTGACCGCGACCGCGGCTCCGCAGTATGACCTGCAGCGTTTCGGCCTCGATATCGTCGCCTCGCCTCGTCACGCCGATGTCCTACTGGTCACCGGGCCGGTGACGACTCGCATGGTCGATCCTCTTCGGGCCGCATACGAAGCGATGCCAGAGCCGCGCGTCGTCGCAGCTCTCGGCGACTGCGCCTTGGGGTGTGGTGTCCTCGCTGCCGCCGAGGAGATCGTCGGGCCCCTTGACACGGTGCTCCCGGTTGACGTTCGCATCCCAGGATGCCCACCGGCGCCGCAAGCGATCGCGGCGGCCATCTTGGCAGCCACACCGTAAGGATTGGCAGATGGCCGGGTCTCGAATCGACGTCCGTCTCCGTCCCCGCGGCCCCCGCGACGAGCTGATCGGGATGCGCGACGGAGTCCTGCAGGCACGGGTCACGGCTCCGCCGGTGAACGGCAAGGCGAACACGGCTCTTTGCCGGTTGATCGCAAAGCGGCTCGGAATTGCGCCGTCGAAGGTGGTCGTTGCCCAGGGCGAGAAATCACGGAACAAGGTGGTGAGGGTGGAGGGCGTAAGCACCGCGGCGCTGAAGCGGGCGTTCCGAGACCCAGAGGGCGGGTACGACCGCGGGTGAACCGGCTCGCCACGGTGCAGCGGTAGGGCCTTAAGGGTTCGGAGTTCACAGGCGGTCCGCATGTCCTCACAGTCCTTGAGAGACTGGCGTCCGATGAGCGAGATCGGACCCGTCCAGTTGTTGGCCATCGGCTTCGGCCCGGAGGCGAATTTCGAAGGCCGGATCATGGCCGAGCTGGCAAAGCTCGAGGGCCTGGGCACGATCCGCATCCTCGATCTGCTCTTCGTTCAGAAGGACGAGAGTGGCGATCTGCTCGCCCTCGACTACCAGGGAGAGGACCTCGGCGCGATCGTCGGAGCACTGCTGGGCTTCGAGTTCGAGAGCGCCGACGAGCCCGGGCTTGACGGCGCCGACGCCGGCAACGCCTTCGGCCTGACGCGCGAGCAGATCGAGGGCATTGCCGCCTCTCTGCCCGTCGGGCACGCGGCCGGGATGCTCCTGGTCGAGCACGTTTGGGCGCGAGACTTCAAAGCCGCTGTTCGCGATGCCGGCGGGGTGCCGCTGGGCGAGGGATTCCTGACTCCCGAGACGGTTGCGCTCGTCGCCGGAGAGCTGGTCGCCATGGCCGATGAGATCGAAGCCCTCGAAGGAGAGGAGCGCTGATGGGACTGGGAGAAGGAGGAATCGGCGGAGGAGGTCTGATTGCCGCTCGAGCGGCCACCCGGATGCGCTCCCGCCAGCAGTATCGGACGATGTCGCGCATGCAGCGTCGACGTTCCTGGGCCGAGGAGAAGATGGGGGCCCGGCAGGACTTCCAGCCTGCCGGCGGCGAACAGGAAGCTGCCCCGGCTGAAGAAGCCCCGGCGCCAGCCGCCGCCGACTACACCGCCGAGCTCGAAAAGCTGGCCGGGCTTCGCGATAAAGGAATCATCAGCGCCGATGACTTCGAGGCCAAGAAGAACCAGCTGCTCGGGATTTAGGGCCGGCGGCGGGTCTCATGCCTTTCAGCCAGCTGGCTTTCGACTCTTATTGAGCCTGACCCCACCGCTCGCACTGCCGCCGGCGCCATTTGAGCTGGCTCCGTTGGGCGAGTAGTCGACCAGCTTGTAGAAGTGCTCGGTGGCGCCGCGCACGGCGCGCTCGCCTACCAGTTCGATCAACCCCGATTTGGCCAGTTCGGTGACGTGATAGTTGACCCTGCTCAGCGGCGCGAAGAGCTCGTAACTGAGATCGCGCGGGGAGAGGACCCTGCCACCGTCGATGCCAAGCACCTCCAGGATTGAGATCCGAAGAGGATGGGTATTGGCCCGTGCTAGGCGCTGCCAGTCCACAGCAGTCTCTTTCATTTTGTAAACGATACCCAAAAATTATGGCTTAAACCATCAAAATCGGGTAGAGTGGGCGTGAGGATGACTTACCGGGGAAGAGAGAGGGGCCGCAACCACACTCGCACGCGAGTTCGGATCGGCATGCCAGACGTCCAAAGGTGCACCGAGGTCCAGACCTCGTTGCTCAGGCGCGGGGCCGTTCTAATCTCCGTCTACGCACTGCTGCTTCTGGCGCTGGCGTCAACTGCCCCCGCGGCCTCGGCTCAAATCATCGGCCCCCAGGATCCGAACGACCCACAGGTCGATAGCCCCTGGCAAGCCGGCACCTGCAAATCGGACCCCGCACCGCCGGCGCAGTGCTCTGTGGGTACGCCATTGCTCTTCTATGAAGAGGCCGCGGGGCATCCACCTAAAGGCTTCACCCAGTTCATCGTCAACCACACGACCGAAGAACCCGTGCTCGGCGTTGTCCTCGAAGAACCTGAAGGCGACGTCAAAACGGTTCGAGTCGATCTTCCGACGGGCTTGACCGTCAACCCGCAGGCCACTCCTCAATGTCCCCAGTCCACATTTGAAACCACACCTCTGTCTTGCCCGGCGGGGTCGGAAGTTGGAACCAGCTTCGCGACGGCCGCTCTTCTTGGTGTGGTTTCGCCGCAGATCCCCGCAGCTGTCTACAACATCGTGCCTCCTGAGGGGTCACCGGCGCGCTTCGGTTTCAATTTGCTCGGCAACAACGTCTATCTCCAGGCGGACATCGCCTGGGAGAGCGATTACCACGAGTACTTCACGATTGAAGCTCCCAAATCTCCGGTTGGTCACGTGCTCAAAAACCGTCTTGTCTTCGGCGGGGATGGCGGTGACGGAACGTTCATAACGACGCCGACAACCTGTTTCGGCCCAGCGAAACCAGGGACGGCCTTTGAGCATGTCTACTCAACCTTCCTAAGAGCCGATTCCTACGAAGAATCGGACCCCAACTTCCCTAACGGCTCCGCGTTTGTCGAGTCGAAGATCCCCCGCGAACCGCCAGCTTTCGAAACTTCGCCGAAAAATTGCGACGACATCCCCTTCGAACCGGCGATCGAAGCCGACCCGAACACCCCTCAGACCGACTCTCCCTCAGGAGCAAAGGTCACGGCGACCCTGCCTGAGGTCAAAAACCCGCTCAAAGACGAAGAAAGCAAGTCCACCTCACAGGTGCGCTCGGCGCGCGTGACTCTGCCTGCGGGGATGGGCATCAATCCCTCCGCCGCCAACGGGCTGCAGACCTGCACGGACGCGCAGTTCGGCAAGGGGACCCGCAACGCAGACTCCTCCTGCCCGGCGGCCTCCAGGGTGGGGACGGTGGAAGTCGACACACCGCCGCTTGAAGACGGCTCGCTGACCGGCCCCGTCTACATCGGCCAGCAACTGAGCCGCGACCCGACCTCAGGCGACGAGTACCGCATCTTCGTCGAACCGAAGTCAGCGAGGTACGACATTGTCGCGCGACTGCTCGGCAAGGTCCGCGCCGATCCGCAGACGGGCCAGCTGACGACGACCTTCGACGACGGGGCGCTCGGCAGCATTCCGATTCCCGGCCTGCCGCAGGTGCCCTTCAAGTCCTTCCGGATCGACTTCAACGACGGTCCGCGAGCGCCGCTGACCAGCCCGCCCACCTGCGGCCCCAACACGACGGCGACGACGATGACCCCCTGGTCTTCCGCGGTGGGGACAGTGCCGCCCGGCGGCGACGATGGTCCCTCCACCGATCCGCCGGCGAGCGCGTCGAGCGGCTTCGCCCTCACCTCGCTGCCCGGCGGGGGCGCCTGCCCCAAAACGATGGCCTCGCGCCCCTTCTCACCCAACTTCGGCGCCAAGACGACCAACCCCAAAGGCGGCGCCTTCACGCAATTCAACGTCGACGTGACCCGCGCCGACGGCAACCAGGAGCTGAAAGGGGTCAACCTCGATCTGCCGCCCGGCCTGACGGCCAAACTCGCCGGCGTCCGCTACTGCCCCGAGTCAGCCCTTGCCGCCGCGGCGGCAAGCAGCGGCGCCGCCGAGGCCGCCAGCTCGAGTTGCCCGAGCTCGAGCCTGGTCGGCAGCGCGGCGGTCAAGTCGGGCACGGGCCCAACCCCGATCGGCATCACCGGAAAGGTCTTCCTCGCAGGCCCCTATCACGGGGCTCCCCTGTCCCTGGCAGTTGTCACCCCCGCCACGGCTGGGCCGTTTGATCTCGGCTCGGTCGTGGTGAGGGTGGCGCTGTTCGTCGACCCCAGGACGGCTCAGGTGCACGCGGTTCCCGATCCGATCCCGCACGTGTACGGCGGCGCGCTGCTCGACATCCGCTCGATCTCGGTCAAGCTCGACCGGCCGAAGTTCACCATCAACCCGACAGACTGCTCGCCGATGGCGGTTGGGGCCACGCTGCGCGGAGGCGGCGCCAACCCGCTCAACCCGGCGGCCTTCAGCTCGCTGCCCGCCTCGGCGCCCTTCCAGGTCAAGGACTGCGACAAGCTCGGCTTCAAGCCGAAGCTCTTCATGCGGACCTTCGGCGCCACCAAGCGAGCCAGGAACCCGAAACTTCGGGCC
>DASSTR010000012.1:0-8440 GCA_035707825.1 Solirubrobacterales bacterium
GTTCTGGAGCACTTCGGGATCGAGTGATGGGCAGCCCGGCCGTGACCTCCGGCAGGCGCCTTGCCCTGGGAGCGTTGCTGGCCGCCCTCCTGGTCCTCGCCGCCACCGTGGCGCCGAGAGCCGCAGGCGCCGAGAGCGGCGATTCGCTGGCCGCCGGAAGCACCGAGCGGAGCCCCGCCGCACCGAGTACGGAGCGCCTGAACGCCGCCGAAGCGACGCGGGCCGCGAACCTCGATTCGAAGGTGCGCGCGGAGCGCCGGTTGCATCCCGACCTGAGCTCCAACGCGGAACTCGTAAACGGCGTCTGGGAAGTCGGCTACTCCAGCGACGGCGAGAAGGTCGCCCTGGTGATGGTCGACCCCGCGAGCGGCAACGTGCGCGAGTCGTGGACCGGTTACCAGGTGGCCTGGCAGATGGCCCGCGGCTACAGCGGCTCGTTCGGCCACAAGCTCAACGCGCCCTACGTCTTCCTACCTCTCTGCGCCCTCTTTCTGGCCGGCCTTCTCGATTGGCGCCGCCCCTGGCGGATCGCCAACCTCGATCTCCTCGTCCTGCTCGGTTTCGGCGTCTCCAACTTCTTCTTCAACCGGGCCGAGATCGGCGTTTCGGTCCCGCTCGCCTATCCACCGCTGATCTACCTGTTCTCCAGGGCGCTCTGGATCGGCCTGCGGGGGCGGGGGGAGGGCATCCGGCCCGTCTGGCCCACCGCCTGGTTGATCGTCCTCGCTCTCTTTCTCCTCGGCTTCCGCGCCGGCCTCAACGTCGCCGACTCGGGAGTGATCGACGTCGGTTACGCCAGCGTCGTCGGGGGCGACCGGATATCCCATGGCGAGGCCGTCTACGACAACTTCCCCGCCGACGTCTCCCGGGGCGACACCTACGGCCCCGCCACCTACCTCTCCTACGTGCCCTTCGAGGCGGTCTGGCCATGGCACGGCGATTGGGACGACCTGCCCGCCGCGCACGGCGCCGCCGTCCTCTTCGATGTCGCCACCTGCGCTCTGCTGTTCCTCCTCGGCTGCCGGATGCGCCGGGGGGACCCCGGATTGAGGCTCGGGGCGACCCTCGCCTTCGGCTGGGCCGCCTACCCCTACACCGCCTACACCCTGGCGTCGAACTCCAACGACACCCTTGTCGCCCTGGCGCTGGTGGTCGTGCTCCTGCTCATCTCACGGCCGGCGCTGCGCGGCGCCTCGCTCGCCTTCGCGGCCCTGACCAAGTTCGCCCCCGTCCTCCTCGCGCCGATGCTGGTGACCTACCGGCCCCCCGATGACGACGACCCGAGGGCTTCTCCCGTGGGTGGTGCGGAATGGGACGGACCAGCCCGAGGAGCACCCGCACCGCAAGGCTGGCGGGCCCCATTCCGTGACAGGACCCGCGGGCCGATGCGCTTCCTGCTCGGATTCATCGTGGTGACGGGGCTGCTGATGCTCTGGCCGGCAATCGATCCCGGACTGACGACCGTTTGGGACCGCACCATCGGCTACCAGGCCGGCCGCGACTCGCCCTTCAGCATCTGGGGCCAGGCCCCCGGCCTGGAACCTCTGCGGATCGCCATCCTCGCCGGGGTGGCCGCGCTTTCGATCGCGCTCGCCTTCCGGCCCCGCTTCAAGACCCTCACCCAGGTGGCGGCACTGGGCGCAGCGCTGCTGATCGGCGCCCAGCTGACGATGCAGCACTGGTTCTACCTCTACATCGTCTGGTTCTACCCCCTGCTCTTGGTCGCATTCGCATCGGATAGAGGGCTGCCCGATCCTCTATCGGCAGTGGCTGCGTCTAGGAGGAGTGGGGTGGAGCCGCGACGAGGACCTGGTCGAACGAGTCGGCCAGACCGCGCTCGTTGATCTCGACCACCGCGCCCATCACCCAGACGTCCTCTTCGGCGGTGTCGAATCGAGCCGGCATCTGAGTCGTCAGCGCGGCCAGGGCCTGCTCGGGCTTGACGCCCAGGACGCTGGTGCGGGAGCCGGTCATCCCGACGTCGGTGATGAATGCTGTTCCCTTCGGCAGCACCCGCCCATCGGCGGTCGGCACGTGGGTGTGGGTGCCGAACACCGCGGCCACGCGACCGTCCAAATGCCAGCCCATCGCGACCTTCTCACTCGTCACCTCGGCGTGGAAGTCGACCAGGACGCAGTCTGCCTCGATCTGCTCGAGGATCGAGTCGACGGTATGGAAGGGCAGCCGGGCGACGCTCAGCCCGACGGCGCCGCTCAGGTTGATGACTCCGACCCGCCGGCCGCCGGCCTCGACGACGGTGTGGCCGCGGCCCGGGTTTCCCTGTGGATAGTTGGCGGGCCGGATCACGCGATCGCTGCGATCGAGGTAGTCGTAGACCTCGCGATGGCGGTAGACGTGGTTGCCGGTGGTGATGACGTCGGTGCCGAGGTCGAAGAGCGCTTTCGCCGTCTTCTCGGTGATGCCGACCCCCCCGGCGGTGTTCTCGCCGTTGACGATCACGACGTCGGGTCGGTGACGCTCCCGCAACTCGGGCATGGCGGCCGCGAGGCCGCGACGGCCGGGACTGCCGACCACGTCGCCGATGAAGAGCGCCCGCATGGTGCGAGACCCTACTCGCGCGCCCGAGTCAGACGGCGCTGAAGCGGCGCAGGGCGAGGCGGGCGAGAAGGCCGTAGGCGACGATCAGGATCGCGAGGTGAAGGAGCGCGGCCCCCAGGTCGGGCCCGCCCGCGTCGAGGGCGCCGGTGATCGCCTGCAACGCCGGCTTGAAGGGAAAGAGGGCCGTGACCACCCGGATCGCGTCGAAGAGCCCGGGGCTCACCGTGCCGGAGGGCACGAGGGAGAGGAGGGCGATCGGCAGCGAGACCATGAACGCGAGCAGCGAGACGGCGCGAACCTCACGCGCGGCCGCCCCGAGCGCCGCGCCCGCCGCCCCGAGCGCGCCCGCCGAGACGAGGATCGCCAGCAGCCAGAGCCCGAAGCGGCTCCATTCCAGCGGCACGAAGATCTGCAGCCCCGCCAGCATCAGGAGCGTCACGATCAGCCCGGCCAAGGCCCCCAAGACGACCTTCTCCAGCAGCAGCATCGAATGGGAGACAAGGCCGCGGCTGAGGCGCGGGAAGGCGTTCTCCTCGCGCTCCAGGGCCAGGGACCCGGCAACCAGGAGCAGGGTGACGAAGGTCAGGGTCAGCGCGGCGGCGACGCCGATCGCGAAGATTTCGAGGGGAGGGGCCGAGCCGTCGACAGCCGTTTTGTCGACCACTATCGGCTGGGCGAGACGATCGAGGAGGGGGACGGCGACGTCGAGGTTGTCGCGCGAGAGCGTGGCGAAGCGGATCACCTGGTCGATCGATTCGCGCATCGGGCCCGCCGGCAGCGCCGGGCGCAGCGCTTCGAGGATGCGGGCGGTGTTTCGCAGGCCGAGGATCTGCACCGCCTGCCCGAGCACGTCGAAGCTGCCGCCGTCGACCAGCAGCTCGAGGTATTTGCCGCCTTCGCCGGCGATGCGCCGCGCGACGAGCAGGTTGGCCTGCCCGAGCAGCGCGTCGATGCGATCGTCGACCAGCCGCGCCTTCACGGGGTCGTCCTGGTTGACCAGCACTTCGACCTTCGGCGTGCCGGGGTTGAGCGTGGTGAGCGAGTTGAGCTGGCTGACGAGGTCGGCGGGAAGGATCAGCGCCGCCAGGGCATCGCCGGAACGGACCTTGCCCTCCGCTTCCTCGCGGCTGTGCACGTCGATGCACTCGACCCGTTCGCAGATGCGCTCACGGGCGCCAACCGAAGGGAGCTTGGCGCCCCCGAAGACGATGCGGGCTCCCTGGGGCACTTCGTTGAGGAAGGCGACGCGGGGCTTGCTCGGCCCTCGTGAGATCGCGAAGCCGACGAGGATCGCGATAAGCACCGGATAGACGACGAGGAGCAGCGCCTGCAGCGGCGAGCGCCGCAGGATCTGGATGTCCTTGAGCAGGAGCCAGCGCATCAGTGGCCGCGGTGGTGGAGGAAGGCGACGAAGGCGGTCTCGAAGTCGCGGCTGGCCGCCTCCGGCGCCTCGCTGCGAACCAGCTCGCGCAACTGGTCGGGTGAGCCGTCGAAGAGCGCCTCGCCGTCGGCGAGGACGAGCAACCGCTTGCCGTAGCGCTCCGCCTCCTGGATGTCGTGGGTGGAGAAGATGACCGTCGTCCCCCGCCCGGCGAGAGCGCCGACGAACTCCCAGAGACGCGCCCGCTGCCGCGGGTCGAGCCCGACGCTGGGCTCGTCGAGCAGCAGGGCCACCGGGTGCGCGAGCAGGCCGATGGCGATGTTGACCCGCTGCTGGTTGCCGCCGGAGAGCCGGGCGACGATCTCCGCCCGCCGTTCGGCGAGGCCGGCGAGCTCCAGCATCTCCTCGACCGAGCCATGCGGGTCCTGGAGTCCCTCGAGGCGGGCGAAGAGCAGCAGGTTCTCCTCCACGGTCAGCCGCCTGTAGAGGGCTGCCTGCTGAGGGACCCAGCCGACTTCGCCGCGCGGCAGGCGAACGTTGCCCGCATCGGCCGCGGCGACTCCGGCGAGAATCGAGAGCAGGGTCGTCTTGCCGGCCCCGTTGGGGCCGATCACGGCCATCAGCTCGCCGGCCCGCGCCTCGAAGTCGATCCCCCGAAGTGCTTCGCGTTCCCCAAACCGCTTGGTGAGCCCGCGCGCTTCGACGGCGGCAGTGACGATCGCCGGGGTCCCCTCCATCGCCCCAACGCTACCCGCCGCCCCGCGGCTTCGGTGTTAGGCGTGGCTTGAGAAGAGTTCGGGTTTGCCCTGGACGGACGGATACTCAGAGCAGCCCAACTCATTAGTTGGGCTGCGAGTTCGGCGGGGGCAACCCGAACTCTTCTCAAGCGTCCCTAAAATCGTTTGCCGATGGCTTTTCCAGCGACAAGAATGAGGCGGCTGCGGCGCACCAAGGCATTGCGCGACCTCGTCCGCGAGACAACGCTGACTCCAGCCCAGCTGATTCAGCCCCTGTTCGTCGTCGCCGGAGAGGGCGTTCGTGAGGAGGTCGAGTCGATGCCCGGCGTCGAGCGGTTCTCGATCTCGGAGCTGGTCGCCGAGGCGACCGAGCTGGCCACGGCCGGCGTCGGAGCCGTCCTTCTCTTCGGGATCCCCTCGCAGAAGGACGAGACCGGGTCGGGTGCCTATGACGACGAGGGCGTCGTGCAGATGGCGGTGCGGGCGCTCAAGGAGGCCCATCCAGACCTCGTCGTGATCACCGACGTCTGCCTCTGCGAGTACACGTCCCACGGCCACTGCGGTTTCGTCCGCGACGGCGAGGTCGACAACGACATCACCGTCGAGCTGCTGGCCAAAACCGCCATCTCCCACGCCGAGGCCGGCGCCGACGTCGTCGCTCCCAGCGACATGATGGACGGCCGGGTGGGGATGATCCGCCATCAGCTCGACGAGGAGGGCCACCCCGACGTCGCGATCTTCTCCTACAGCGCCAAGTACGCCTCGGCCTTCTACGGGCCCTTCCGCGACGCGGCCGAGTCGACTCCCGAGTTCGGCGACCGGCGCGGCTACCAGCTCGATGCCGCCAACGCCGCCGAGGCCGTCCGCGAGGCCAAGCTCGATCTCGAAGAGGGCGCCGACATGTTGATGGTCAAGCCTGCCACCGCCTATCTCGACATCGTCCGCCGGGTCAAGGACGAGACCGGCGCGCCGCTGGCCGCCTACCACGTCTCCGGCGAGTACTCGATGCTGAAGGCTGCGGCGGAGAACGGCTGGATCGACGAGCGGGCGGCGGTGCTGGAGACCCTGACCTCGATCCGCCGCGCCGGCGCCGACGCCGTCGTCACCTACTACGCCAAGGAGGCCGCCGCGTGGCTTCAGTAGAGGCGGGAGCCTCGAAGGTTCCGCAGTCGAAGGCCCGCTCGCGCAGGGACGGCGCCGCGATCCCGCTCGACGAGACGGACAAGCGGCTGATGAACCTGCTGCAGTCGAGCTTCCCGCTCGACCCCGAGCCCTTCGCCCTGGTCGCTTCCGAGGCGGAGATGGAGCTCGACGACGTCCTCGCCCGCACGTCCCGCCTGCTCGACGAGCGGATCATCCGCGAGATCACGCCGATCTTCGACACCAGGGCGCTCGGCTACGAGTCGATGCTGGTGGCCGCCAAAGTCGACACCGAGCATCCACAGCGCGCCGCCGCGATCGTCAACTCCCACCCAGGCGTCTCCCATAACTATCTGCGCACTCACGACTTCAACCTCTGGTTCACGATCGCCACTCCGCCCGATTCCGAGCTCGGCCTCGCCGGCACGCTCGAGGTGTTGATGCGCGAGACGGGCGCCGAGTCGATGCGGGAGCTGCCCACCCTGACCCTGTTCAAAATCAACATGAACCTGGAGATGGAGAAGGGCACAGATGCGCTGGCGGCCGCGGTCGAGGCCGCCCCTCCCCGTGAGCTCGAGGCGCAGCCCTACGGGGAGCGCGACATCGCCGTGATCCGCGCCCTGCAGGGGCCGATGGCGGCGGTCGAGCGCCCCTACGACGAGGCGGCCGCCGAGCTGGGGATGAGCACGGAGGAGCTCCTCGCCCACCTGCGCACGATGGTCGACCGCAAACTGCTGCGCCGGGTGGCGGCCATCCTCTTCCACCGCCGGGCCGGCTTCTCGGCCAACGGGATGGGGGTCTGGAAGGTCCCCGAGGACGAGGTCCTGGAGACGGGTCGCCGCATGGCGTCCTTCCGCGGCATCTCCCACTGCTACCAGCGCCCCACCTACGCGGACTGGCCCTACAGCGTCTTCACCATGGCCCATGGCCGCTCCAAGGAGGAGTGCGACGCGATCCTCGACTCGATCGCCGAGGAGTGCGGGATGGGGCCCGACGATCGGGCCACCCTCTATTCCTCGACCGAGTACAAGAAGATCCGCCTCCACTACTTCACCGACGACTATCGCGAGTGGGAAGAAGCGCACTCCCAGTGACCCTCGCCTAGAGCTCGTTGTCCTCCCAATTTCAGCAGCGTCAGGGAAGCCGTTCGGCAGCGCTCTATGAGCGGGCGCTGAAGGTTCTCCCCGGTGGGGTGAACAGCCCCGTGCGGGCGATGCGCCAGATCGATCGCGACCCGATCTTCGTCGAGCGCGGCGAGGGCTGCGAGCTGATCGACGTCGACGGAAACCGCTACGTCGACTGGGTCGGCTCCTGGGGGCCGCTGATCCTCGGCCACGCCAACCCCGGGGTCCTCGCCGCGGTCGAGGCGGCGGCGGCGGGGGGGACCAGCTTCGGCGCCGCCACCGAAGCCGAGGTGGAGCTGGCCGAAGAGGTGGCCGAACGGGTGCCGTCGGTCGAGATGCTGCGCATGACCTCCTCCGGCACCGAGGCGGCGATGAGCGCCGTGCGGCTGGCCCGGGCCGTCACCGGACGCGAGGTCATCGTCAAGTTCGCGGGCGCCTACCACGGGCACTCCGACGGGCTGCTCGCCGACGCCGGCTCCGGACTGGCGACCCTGGCTATACCGGCCAGCCCGGGGGTCACGGCCGGCCAGACGGCGACGACGGTCATCGTCCCCTGGAACGACCGGGAGAGCGTTTCCCGGGCCCTCTTCGAACACCCGGTCGCCGCGCTGCTCGCCGAGCCTGTCGCCGCCAACATGGGCGTGGTCCCGCCCGAGGAGCGCTTCCTCGATTTCCTCCGCGACGCAACTCGCGACAGCGGCGCCCTGCTCGTCTTCGACGAGGTGATCACGGGCTTCCGCGTTGCCCGGGGCGGCGCGCAGGAGCTCTACGGAGTGGAGCCCGACCTGACGATCCTCGGCAAGGTGCTCGGCGGCGGCCTGCCCGCCGCCGCCTTCGGCGGCCCGCGCGAGATCATGGATCGGATCGCCCCCGCCGGAGACGTCTACCAGGCGGGGACGCTCTCGGGAAACCCGCTCGCGGTTGCGGCCGGCCTCGCGACCCTCCGCCGCCTCGACGCCCCCGCCTATGAGCGACTCGGCTCGCTGACCGACCGCCTTGCCGCCGGCTTTGCGGGCCTAGCCGAGGGGCGGGCGCTGCAGGTGGCCTCGGCGCCGGGCCTGGTCACGCTCTTCTTCAGCGCCGACCCGGTCGCTGACTTCAACGGCGCCTCCGCCTGCGACCTCGACGCCCACGCGCGCTTCTGCCGCGCGATGCTCGACCGCGGCATATACCCGCCGCCAAGTCAGTTCGAGGCCTGGTTCGTCTCACTCGCTCACGACGAGGGTGCGGTCGACCGCACCCTCGAAGCGGCGGCGGACTCACTCGCCGAGGCGCTTCGATAATGGCTGATCTGGCGCCAGAGGACGCTCTTCGCACACTCGCCGCGCGGTTGCGGGAGGAGAGGACGCCGATCTCTCCGCACGTCACCGATCCCGCGGAGGAGCCCCTCTTCGGACCGCTGGCGGCGGCCGGGCCGCGGGCCGCGGCAGCGCCCGGGGAGTACTCCATCGTCGTCGAGTCCGTGCGCGAGGGCTACCTGCTCCATTACGGCGAGCCGC
>DASSTR010000013.1:0-3115 GCA_035707825.1 Solirubrobacterales bacterium
CCAACCTGCCCGAAGACCCCGTTGTCGGCGGCGATCGTGAGGTCGCAGCAGAGGTGGAGGATGTGGCCGCCACCGATCGCGTAGCCGGCCACCATCGCCACGATCGGCTTCGGCAGACGCCGCATCTGCACCTGCAGATCGGTGACGTGGAAGCGGCCAACCGAGGCGCCCTCGGGCATGTAGCCGGTATCGCCGCGGACGGTCTGGTCGCCGCCGGAGCAGAAGGCGCGCTCACCGGCGCCGGTGAGGACGATGACGCCGACATCGCTGTCCTCGCGCGCCAGCACGAGCGCCGCCGAGACGTCGACCAGCGTCTGCGGGCGGAAGGCGTTCAGCACCTCGGGCCTGTCGATCGTGATCTTGGCGATGCCGCCGGCCTTCTCGTAGCGGATGTCCTCGTAGTCCGCGACCGCGGTCCACTCGATCGGCGCGTAGAGGTCCTCGTGCGAGGGGGCTCCTTTATGGCGTTTGGGCAAGCGGTCCTCTCAGGGATGAAGGCTAGGGGCGCGCGGATGCGCAGCCCGCAACAATGCGGGGGCAACGATAGCCAGGCTTACCCCGTGAGCGCCTCTTTCCAATGAAACTCGACAACTGGCTCGCCCAGCGATCGCAGAGTTGCCCGGACCGCGTCGCCCTGACGGCAGACGGCGCGGAGGTCACCTATGCCGAGCTCGAGGCGGAGGCGACCTGGGTGGCGCGGCGCCTCGCCGCGCATGGGGTGCGGCGGGGGTCGACGGCGGCCCTGACGATGCAGCCGCGGCGCGAGCAGGTGGTCCTGATCCACGCGCTGATGAAGGTGGGGGCGACCCTGCTGCCGATCAGCCCGCAGCTCTCCGGCGAGGAGCGCAAGGCGATCGTCGCCGCGGAGGAGCCGACGGTCGACCTCGACGACCCCGGCCAGCTGACCCAGACCGAGGCCGACCTGCCGCTGCTCGGCGAGCACGACATGGACGACATCGCCTGCCGGGTGCTGACCAGCGGCAGCACCGGCAGCCCGACGCCGATCGGCCTCACCTACGGCAACTTCCTCTGGAACGCCGTCGGCAGCGGCTTCAACATCGGAGTCGACCCCCACGACCGCTGGCTCTGCTGCCTGCCGCTGAGCCACATCTCCGGGCTCGGGATCGTGATGCGCTCGGTCATCTACGGCACCACGGCGGTCCTGCACGACGGCTTCGACACCGACCGCGTCGCGTCCGCGCTCGCCGACGACGGCATCACCGTGCTGTCGCTGGTGACGACGACGCTCAGCCGCCTGCTCGAGGCCGGCGCCGACCTCTCCGGCCCGCGGGCGATCCTCGTCGGCGGCGGGCCGGTGCCCGAGGAGCCCCTCGAAGAGGCGAGCGGCCGGGGCGCCACCGTGGTCCAGACCTACGGCCTCACCGAGGCCTGCTCGCAGGTGACGACCCTGGCCCCCGCCGACGCCCGCCGCAAGCTCGGCTCGGCCGGCCGGCCGCTGCTCACCACCCATCTGCGGATCCAGGACGGCGAGATCCTCGTCCAGGGCCCGACCGTCGCCCCGGGGCGCGCCGACGGCGACGGCTGGCTGCACACCGGCGACCTCGGGCGGATCGACGAGGAAGGCTTCCTCTACGTGGAGGACCGGATCGACGACATGATCGTCAGCGGCGGCGAGAACATCGTCCCCGCCGAAGTCGAGCAGGTCCTGCTGCGCCACCCACAGGTAGCCGATGCCGCGGTGGTCGGGCGCGAGGACCCCGAGTGGCAGCAGGCGGTAACCGCGATCGTCGTTCTCGAGGACGGCTCCGACACGACCCCCGACGAGCTGCGCCGCCACTGCGCCGAGGCGCTTGCGGCCTTCAAGGTGCCGAAGCGGGTGGAGCTCGCCGCGGCCCTGCCGCGCACGCCCTCGGGCAAGCTGATGCGTAGAGCGCTCCGATAGCCTCCGCGCCATGCGCACTGACGACATCTTCTACGACAAGGACGCCGACCTCTCGAAGCTCGAGGGAAAGACCGTCGCCATCCTCGGCTACGGCTCCCAGGGCCACGCCCATGCCCTCAACCTGAAGGACTCGGGCGTCGAGGTCGTGGTCGGGCTGCGGCCCGATTCCTCGAGCCGGGCAAAGGCCGAAGAGGCCGGCCTCGAGGTCCTCGACATCGCCGAAGCGACAAGCCGCGGCGACCTCGTCATGGTGCTGCTGCCGGACGAGAAGCAGGCCGATATTTGGACCGCGGAGATCGCCGACGGCATCGCGCCCGGCAACCTGCTCCTCTTCGCGCACGGCTTCGCGATTCACTTCGACCAGATCCAGCCTCCACCCGGCGTTGATGTCGGCATGGTCGCCCCCAAGGGGCCCGGCCATCTGGTCCGGCGCCAGTACGAGGAAGGCGCCGGCGTCCCCTGCCTGATGGCGGTCCACCAAGACGCCACGGGCAATGCCCACGACCTCGTCCTCGCCTACGCCTCGGGCATCGGCGGCGGCCGTGCGGCGATCATCGAGACGACCTTCAAAGACGAGTGCGAGACCGATCTCTTCGGCGAGCAGGCCGTGCTCTGCGGCGGCGCCTCGGAGCTGGTCCAGGCCGGGTTCGAGACTCTGGTCGAGGCCGGCTATGACCCGCGCCTCGCCTACTTCGAGTGCCTGCACGAGCTGAAGCTGATCGCCGACCTGATGTATGAGAAGGGGATCCAGGGGATGCACTACTCGATCTCCAACACCGCCGAGTACGGCGACCTCACCCGCGGCAAGCGCGTGATCACCGACGAGACCAAGGCGGCGATGAAGCAGATCCTCAGCGAGATCCAGTCCGGCGACTTCGCCCGCGAGTTCATCGCCGAGACCAAGGCCGGCAACGAGAACTTCGACCGCATGCGCGGGGAGCTCCAGGGAGCCGAGATCGAGGACGTCGGCAAGGATCTCCGCACCACGATGCCCTGGATCGACCAGGAGTTCTAAGAGCGGCGCATACCTGCGTCCTCAGTCGGTCTGCTCGACCTAGCGGTGGGTCTCACCCTCGGGCTGTTTGCCGTCGCGGCCGACGTAGCCGTCCTTGCCGCCGATGACGACGTAGACGGCCTCCTCGGCGTCGCTCAGGTTGCGCACCCTGCGCACCGTTGAGGCATCGACCCAGGCCATCCCGCCCGGCTCGAGCG
>DASSTR010000014.1:0-14462 GCA_035707825.1 Solirubrobacterales bacterium
CTCTCCGCCCCCACCCAGAATCTTCGCTCCTTCCTGACCACGCTGATCATCGCCGGGCTCGCGGCCTTCGGCATCAATGAGCTGCGCAAACAGACGCAGGCCGAATATCCCGACGCGGACTTCGGCGAGCATCTCGGCCGCGCCAAGGAGCGTGTTGTAGGGGCTGTCAAAGGTGCCAACCTCGGCGAGCGGGCCTCGAAACTTCGCCTGCCGGAAATGCGGCGGCCCGCGAGCGAGGACGCGGAGGAGAACCGGCTCGCCCGCCTCGAGCGACTGGCCGATCTGCACCAGAAAGGCATCCTCACCGACGAGGAGCTGGCCGCCGAGAAGACCCGCATCCTCAGCGCAGCCCAGTAACCCGAGTAGGCGAACCGGGAGGCGCTCAAGCGGCCCGCACAGCGAAGCCCGCCTCCGGAATCGAACCGGAAACCTCCTGATTACAAATCAGGTGCTCTACCAATTGAGCTAGGCGGGCAGAGGGTCGAATATAGAGATATGGAGATCGGTTTCAGATTCCTGCGACCCGACGAGGGGACCGTGCTCAAAGAGGCGATTCGCGTCGTCTACGGCGAGAGCTACGACGTGCGTTGGGTCTATGACGAGGTAGAGGTGTCCTCGCGGTTGGAGACAGGCACCTACATTGCCTGCGTTGCCGAGTCACCCGAGGGCGAGCTGCTCTGTCACGTCGGCCTCAGCCTCACCGCGGCCGGCGACGCGGTCGGCCACGCCGGGCAGGCGGTGACGATGCCGATCGCGCGGGGCCAGCACATCTTCACCCGCACCAAAAGCTTCCTGATGGACTGGGCCCGGGAGAAGGGCATGGCCGGGATGTTCAGCGAGGCGACCGCCGCCCATCCCTACAGCCAGCGCGCCTGCGTCGACCTGGGCGCGCACGAGACCGGCTTCCTGCTCGGCTGGATCCCGGCCTCGGTCTCCAACGACGCCGCCGATGCGGGGCGGCGCCGGCGCCAATCGGCGGCGCTCTTCTACACGAAGCTGAACGACGGCATGGAGCGGCAGGTCTACGCGCCCGAGCGCCACCATGAGGTCGTCGCCCGCACGCTCGATCTGTGCGAGCTGCGGGGGACGCTTGCCGAGCCCCCGGCCGGCGCGCCGCTCGCCGAGCGGACCGAACTTCACGTGGAGCTCGATGCCGACCACAATCTGGCGCTGCTGACGGTCCACACGCCCGGCGAGGACCTGGAGGCCGTGGTGGCCGCCGAGCGCCATCACCTCTTCCACCGCGCCGGCGTCGACGCCGTTTACCTCGACCTACCCCTGGAGGTCCCGGGAACCGCGTTGGTCGCCGAGCATCTGGAGGCGCTGGGGGTCTCCTACGCCGGGGTCTTCCCCAACCGGCACACCGACGGCGACGTCCTGCGCATGCAATCGCTGCACTGCGTCAACGTCAGCGCCGACGACATCGCCGTCGTCTCCGACCATGGCCAGGAGCTGCTCGACTACGTGCTGGGCGACCTGCCCGAACAGGTCAGATCGCCGGCCTAAAGCGGAGCCTCCCGCGACGCGAGGTGGATGCCGACCTTGCGCTTGACGCGCTGCAGGGCGTTGTCGACCGTCTTCGTGTCGCACTCCAGCCTCTCGGCGGTGGCCTCATATGAGTGGCCGTCGAGGTAGAGCGAGAGCACGCTGCTCTCGAGGTCGGAGAGCACGCCCGACCCACCGGACAGGCAGGCGACGAGGCTCTCCAACTCTTCGGAGGCGATCACCTGGTTGACGGGGTCGAACACCTCCGGCCCCGGCAGCACCTCGTCGAGGGTGGTTTCGGAATCGCCGGCGGCGGCCGGAGTCTGGCTGAACGAGACGTACTGGTTGAGCGGCGTGTGCTTGTTGCGGGTCGCGGTCTTCACCGCGGTGATGATCTGCCGCGTGATGCAGAGCTCGGCGAAGTTGCGGAAGCTCGACTCACGGTCGGTCCGGTAGTCCCGCACGGCCTTGTAGAGGCCGAGCAAGCCTTCCTGGATCAGATCGTCGGACTCGCCGCCGAGCAGGAAGTAGGACGAGGCCTTGAGGCGGACGAAGCCGCGATAGCGGCGGACGATCGAGTCGTAGGCGTCGGGCCGACCTTCCTTGGCGAGAGCGACCAGGTAGTGATCATCAAGCTCAGCTTGAGGGTTAACGTCTCGGGGGGAACCGCTGGCGCGGCTGGTAGGGAGTTGCATTTCCTGCGTAGAGGTAGAAAGAGCCACAGATCCTTCTCCTTGCGAGAGGGGTCGTGGCGCCGTTTACCTCCCCTAAGGCGCCCTATATTGACTGGGAGCACCTCAGACTCAAGCTGAGGTTCACCCTTATTGGGGCGGTAGTTTTACGGCCCGGCAGAGTTCTGTCAACCCCGAACTGAGGTTCGTGCAACCGCCGTTGCATTTGCATCGTGCCTGGAGGCTGTCTAAGCGCGCTGGCGAACGGCCTCGAAGAGCAGCGCCGTCGCCGCCGCCGAGACGTTGAGCGAATCGACCTCTCCCGCCCGGGGAAGCGCCACGAGGCCGTCACAGGCGGAGGCGACCCGGGGGCGGATCCCGCTTCCCTCTCCGCCGAGGACGAGCACGGTGGAACCGCTCAGGTCCGCCTTCCAGGGGGGCGCGTCCGCGCCGGCGTCAGCCCCCCAGACCCAGAAGCCTGCCCCCTTTGCCTGCGCCAGCCAGTCGGCGAGGTTGCGGACGCGGGCCAGGTCGAGATGCTCGACCGCGCCGGCCGCCGCCTTGCAGACCGCCGCCGTGACCTCGGCGGAGCGGCGCTCGGGCACGACGACTCCGGCGGCGCCGGCGAACTCCGCCGAGCGGCAGATCGCGCCGAGGTTGCGAGGGTCCTGCACCTGGTCGAGGGCGACGATCAGGGCCCCCTTGCGTTCGAGCAGCAGCTGCGAATCCGCATAGCGGTAGGGGTCGACTTCGGCGACGACCCCCTGATGGTCGGGCGAGCCGCAGAGTCGCTCCAGCTCCTCGGAGGAGACCTCGGGCGCGCGCCAGGCGCGCCGCACGCGGCGCGGTCCGCGCTCAGCCTCCTCGACCGGACGCCGGCCGTAGATCAACTGGCCATCCCCGTTCACGGACGCCGTCCGCGGCGTCACGTTCCCAACCCCGCTCGGCTCTCAACCATTGGAGGCGGCCGACCTGGGAACCAGCTTCGCTCCAACAGCGGAGTCGCGGACCTCCCAGCCCATCTCCGCCAGCCGGTCGCGGATCTCGTCGGCGCGGGCGAAGTCCTTCGCCGCACGCGCCTCCTCACGCTCCTCCAGCAAGGCCTGGGCTTCGGTGCCGGCCTCAGCTCCCTCGTCCGGCTGGGCAAGGGAGCCGAGCCCGACGAGGTCCAGCATCTCGAGAAGGGCCTCGGCAGCTTCCGCGCGCGGGATTCGGCCGCGATTGGCGTCTCCCACCAGCTCGAACATTTGAGCCAGTGCTTTTGGAGTGTTGAAGTCGGCTGCGAGGGCTGCCTTGAACTCCTCCAGCCGGGCCGCCGGTGGGGAGTCGGGTGCTCCCCCGACGGAGCCTTCCCGCTGCTGCTCCGGAGAGGGTTCGCCCGACTCCCCCGCCGGTGCTTCTCTGAAGAAGTTCCTTAGTCGCTCCACCTGGGCTTCGGCCTGTTCCATCTGCTCCATTCCAAACGCCAGCGGCTGTCGGTAATGCCCCGAGAGCAGGTACAGCACGACCGCCTCGCGCCCGTAGCGGTCGAGGGCCTCGGAGAGCTGGAAGATGTTGCCGTCGGATTTCGACATCTTGGCCGCGTCCGCCTCGACCATCCCGTTGTGCATCCAGGCGCGGGCGAAGGGGCGGCCCGCCGCCTGCGATTGGGCGATCTCGTTCTCGTGATGGGGAAAGACGAGGTCCGAACCGCCGCCGTGAATGGCGAAGGCCGGGCCGAGCGAGGCCTCCGCCATCGCCGAGCACTCGATGTGCCACCCTGGCCGCCCCGGGCCCCAGGGCGACTCCCACCAGGTGTCCTCACCTTCTTTGCGCGCCTTCCAGAGCGCGAAGTCGAGCGGGCTCTCCTTCAGCGTCGCGGTGCCGGCCTCTTCGCCCTGGTCCATGTCCTCGGTGCTGCGATTCGAGAGCTGCCCGTAGCCGGCGAAGCTGCGGACCCGGAAATAGACGTCGCCGCCGGACTCATACGCGTGCCCATCCTCGACCAGCTCCGCGATCAGGGCGACGATCGGCTCGATCGTCTCGGTCGCCAGCGGCTCCTCGTCGGGACGGCCGAGGCCAAGCCTGCCGGTGTCCTCGAAGTAGGCATCCGTCATCCGCGCCGCCAGCTTCGCGGAGGGCTCGCCCGCCTCGGCCGCCGCCGCATAGATCTTGTCGTTGACGTCGGTGACGTTGACGACCAGCTTTGCCCGGTACCCCTCGGAACGCAGAAAGCGGGCGAAGAGGGAGAAGACGACGAAGGGGCGCGCGTTGCCGATGTGGATGCGGCCGTAGACGGTGGGCCCGCAGGTGTAGATCCCAACCTCCGCCTTGGCATCGAGACCGACCAGGTCCCCGGTCAGCGTGTCTTTGATTCGAATCTGGCGCACTGAGCGATGAGCTTAAGAGTTCCGCCCGAATGAGCGCGAGACCGGGGGGAGGCCGTACCGCGCAGTGTCATTCGGCCTCATCCGGGCCGCGGCGATTTCGGCAGGGACTCTCTAGAAGGTGCGGTAGCCCGCCCCGGAGGCGGCGGCTTCGCGGCGAGCCCAGGGCGGTGCGGTCTCGTCCGCGGCGGCGAGGGCCTCACGGCGCGCCCGGCTGGTGCTGGCCTTGATCTCGTCCTCGACCACCCGCCGAGCTCGCTCCTCGCGCTGCTCGGCCTGCTGGCGGATCCGCTCGGACTCGACCCGCAATTGCTCCTCGGCGCGGGCGCGGGCGGAGTCTTCGGCTTCCCCCTCGAGCTTGGCGACCAGCTTCTGGACCCTCTCCTCCGCCTCGCGGCGGATGTCCTCGGTCCCCTGCATCACGCGCTCCTCGATCTCGGACTCGAGCCGGATCGCCGCCTGCCGGGCCTCCTCAGCGGCGGCTTCTGCTTCCGCGGCCCGCTGCTCGGCGGCGGCAACGCGCTGATCGGCCTCCCGCTGCGCCTCCTCGACCGCCTTGCGCAGTCTCTCCCCCGCTTCCGCCTCGGCGTCCCGCTTCGCGGCCGAGCGGGCCTGCTCCGCCTCTGACCTCAGCTTGGCCATCTCCGCCGCCATCGCCTCCCGGTCCTCCTCGACGCGGGTCTGCAGCTGCTCGAAGGCTTTCTCGGCGCGACCGCGCCCTTCCTCGGCGTGGCGGGCCTGCGCCTCGGCGCGGCGGCGGCCCTCGCTCTCGGCGGCTAGCCGCTCCCGTCCCTCGTCAGCGATCTTTCGCAGCGCCGACATCGCCCGCTTCTTCAGCTCTGCCCTGAGCTCCTCCGCGCGCTTCTCGGCCGCGGCGGCGCGGCTGTCGGCAGCGGTTACGCGCTCCTCGCTGACCCGCACCCACTCCAGGGCCTGGCTGGCGATGCCGTGCATCTCATCGGTCGCCTCGCCAACTTCTCTCAGCTGCGCCGCGGGCTCGCTCATGCGCAGGCAAACTACTACGGGCGTCGGAAGGCCCGCCACCCACCGCGGGGCGAAAAGCCGCAATTAGCGGCATAGGGCTCCGGACGGCGCCAGGTAGGCGCCGCGGCGGCGATCGACGCGCCGAGAACCTGTTTGAAGAGGGAAGCCGAGCCGGGTTAAGCGGACTTCTGGGCCTCGCGCTCACGCAGCTCGCGCTTGAGGACCTTGCCCGTCGCGTTGCGGGGCAGCTCGTCGAGGAGCTCGACCTCGCGAGGCGCCTTGTAGGAGGCGAGGTTGGCCTTTACGTGAGCCTTCAGGTCGTCCTCGGAGACGCCGGCGTTCTCGACCAGGACCGCAAACGCCTTGAGGCGCTGGCCGAACTCCTCGTCCTCCACTCCGATCACCGCCACCTCGACGACCGCCTCGTGGTCGGCGAGCAGGTCCTCGACCTCGCGGGGGAAGACGTTCTCTCCGCCGGAGACGATCATCTCGTCGTCGCGCCCATCGACGAAGAGGCGCCCGTCGGAGTCGAAATGGCCGACGTCGCCGCTGCAGAGCAGCCCGTCGATCACCTCTTTGCCGCCGCCTCCGGTGTAGCCCTCGAAGGACATCTCGTTACCGACGAAGATCCGGCCCACCTCACCGGGGGGCGCCTCCTGCCCGGCCTCGTCGTAGAGCCGCACGACGGTCCCGTAGGGTGGCCGGCCGGCGGTCCCCGGCGCGGCGCGAAGGTCCTCCGGGTTGGCGACCGTCGCGTAGGCGACCTCGGTCGAGCCGTAGAGGTTGTGGATCGTGTCGCCGAAGCGATCCATCCACTCGATCGCCAGCTCACCAGGCAGCGCCGAGCCCGAAAGCGCGGTGACCCGCAGCGAGGAAAGGTCGTAGGAGTCGAGCACCTCCTCGGGCAGCTGGAGGATCCGCTGCAGCATCACCGGCACCACCGCGAGCACCTGGGCGCGGTGCGTCTGCACCGCCCTCAGCGTCTCCTCGGGGTCGAAGCGGCGCCGCAGGACCATCGTCGAGCCGGTCGGCAGGCTCATCACGAAATGAGAGAAGCCCCAGGAATGGAACAGCGGCGCGGCGATCATCATCGTGTCGCGGCTGCGGTAGGGGATCTTGTCGATCAGCGCCGCCAGCGCCAGCAGGCCGTCGGGGCTGGAGCGCTGCGCGCCCTTGGGAGTCCCGGTCGTCCCTGAGGTGAGGATCACGAAGCGCGGTTTGTCGGGCGGTGGCTTGAGGTTCGAGTCCTCGTTGGCGGCGATCAGCGAGTCGAGGGTGGGCTCCGAGGGCTCCGCATCGGTCCAGGCGACGATTCGCGCGATGCCGCCGTCGACCCCCTCGAGGAGGCCGGCGAACTCTTCGTCGTAGATGAGCGCCTTCGGTTCCTCGCGCCGCGTCACCTCAACCAACTGCGGGCCGGCGAACATGGTGTTCAGGTAGAGGGCGCTGGCGCCCAGCTTGGCCGCGGCGAGCGTCGCCTCGACGAAGCCGCGGTGGTTGCGGCACATGATTCCGATCCCGTCGCCGGGGCCGATCCCCATCCCCTCCAGAGCGTGCGCGAGGGCGTTGGTTCGCAACTGCACCTGCTGGAAGGTGAGCGCGCCGCGTTCGTCGATCAGGGCCGGCTCGTGCGGATGATGGATCGCCGCGGTGGCGATCCCGGTCGCCGGCGATGCCCCCCAGCGCAGGAAGGTGGCGCCGATCTTGGCCATCTTGTCGGGACGGATCGGCCCGACGATCCCGGCTTCGTGAAGCACTTTGAGCTCAAAGGCTTTGTCGGAGATCGTCCGCCTGCCGGCGGCCGCTATGGAGTTGAGCTTGCCCATCTGGGGAAAGCCTATTCGCTCTCCACCGAAGCGACCGCTATGCAGGCGATTCCCTCGCCGCGGCCGATCCAGCCCATACCCTCGTTCGTGGTCGCCTTGACGCTCACCCGCCCCGAGGTCACCTCGGACAGGAGGCGCTCCATCTCAACCCGGTGCGGCCCGATGCGCGGCTCCTCGCAGACCAGGGTCGCGTCGACGTTGACGATGCGACCCGCGATCGTGCCGACGGCCGTGCGCAGCAGGTCGATCGAGTCGGCGTCGCGCCAGCGCTCCTCGTCGTCGGGGAAGAGGGTGCCGATGTCGCCCATTCCGGCGGCGCCGAGCAGGGCGTCGATCACCGCATGGGTGAGCACGTCCGCGTCGGAGTGGCCTTCGAGGCCGCGCTCGTGCTCGATCTCCACCCCGCCGAGGACCAGGCGGCGCCCGGCGGCAAAGCGGTGGCTGTCGTAGCCGATCCCCACGGGGCTCATCGGCCCGATTCCCTCCCGGTCTTTTTCATCTCACCGATTCTCGCCGACCGGGGCGCCGAGCGGCTCGAGCCGCCGTTGCCGCTGCTCGAAGACGCAGATCTCCTCGACGCCGAGCCCGGAGAGGAACCCGAGCGCCTGGTCGTAGGCGAAGCCGACCTGCTCGGGCAGGTGGGCATCGGAGGAGAGCGCGAAGACCGCTCCCGCCTCCACGCACATCTCGGCGAAGGCGGGCGCCGGGTAGATCTCGCCGATCGGCTTGCGCAGGCCCGCCGTCGAGACCTCGACCGCGATGCCGCTCTCCGCGATCGCCTCGACCGCCGGCTCGTAGTAAAAGCGCGGGTCGCGCCGCGGGGCCGGGCGGCCGCGGCCCCAGACCTTGACCAGGTCGGGATGCGCGAGCACGTCGAAGAGGCCCGAACGGGCGCACTCGGCGAGCTGCTCGAAGTAGCGCCGCCAGACGTCGTCCGGGTCGCCGCTGCCCTCCCAGACGTCCCAGCCCTCGTGGTCGACCGCTCGCTCGCCGATGAAGTGGACCGAGCCGATCACGTAGTCGAAGGCGTGCGCGTCGAGCAGGCCGGCGGTGCGGTCCTCGGCGCCGGGCACGAAATCGCACTCGATGCCCACCCGCAGGCCGGCCCCCCGCGCGAACTCGCAGTAGGCGCCGAGGTCGTCCCGCGCCTGTTCGACCCAGAGGGGATGGCGCCATAGCGAGAGGGCCTGCCGGAAGCGGTAGACGTGCTCGGAGACGCCTAACTCGGCGATCCCGGCACCCGACGCCGCCTCCCGGTAGCGCTCCACGTTGGCGGCTGTGAAGTAGCGCTCCGGCGGCGTGTCCTCCTCGTCGGGCCTCAGGTGCAGGTGGTAATCGGTGAGCACCGCCCGAGCCTAGATGATTGATTCCATGGCGAGGCGTCATCCAGGTGGCCCTGGCTCGCGCCCGGTGGCATGACGATTCGCCTCGCTCCCCGGTAGGCGCGTTAGGGCGTCCGGGGCGGGGATACGCTTGCTCCATGGTCCACCTGCGGATCGTCTCGCCGAGCGATCGAACCGAAAAGGTCATGGCGCTGCTGGAGGCGACCCCGGCGGCCAGCAACCTGGTCCTGCTGCCCGGCGCCGCGCGGCAGCCGCCGGGCGACCTCGTCCTCTGCGATATCGCCCGCGAGGAGGCCAGCGTCGTGATCGAGGACCTCAAGGAACTCGACATCCCGAGGCTCGGCTCGATCGCCCTCGAGCAAATCGACTCGCAGCTCTCCGACGCCGCGCGGATCGCCGAACACGCGGCCCGCGGCGCCCCTTCGGATGCGGTCGTCTGGGAGGAGGTCGAGGCTCGCACTTCCGAGACGACCGAGCTCGGCGGCACCTTCCTCGCCTTCATGGTCCTCGCCTGCCTGATCGCCTCGGTGGGAATCTTCACCGGCTCGCCGATCCTGATCGTGGGCGCGATGGTCGTGGGGCCGGAGTTCGGCCCCCTGGCGGGCCTCTGCGTGGCGATGGTCGAGCGACGCCGCGGCGTCGCCGTTCGCTCACTTGCGGCGCTTGCCGTCGGCTTTCCCGTCGGGATCGCCGCCGCCTTCCTGTTCACGCTGATCTGCCTTGGCGCCGGCCTGGTGGATTCCGGCTCCAAGAGCGTCGACCACCCGCTGACCCAGTTCATCGCCAGGCCCAACGCGTTCTCGATCATCGTCGCCGTATTCGCCGGCGCCGCCGGCATGCTCTCCCTCACCTCGGCCAAGTCGGGGGCGCTGATCGGGGTCCTGATCTCGGTGACGACGATCCCGGCGGCGTCGAATATCGGGGTCGCCGCGGCTCTCGGCAACTGGCACGACTGGCGCGGCGCGATGGCGCAGCTGACGCTGAACCTGATCGGGATCGTGCTGGCCGGAGTCGTCACCCTGTACGTGCAGCGGCGGCTCTTCGAACGCCGCCGAGCCCGCCACTTCGGCGACGGAGCGAGGGTGGTGGCCGGCCTGCCGGCCGAGGGCCGAAAGGCGCCGCGGGGATGAGCCGCCCGGCCCAGCTGGCGGTCCTTGCTCTGGCCTTCCTGGCCGGCGTGGCCCTCGCGACGGCGTTCGGCGCCGCCAACCTCGGCGTCGCTCTGGGAATCGGCCAGCTCCTCTTCGTGGCAGCGCTGGTCGCCGTGCTGCTGCTCTGAGCGCTCGCCCAGAGTCGGGGCCCCTAAGCGGAGGCCCCGTCGCCGCGCTCGGCGAGCAGGAGCGCGGCAAGGCGCAGGTCGAGCGGCGTCGTCACCTTGAGGTTCCGCGGCGACGCGGGATGGATGAGGACACGGCCGCCGGCCGCCTCGACCAACATGGCCTCGTCGGTGGCGACGATGCTGGAGGCTTGCGCAAGCGCCCCGCCCAGCGCCTCGGTGCGAAAGACCTGGGGGGTCTGCGCGGCCCACAGCCGCTCGCGGTCGAGGGTCGCGCCCACCACCTCGGGCGCAGCTTCCTCTCCCGCCGCGGCAGCCTGCTTGATCGTGTCGGTGACCGGCGCCGCGGCGATCGCCCCGTCGGCACCGGGGTCCGCGACCAGGGTCGCCACGACCGCCTCGACCAGCGCCGCGTCCAGCAGCGGGCGCGCGGCGTCGTGGATCGCGACCAGCTCTGTGTCCACGGCCGCCAAGGCGTTGGCGACCGATGCGGCGCGGGTCGCGCCGCCTTCGACCAACTCGAGCCCACGACCGTCGAGCTCATCGAGATGCCCCGGCGGGCAGGCGACAACTATCGAGCGCACCGACTCCGCGGCCCGAAAGGCCTCGATCGACCACTCGACCATCGGCCTGCCGGCCAGAGGCACGAAGGCCTTCGGGCCGCCGGCTCCGAGACGCTCCCCGGAGCCGGCGGCCGCGATGACTGCGGTTACCGACGCGCTGGTACCCCTAGGCGGTGGCGGCGAAGCGCTCCTCCAGCAACTGATCGAGGTACTCCTCCGCGCCTTCCTCGTCCTTGTCGAGCGCGTACATGAACTCGGACGCGAGGATCTTCTTGGCGCGCGTGTACATCTGCTTCTCGCCGGTGGAGAGGCCCTTTTCCATCTCGCGAATGGCGAGGTTGCGGACCACCTCGGCGAGCTCGAACACGTCGCCGGTCTTGATCTTCTCGCGGTTGTACTTGAAACGCCGGTTCCAGTTCTTCGGCATCTCCGAGACGTCGTCGGTGAGGACTTCGGTGACCTTCTTGATTTCGACCTCGTCGATGACCCGACGCAGCCCTGCAATCCCTGCGTTCTCGGTCGGGACCATCACGGTGAGCTCGTTGTGGAGGATCTTGATCGTGAGGTACTCACGTTCCTCCCCCATCAACTCGCGGGTCTCCTTCTTCAGCACCAGGCCCGCTCCGTGGTGGGGATAGACGACCTTGTCCCCCTCCTCGAAGTCGCAGACGTAGGGGACGTCCTCTTCCAAGCCTGCCTCCATTGCCTCCTCTAGCTCGGGAATCGCTTGCTCCTTTCAATTACGACGGCTTCCATGGGCCGTCAGCTCTGTAAGTACCGGTCCACCAGATCGACCTCCTGGAGCCTGCGCAGGCCCTCGCGGATGTCCTTGGCCCGCGTGGGGCCGACGCCGTCGACGGCCTCCAGGTCGGCGTCGGAGGCGGCGATCAGCTCCTCCAGCCCGCCGAGCTCGTGGATGATCTTCTGGACGACAAGCTTGGGAATGCGGGGGATGCGGCCCAGCACGCGGTAGCCGCGCGGCGCGACCGGGAAGTCGAGGGTGTTGAGCTTGCGGTCGTAGCCGAGCAGCTCGGCGAGGCGGCCGAAGTCGAGCACGTCCTGATGGGGCATCCGGGCCAGCGACTGCAGCACGGTGGCCAGGTTCTCCTCCGAGTCGGTGACCGAGTAGTCGCGGACCAGCGCCGTGCGGTCGGCGGCGACGCCGACCATCGTCTCCTCGAGCTGCATCTCGATCAGACGGCCCTCGGTCCCCAGCTCGACGATGTAGCGCTCCACCTCGACCGCCATGCGGGTGACCAGCTCGGCGCGCTGCAGCACGGCGAGCGCGTCGTAGAGGACGCCGCCGCCCTCGAACTCGAGCACGGTCAGGCGGGCCGAGACCTGGTCGAGCCGCTCGCGGTACTTGTCGAGCGTCGCCAGGCCCTGGTTCGCCTTGGCCAGCACGGCGGGAATGTCCTGAAGGATGTACTTCGTCCCCTCGACGTAGAGCGAGACGACGTCGCGGCGCTGCGAGATCGCGATCACCAGCGCCTCGGTCTGTTTGGAGACGCGCTCGGCGGTGCGGTGCCGGGTGCCGGTCTCGGCGGAGAGGATCGTCGGGTCCGGCATCAGCTGCACGTTGGCCCAGACGATCTTCGTCCCCTCGGCGTTGAGCACGATGGCGCCGTCCATCTTTGCCACCTGGTAGAGCATCGCCGGCGTGTAGTCGATGTCGAGCTGGATCCCGCCTGAGAGGAGGTGGGAGATGCCGCCGGGGTCGCCGACGACGATCAGGCCGCCGGTACGCGAGTGGACGATGTTGTCGATGCCCTCGCGGAGCGCTCCGCCGGGCGCGACGACGTCGAGTGCCCTCAGTAGCCGCGGATCCTGCCGTTCTGAAAGCTCATGCAGCTCATCGCTAGGCAGTGCGGACATGGGTCTCAAGGATGCCAAATCCCGCTTGTTCATGCGGTCTGGGCATATCCGTGTGGAAAGGTCGGAATCCTTTTTGTCAAGCGGGCGGCTCGCCTGGCCGTGCGCGTGCGCGTGCGCGTTTCAGGCTAGGCGCCGGCGAGGTCGCGCTCAGGGTCGATGCCCCAGCGAGCGCCGACGGCGGCCAGGCCATCTGTCAGGGGCCAGCGATCGGGGCGCTCCTCGCCCTCGTGGGCGGGGCTGGCGCCCTTCAGCGCCATGCAGCCGGTGTTGTCCCCGATGGCTCGGATCTCGGCCACCTCGGCCTCGGAGAGCCGCTGCTCGGCCGGCAGGGCGGCCAGCTCCACCCGCTTGGCCTCGATCGGACAGGCCCCCTCGCCGGCCTCCTGGATCAGGGTCGGCACCACGCACTCGACCGCCTGGTGGGCGAGGTTCCACTGGCAGGCGAGCTGGATCGGCGTCAGCCGGGCCCGCTCGGCGATCGGCAGGACCTTCTCGAGCTTCTCCAGCCCCGTCTCGATCCAGCCGTCGGGCCGGAAGGCGCGGTGATCGCCGCGGGCCAGTTCGGTGCCGGGGCCCAGGTCGCCCCAGAAGATGCCGCCGTAATCGACCACGCGGGTGATCACCTTGACGTCGTGGCGCGCCGCGGCCTCCAGGCAGAGCTCACCGGGCCAGGGCTCGAAGGGGTTGAGGATGATCATCGCCCAGTCGATCCGCTCGCCGAAGCGCTCCAGGCAGGAGATCAGGTCGAGGGTGAAGCCGTTGGCGGGGCCGGGCGCGACGCCGATCGCGCCCGTCAGGCCGGCCTCGCGCAGCGCCGCCATCCCATCCCAGACCGCCTCGCTGGAATAGCCGATGCGATCTGGGTTGTGGAGCAGGAGGAGGTCGAAGGCGCCGGCGCCGAGGCGCTCGAGACTGCGCTCGGCGGCCATACGCAGGTAGCCGGCGTACTGATCGGCCCCACGCAGCGAGGGATCGGTGAAGCGGGGAAAGCCGCGCGGCCCGTCGCGCTCGCCCTCGTAGAAGTCGTGGCCGACGGCGCCGATCAGACAGTACTCCTCGCGCGGGACGCCCGCCAGCGCCTCGCCCAGCACGCGGTCGGCATCGCCCTGGCCGTAGGCGTCGGCGCTGAGCACGGTGTCGATGCCGCCGCCGGGGCGCAGCAGCCCGCGCAGCCGCTCCTCGGAGACCTCCTCGCCGAAGTGCAGGAAACGCCCCCCACTCCAGGTTCCGATTGCGGTGCGGCCGGGCTCGCGCATGAACGAACCGTAGCGATCCGGAAGAGGCGGTTGCCGCCGCCCCCAACCGGGAGGTGAAGCCGGCGGCTAGGAGGCGGGCTCGTCGCCGCCGGCGCGCGGGTCGCTCGGCTCTTCGGCCGGCTTATCGTCGGCCGGGGAGTCCTCTCCCTTGGCGCCGACACCGACCTTCTCGGGCTCGCCCTTGCCCTTGATCTGCTTCTTGGGCTCGACGATGGTCAGCTTCAGCGGCCGGTCTTCCTCGTCGCCGGAGGCGTCGCGCTCGACCATCACCGTCGAGCCGGGCGTCATTTCGCCCTGGCGCAGCACCTCGTCGGCGAGCGGGTCCTCGATGTAGCGCTGGATCGCGCGGCGCAGGGGCCGGGCGCCCATCGAGGGGTCCCAGCCTTTCTCGACCAGGATGTCCTTGGCGTCCTCTGCCAGCTCCAGCTGCAGCTCGTGCTCGGCGACCTGGACGCGGACCCGGTTGATCATCAGGTCGATGATCTCCTTGACCTCCTCCTTGGCCAGCTTGTGGAAGACGATCACCTCGTCGATCCGGTTGAGGAACTCCGGCCGGAAGACTTTTTTCAGGTCGCCCATGATCCGGTTTTTCATGTCGTCGTAGGACATGCCGGTCTCGTCGGAGACGGTGAAGCCGATCGAGGTGTTCTTCGAGATCTCCGAGGCGCCGATGTTGGAGGTCATGATCACGATCGCGTTGCGGAAGTCGACCGTGCGGCCCTGGGCGTCGGTCAGACGGCCGTCCTCGAGGATCTGCAGCAGGATGTTGAAGACGTCCGGGTGCGCCTTCTCGATCTCGTCCAGGAGGAGGACGCTG
>DASSTR010000015.1:0-22284 GCA_035707825.1 Solirubrobacterales bacterium
GATCACCCACAAGTTCTCGATCGCCGGCCACGAGGGCTACATCACCGCCGGCAAGTACGAGGACGGCAGCGTCGGCGAGATCTTCCTCACCGACATCGGCAAGGAGGGCTCGACGATGCGGGGGCTGCTCAACGCCTTCGCGACGGCGATCTCGCTCGGCCTCCAGTACGGGGTCCCCCTCGAAGACTTCGTGCGCAAGTTCAGCTACATGCGCTTCGAGCCGGAGGGGATGACCCAGAACCCGGAGATCCCGTTTGCCAAATCGATGCCCGACTACATCATGCGCTGGCTGGCGAGCCGCTTCATCGAGGACACCGAGACGCTCGAGGAGCTCGGGATCATGACCTCCGAGGTGCGCTCGAAGAAGGAAGCGGAGACCGCGCAGCTGGCGCTTGGCGCCGACACCGGTGGCTCGGCCGGTCCGACGAACGGCGGCAACGGCCACTCGAAGCCGGTCGCCGCAGCCGACGCGATGACCGAAACGCCTCCCGTGAGGCCCGCCAAGATGGTCGGCGGCGAGCTCGGCCCCGCCTGCGAGCAGTGCGGCGGCATGATGCAGCGAACGGGCAGCTGCTACACGTGCTCCAGCTGCGGCAACAACACCGGCTGCGGCTGATCTGAGCCGGATAGCCGTCACGAGGCACCGCCCCCGGCTTCGCGTCGTACGCCCTAGTACTGCCGCTACGCCGGTGTCGGCGCCTCGCTTGGCTCTACGACTCAGCATGTTGCTAGCAACTAGGTTGCGCCGCTTCCTCGGGTTTAAGGCAGCTGGGCGGCAGTCGATAACGGCTCTATGAGGGACGGCACGGAGCTAGACGTCAGGAGCCTCTGCTCGATCGCCGCGGCGGTGCTGTGCGTCGCCGCCGCGGTCCTGATCCTGGTGATCCTGATCGGGGGCTCCAACGACGTCGCGGCGAAGTCGCTCTTGGTCGCCTTCTTCTTCGCGCTCTTCACGCTGCCGGCCGCGGCAGATGCCTATCTGGCGCGAGAACGCCCGGGGTTGCGCTGGATCGGCGCGCTGACGGCGATCGCCGCGATCGCCGCCTTCATCGCGGTCCTCGTCGCGCTCTGGCCCGGAAATATCTTCGAGAGCGACGACGGAAACCTGAAAACCGCCGCCGCCCTGACGTTGATCTCCATCGCCTCTGGCCAGGCCTCGTTGATCCTCGGGCTCGGCGAGCCGGACGACAGCCGGCTCGTGAGCGGATTGCGCTGGGCGGGGTTGGTCCCGATCGCCGCGCTCACGATCCTCGGCGTGGAAGACATCTCCAACCACGGCCCCGCCGCGAGCGCCAAGACCTACAGTGTCTTCGGCATCCTCTACGTCCTCGCGATCGTGCTGCCGCCGCTGGTCGCGCGGGCGACGCGAGTCGACTAGCCGAGGATCACTTCGGCGTTGCGGCGCGGCGTCTCGGTGATGGCCCGACGGAAGATCCGCTCGGGCTCCGGCCGGGCCGGCCGGATCTGGTGGCGCCGGATCAGCTCCTCGAGCACGACGGCCATCTCGAACTGCGCAAAGGAAGCGCCGAGACAGCGGCGCACCCCGCCGCCGAACGGAATCCAGGTGTAGGTGCCGGGCGGGTTGTCGAGGAAGCGCTCGGGCAGGAAGCGATCGGGCTCCGGGTAGACGCTCGGATTGCGGTGGACGAGGTACACGGACGGAGTGACCGAGACACCCGCCGGCAACTCGTAGCCGCCGATCTCGACCGGCTCGGTGAGGCGGCGAACCACGATCGAGATCACGGGCCGCAGCCGGAGCGTCTCCTGGATCGTCGCCGTCAGGTAGGCGTCTGAGCCCTCGCCGACCTCCTCGCGCAGCCGGGAGAGCTTCTCGGGGTGGCGCGAGAGCCGCTCGATCGCCCAGGACAGCGAGGTCGCGGTCGTCTCGTGGCCGGCGACGAGCAGCGTGAGCAGCTCGTCGCGCATCTCCTCGTCGCTCATCGGGCTGCCGTCCTCGTGCCGGGCCGCAACGAGCAGGGAGAGAATGTCGTCGCGGTCCTCGAGATCCTCGGCGCGGCGGCGCTCGGAGATCTCGCGGTAGATCAACCGGTCGACCCGGTCGATGCGGCGGCGAAACCAGGGCAGCTTCCGCACCCGCGGCGGCCCGAGCAAGACGAGGGGCAGGATCTGGCGGGGATCGGTGGTCAAATCGAGGAACTCGCGCAGCGCATCGCGCAGCTCGGCCAGCTTTTCGCCCTCGCGCACGCCGAAGACGGTGCGGAGGATGATCTCCAGGGTCATCGCCTGCATGCGGGGCCGCAGCTGGTAGGGAGTGCCCAGCGGCCAGCTGTCGATCTCTCGGGACGCGATCTCGCGCATCGTCTCCCCGTAGCCCTGCATCCGCTCCCCATGGAAGGGAGGCAGGAGCAGCCGGCGCTGGCTCATGTGGAGCTTCTCGTCGAGGACGAGGATCGAATTGCGACCCAGGATGGGCGCAAGGATCTGATTGCCCTCGCCGGCGTGGAAGACGCGGGGGTCGCCGGTGAAGACTTGCTTGACAGCCTCGGGATCGGCGAGCATCACCCACTTGCCCTCATAGGCGATACGCAGGGTGAAGATGTCCCCGTAGCGCTCGTGACAGGCAAAGAGGAGCTTGCGGGCCTGACGGGACCAGATCGCGGTCTGCACGGCCCGGGGGAGCGGCGGCCCCGGCGGCAGATCGCCGCCCGCCGGGCAGGGTATCGACGCCGCCGCTGTGGTCGCAGCCTCCATCGGTCCTCGACCGCAGGCTATAGAGCATCGCCATGGCGGCGTGTGATCTCGGTCTCTCTGAGATCGACGGCGCGGGGGCTATCGGCCCGGAACGGAGACGCGGGCCAGCACTCGAACGCCGCACCTGAGCTGCGCCGAGCCGTCCTCGAAGCGAAGCAGATGCAGCGTCGAGGGCCGGGCGCACTGGGGGCCCACCTGACCGCGAGGCCCATCGATCCGGCGATCGGAGGCAACGTGGCGGCGAGCGACCGGAATGCGATCGGAGCCGTCGGGATAGCGGCCGGCCGGGACTTCCAGCGCGACCACTCCCCCAGCCGCGGCGACGAGGCCCAGCACCAGCGCAGCCACCGCGAGGCAGACGAAGAGAGCGACCTGGAAGCGCATTGCATCACCAAGCAACCAGCGCCGGGAAGTCTTCCCCCCTCCAAGGAGAAATGGGATGGGCCTGCCCGATGCAACGCTGAGCGCCAGGTCTTTTGATATACCCTCTAGGGGTATGTAATCATCAGGCTCGAGGACGACTGAAAGCAAGGCGCAGTTGCGCGAAGCCGGATCGAGGAGTCATGGACGCAGAAAACCACGCACATCACCATCACGCGATGCCCGCCGAGGGCCGGGCGCTCACCGCGGTCGCGGTCAGCGCGACACTGCACTGCCTCAGCGGCTGTGCGATCGGGGAGATAGCGGGAATGGCGATCGGCACCGCGCTCGGGCTCTCCAACGCGGCAACCATCGCCATCGCGGTCGGCCTCGCCTTCCTGTTCGGCTACGGCCTGACCAGCCTGCCGCTGCTGCGGGCGGGGCTGGCGCTCAGCGCGGTGGTGCCGATCGCGCTTGCCTCCGACACCCTCAGCATCGCGACCATGGAGGTGGTCGACAACGCGATCGTCCTCGCGATTCCGGGCGCCCTGGACGCCGGCCTCGACGCGCTTCTGTTCTGGGGCAGTCTCGCCTTCTCGCTCTTCGTCGCCGGCATCCTCACCGTGCCGGTCAATCGCTGGCTGATCGCCCGCGGCAAAGGGCATGCCGTCGTCCATGAGACCGGCATCCACGGCGGCCCGCCGATACCGGTTGTGGCCGGCGTGGCGGCGATCGCCGGCGCCTTCGGCGCCGCCGTCCTGCTTGCGGAACTGATCGGATGAGGCCGCAGCGGCCCGGCTGCGCAGAGAAAGGGAGATGACGGGCGCGGTGCGCCGCCTGCGCCGGCACGGCTAGCCTGCGGCGCATGGCGCTGGCGACAGACTTCGACGGGTTCCTGGTCGACCTCGACGGGGTCGTCTGGGTCGGAGGCGAGATGCTGCCGGGCGCAGCCCAGGGGCTGTGTGAACTGCTCGAGGGCGGGCGCGAGCTCGTCTTCGTCACCAACAACCCCGGCCGGCCGCCGGCCCACTACGCGCAGCGGCTGCGCGATGCCGGCGTCGAGATCGACGATCGGCAGGTGGTCACAGCCGGCGTCGCGACAGCGGCGCTCGCTCGCGAGCGAGCCGGGGATGGCGGAACCGCCTTCGTGATCGGCGCCCCGGCCTTCAAAGAGGAGGTTGCCGCCGCCGGCCTGGAGCTGCTCGATGCCGGCAGCAAGGAGAGGGCAGCGGTCGTGCTCGTCTCCGGGCACCGCGGCTTCGACTACGAGGAGCTGCTGACGGCGACCCGCATGCTCCGGCAGGGTGCCGAGCTGCTGGCGACGAGCCGAGACCCGACCCTGCCGATGCCGGACGGGCCCTGGCCCGGCACCGGCTCGATCCTCGCCGCGGTGGAGACCGCTTCCGGTGCCAGCGCCGAGATCGGCGGCAAGCCCGAGCGGCATCTCTTCGAGCAGGCCCTCGAGCGGATTCCCGGCGCTGGGCGGATCGCGATGGTGGGCGACCGCATCGCCTCCGACATCGAGGGCGGCCGCCGGGCGGGGCTCGAGACCGTCCTCGTGCTGAGCGGCGCGACTTCCCGCCAGGAAGCCGAACGAGCGGACCCGGCGCCCGACCACGTCCTCGACGACCTCTCCGGCCTGCTTCGATGAGGCCTGAGGGGCGGGGCGCGAGCCCAGAGGACGCCGGCGGCTCGCCCGGATACCGGCCGGGGGCGGCCTTCGCGGGCGTATTCGCCGTCACCTTCTGCGGCCTGCTGGCCGTCGGCGCGGTGCTGCCCGTCCTGCCCCGCTACGTGCACGGACCGCTCGACGGCGGCAACATCGCCGTCGGCGTGGTGGTCGGCGCCTATGCGGTGACCGGCCTACTGCTGCGGCCGATCGCGGGCCGCCTCGCCGACCACCGCGGCCGCCGCCCGACGGTGTTGGTGGGCTCGATCCTGGTCGCGATCTCCGGCTTCCTCTATCTGGCACCGCTCGGCATTCCCGGCGTCATCCTCGCCCGCCTGCTGCTCGGCGCCGGGGAGGGAACCGTCTTCACCGCCGGCTCCGCCTGGATCGTCGACCTCGCGCCGCCAGAGCGGCGAGGCCGCGTGATCGGCCTCTACGGGCTCGCCGTCTGGTCGGGGCTCAGCATCGGGCCGCTGATCGGCGAGCTGCTCCTGCACGCCTCCGGCTACACCCTCGTCTGGGTGTTCGCCGCCGTGATGCCGCTGCTGGGCGCTCTGATCGCCACCCGCCTACCGGATCCCTTCCACCCGCTTCCCAAAGGCGAACACCACCCGCTGATCGCCCGTGAGGCAGTGCTGCCTGGGACCGCGCTGGCGCTGGCCTCGATCGGCTACGCGGCGATCGCCGCCTTCGTCGTCCTGCACCTCGACGATCGTGGCATCGGCCACGGGGCGTCCGTGTTTGGCGCCTTCGCGACGATGGTCGTCCTGACCAGGCTGGTCGGAGGCGACCTGCCGGACCGCGTCGGGCCCGGCCGCGTCGCCACGGCCGCGGCCTTCGCCGAGGCCGTCGGCCTGGCCACGATCGCGGTCGCTCCCAGCCTCGCCGTGGCTCTGGTGGGCGCGCTCGCGATGGGGGCGGCCTTCTCGCTCCTATACCCGTCCCTCTCGCTGATCGTGGTCAGCCGCATCCCCGACACCCGCCGCGGCGCCGCGCTCGGCACCTTCACCGCCTTCTTCGACGCGGGCGTCGGCCTCGGCGCCCCCCTGGCTGGACTCGCCGCCGCGCTCACCGACTACGAGGGCGCCTTCCTGCTCGCGGCCGCCATCGCACTCGTTTCGATGGCGACGATCGCGTTCGCGATCGCGCCGCGCAGCGCCGAGCTGCTCCCAATCGGAGAAAGCGCCCGCTGATCCGAGGCGCCGTTGGATCGCCGCCGGCCGGCGGCGATCAGTCCCGCTCGGAGATCAGCAGGGTCTGGGCGGCGCGGCCGATCCGGCCTCGCCTGTCGAAGAGCACCGACTCGGCGGTGCCGATCCCGCTCTCCTGCGGCAGAGTCACCGCGTCGACGCAGACCCACTCCCCCTCCGGCATCCGCTCCAGCTGGACGCTGAGGTCGACGTTGATGAAGATGTAGCGGCGCCAGTCGAGCACGGCGCTGATCCCATTGCCGACATCGGCGGCAACCAGGGTCCGCTGCAGGGGAGTGGGCTGCTCCCCCGCGACCAGCTCGCAGCCCATCCGCAGCCAGAAGGTCGCCGGGCCCGGCTCGAGGAAGCCGCCCTTCACCGAGCGCCATTCCATCGCCGTGTGATAGCCGGCGTCCTGGCCGGTGGCGAAGAAACCCGGGTCGGAGCCCTCCTCGGGCCCGGGCGGGGACTGCGGCATCGAGACCGCGTCCGCGGGGATGTCTATTTCGCGCGGCCGCAGCAGCCAGGCCCGCGCTTTGATCAGCTCGCCCGCCTCGCCGCTCAGGCGGGCCTCAACCAGCTGCACGCGCCGGCCGGGGCGCACAACCTCGGCCTCGACCCGGACCGGGCCGATCGGCACCGGCTTGAGGATCTCGAGGGTCACCCGCCCGACCTGGAAGCCCTCCACCCCATCGAGCTGCTCGATCGCCCGCCCGAGCAGGGCCGAGGGGGGCCCGGCGTGCTGTGCCCCCGGGTCCCACGGGCCCCTGGTCTGCTCCGTGGCAAGGAAGCCGTCCTCGCCGCGCTTGGAGTAGAACGCTTCGTCCATCGCGCGGCATCGTAAAGGGGTGACTCCTCTACCCTTGCTGCATGGAGAAAGTGAAGAAGTCCGAGCAGGAGTGGCGCGAGCAGCTCACCCCCGAGCAGTACGAGGTGACCCGAAACGCCGGCACCGAGCGTGCCTTCACCGGGCCCTACTGGGACGAGAAGGCCAAGGGGACCTACCGCTGCGTGTGCTGCGGAACCGAGCTCTTCTCATCCGATACGAAGTTCGACTCCGGCACCGGCTGGCCCAGCTTCACCGAGCCGGCCAACCTCGAGCATGTCGAGCTGCGCCCCGACAACAGCCTCTTCATGCGCCGCACCGAGGTCGTCTGCAAGAACTGCGACGCCCACCTCGGCCACGTCTTCAAGGACGGGCCCGCCGACCGCGGCGGTCAGCGCTACTGCATCAACGGCTGCGCGCTCGAGCTGGACCGCGACCAGGACTGACCCCGGCCAAGGCCGCTTTGCCTAGAGGCCGCCGGCGCCGAGGTAGCTGAAGCGGACCGCTAGCGCGACCGCCTCGGTGCGGGTGTCGACCTCGAGCTTGGCGATCGCGTTGCGAACATGGGTGTGGACGGTCGCCGGGCTGAGCGAGAGCCGTTCGGCGATCTCTTTGACCCGCAGGCCCTCGGCCAGCAACTCGAGGATCTGGCGCTCGCGGGGCGAGAGGTCGAGCAGCTTCTCGACCTCCGAGGGCTTGCCGCCGGCGAAGTCCCCACCCAGGAAGGTCCCGCCGCCGGTGACGGCCTTGACCGCCCGGGCGATGTCCTCGGCGGGGGCGGACTTGAGCACGTAGCCGGAGGCGCCCGCCCGCAGGGCAAGCGCCAGCAGGTCGGGCTGGGCGTGGGCGGTGAAGATGATCACTTTGGTCCGCGGGCGTACCTTCAGCACCTCCTTGGTCGCCTCGATGCCGTCCCGTTTGGGCAGCTCGACGTCGATGATCAGGACGTCGGGCTCCAGTTCTTTGACGACCTCGACCACGTCTCGCCCGTCGCCGGCCTCACCGACGATTTCCAGCACATTCGAGTTCGCCATCCGGGCCTTGATGGCCTCTCGGATGATCTCGTGGTCGTCGCAGAGGACGACTCGCTTGGCCTCCCGCACGCTCGTGCTCATTGTGACGGGATCCTTTCAGGTGATCCGTATGAATGCAAAATACTAGGTAGTGTGAATGCGCCGTCTCTTTCCTGGCGATTCTCGATCAGCGCGATGATGGTTCTTCCCACGGCGACAGCGGTCCCATTCAAGGTATGTACTGGCTTTGGTGCTTCGCCGTCGCCGGGCCGATACCTACACGCGAGGCGCCGCGCCTGGTAGTCAGTCGTGTTCGAGCACGAGGTCAGCTCCCGGTAGCGAGCCTGGCTCGGAATCCACGCCTCGCAGTCGTACTTCTTCGCCGCCGGGGCGCCGAGGTCCCCCGCGGCGACGTTGACCACCCTGTAGGGGAGCTCCAGCGCGGTGAGGATCCGCTCCTCGATCGCCAGCAGCCGCTCGTGCTCCTCCGCCGAGCGCTCCGGCTCGACGAACGAGAACATCTCCACCTTGTCGAACTGATGGACGCGGAAGATCCCGCGCGTGTCGCGCCCGGCGGCGCCGGCCTCGCGGCGAAAGCAGGTCGAGAAGGCCGCGTAGCGCAGCGGCAGCGAGCCGGCCTCGAGAATCTGGTTGGCATGCAGACCGGCCAGCGAAACCTCCGAGGTGCCGACGAGGAACAGGTCGTCCTTGGGAACCTCATAGATCTGGTCGCGGTCGCCCGGTAGAAAGCCCGTTCCGTAGAGCGCCTCTTCGCGGACCAGGACCGGGGGGACGACCGGCTCATGGCCCTCGCCGCGGACCAGCTCGAGGACGAAGCGGACCAGCGCCAGCTCGAGCAGCACCAGGTCCCCTTTCAGATAGGCGAAGCGCGAGCCCGAGAGGGCCGCCGCCGCCTCCATCTCGATCAACCCCAGCTCGCCGCCGATTTGCAGGTGGTCGCGGGGCTCGAAATCGAAATCGGGCCTCTCCCCCACCTCGCGGACGACGACCGCGTCCTCCTCGGCCATGCCTTCCGGCGCGTCGGGGTCGGGGAGGTTTGGCAGCACCGCGACCAGCTCCTCCAGCTCGGCATCCACCCGCTCCAGCTCGGCTTTGCCTGAGTCGATCCGGCCCTTCAGCTCCTGCACGGCCGCCATCTCCGTGGCGGCGTCCCCGCCCTTCTGCTTGGCCTCGCCGATCTGCTTGGAGAGGGTCTTGCGCTCGGCCTGGGCGCTCTCGATCTCCGGCAGCAGCTCGCGGCGGCGGCGATCGAGGGCCAGCACGGCGTCGACGCTCGCCTCGGCGCCACGGCGGGCAAGCGCCGCCTTGACCCGCTCAGGGTCGGAGCGGATCAGCTTCAGGTCAAGCATGAGCCGGCGAGCTAGGGAGATTCCTCGCCGGGGCGCGGCGAGGTTTCGGCGTCCTGGCCGGCGTAAGCGGCAACGAAGCGAGCGACCGCTTTTGCCTCGGCGCCGACGACGATGTTCTGCGGCATGATCGCGCCGGAGAAGCCGCCGTTCTGGATCGCGAAGAGCGCGTCTTCATAGCTCTCGGTTCGCTGATCGAGGTTCGGCCCCTGCGTCCGCGTGCCGCGATTGCCGGTGCCCTGGGTGCCGGCCGCGCTCAGCGTGTGGCAGCCGGAGCAGTGGGTCGCGAAGAGAGTGGCCCCGTTGTAGTTCGGGTCCTGCTGGGAAACCGACATCCCTTCCTCACCAAAGCCGCAGGCCGCGAGCCCGAGGGCCGCGGCGATGGCCAGAGCTGTTGCAATTGCTGGGCGCACGCGGCGCGCATCATATTGTCTGGAGACGATCCCAGCGTCCGCCCAAGCCTCCCCCGACCCTCAGACGATGCCGGCACCAGACCCCACCAGCTTCCGCGCCACGATGGCGATGCTGCCAACCGGGGTCACCGTGGTCACCGCAATGGGGCCCGACGCGCCGGCCGGAGCGACCGCCAACGCCGTCTCCTCGCTCTCGATCGAGCCGATGCTGATGCTGGCCTGCCTCGATCGCGGCTCGCGCACGCTGCTCGCGGTGCAGGGAGCCAACCGTTTCGGGATCAGCGTCCTGCACGCCGGTCAGGAGGCGATCGCGCGCGCCTTCGCCACCAAGGCGCCGGCGGCGGACAAGTGGACGGGCGTCGCCTGGCGCGAGCGCGGCGGCGTCCCGGCGATCGATGACGCCCTCGCCTTTGTCGCCTGCGACCTGCGCGACGTGATCGCCGGCGGAGACCACGTCATCGTCACCGGCGCGGTCACCGACCTCGACGCCGGCGAGGGAGAGCCGCTCGTCTTCCACCGCGGCCGCTACCAACCGCTGGGGTAGAAGGCAACCGCCGGGTTAGAGGGCGCCGCCGGGTTAGAAGGCGCCGCTGGTCGCCGCCGCGCGCAGGGCGAGGAAGAGGATGACGCCGCAGCTGACGGCCATGATCCCCATCTCACGGCGGACGATCGCCAGCGCCATCGCACGCTGCGCGTCCTCGGACAGGGCTTCGAAGTCGACGTCCCCGAGCTCGCGCTCCGCCGCGCCGGCGCGGGCCCCCTCGGCGAGGAAGGAAACCACCAGCGGCAGGACGCCGTAGAGGTAGTGGAGGTCATCGGAGGCCTCGTGTCCGGTGAAGACCAGCAGGCCGCCCAGCGCGACCTGGACGAAGACCGAGACCTGCGCCGCCCGCAGCAGGTACCAGAACGGAACCGAGGCCCGATCCCGGAACCAGGCAAAGCCGCCGAAGATGCCCGCCAAGAGGTTGAGGGCGATCACCGAGCAGCCGACCACGAGGTGTACCGCGACCACCGTTATTTCCTCCTTAGAGGGTCGGGATTCCGCTTGCTGATGCGGAATATCACTATGTAGCAAGTTGTCACAATCTAGGTGTATAACAGCGGCTGAGAGCAGTGAGGCAAGGGCGATTGGCGCCGGCGCCAACACGCTCCGGAACGGATCCCCCTCCTGTGTTGAAGAGCTACCTCCCGATTCTCGTCTTCGCCTTCCTCGGCCTCGTCGTGGGCAGCGCGTTCGTGATGCTCAACCACCTGCTCGGCCCCAAAGCGCCGCGCAAGCCGACGGCGGCGAGCAGGCGCCAGGAGGAGCCCTACGAGTCGGGGATTCCGGTTGAGAGCTCCCACGGGATGCGCTTCGGAGTCAGCTTCTACCTGATCGCGATGCTCTTCATCCTCTTCGACATCGAGGTGGTGTTCCTCTATCCGATCGGCGTCATCTTCAAGGGCGCCGACAGCGCCTTCATGCTCGGCGAGCTGGTCACCTTCGTCGCCCTTCTCCTCGTCGCCTTCGTCTACGTCTGGCGCAAGGGGGCCCTGAATTGGAAATAGAGCGGCAGACGATGCGCGACCGTCAGTTGCGCGCCCGCGACATGCTCCGCGGCGACCTCGAGGGCGACGAGCTGGAGCGCTACGTGGAAGAAAAAGTCGTCATGACCCGCTTCGAGCAGATGCTCAACTGGTCGCGCGCCAACTCGATGTTCCCGCTGTCCTTCGGCCTCGCCTGCTGCGCGATCGAGGGAATCCCGATGTCGGCGGTCACCGCCCGCTACGACATCGCCCGCTTCGGCGCCGAGGCCGGGCGGGCCTCTCCGCGCCAGGCCGACTTCATCATCCTTTCGGGTCGCGTCTCGATCAAGATGGCGCCGGTCGTCCGCCGCCTCTATGACCAGATGCTGGAGCCGAAGTGGGCGATCTCGATGGGCGCCTGCTCCTCGAGCGGCGGCATGTTCTCCAACTACGCGGTCGTCCAGGGCGCCGACAAGTTCATGCCGATCGACCTCCACATTCCCGGCTGCCCGCCGCGCCCGGAGGCGGTCCTCTACGGCTTCACCAAGCTGCAGCGCAAGATCATGGGCAACCCCGACCAGGGGTGGAGGGCCCGCTACAACGCGGCCGGCACCGAGGAGTGGGCTCGGGGAGGCCCGCGCAGCGAGCCGAGCCCAGAGGCGGCGGCGGCCTACGAATCCGCAAGGGAGCTGATCGGTGCCTGACGCCCCCGGATTGGAGCTGATCCGGGGGGAGGTCGAGCAACTGCACCCCGGAGCCGTCCTCGCCACGAGCTTCGACCGCGACCAGCCGTCGCTGCTCGTCGACCCGGCCCGCATCCTCGCCGTGCTGAGCTGGCTGCGCGACTCCCCCGGGCAGGAATACCGCTTCCTCTCCTCCCTGCACGCCGCCGACTACCTACCGGCAACCCCCCGCTTCGGAGTCCACTACGAGCTCCTCAACCGCGATCGAGTGGAGCGCATCCGTGTGAAAGCGATGCTCGCCGATCCAGAAGGCACGGAGCCGGGGGGGCCTGCGGGCGGTGCAGCGGCTCCGTTCTCGACCCCCCCGACCCCGCGCCTCCCTGAAATCGACTCGGTGGCAGAGCTTTTCCCCACGGCCGAGTTTCAGGAGAGAGAAGTCTTCGACTTCTTCGGGATCGCCTTCAAAGGCCATCCCGACCTGACCCGGATCCTGATGCCGGAGGACTACGTCGGCTACCCGCAGCGGCGCGACTTCCCGATCGGCGGGGAGCCGGTCACCTTCACCTACAACGAGCACAACTATGGCTGAGAGCGGCGCCATGACCCCAGCCCTCGGCGAGGACCGCACCACAGAGGTGATGACGGTCAACATCGGGCCGCACCACCCGGCGACCCACGGGGTGCTGCGGCTGGTCGTCGACCTCGAGGGCGAGGTGGTGAAAGAGCTGAAGCCGGTGATCGGCTACGTCCACACGGGCATCGAAAAGTCCTGCGAGGACAAGAGCTACTGGAAGGTCATCCCCTTCGTGGAGCGGATGGACTACGTCTCCTACTTCTTCCAGATGGAGGCCTACTGCGGCGCGGTGGAGCGGCTCGTCGGCCTCGAGATCCCGCCCCGGGCGAAGTATCTGCGCACGCTCTTCCTGGAGCTCAACCGGATCCACTCCCACCTGGTCTGGCTGGGGACGACGGCCCTGGACCTGGGCGCGATCTCGATGCTCTGGTACTGCTTCCGCGAGCGCGACAAGATCCTCGACCTGTTCGAGATGGCGGCCGGGCAGCGGATGCACACCCGCTACTTCCAGGTCGGCGGCGTGATCGAGGACATCCCGCTCGGCTTCGAGGAGCGCTGCCGCGCCTTCATCGAGGAAATGCCGCGGCGGGTGGGCCAGTACGAGGCGCTGCTGGACCGCAACGAGGTCTTCCTCTCCCGCACCAAGGGGACCGGGATCGTCTCCCGCGAGCGGCTGCTGGAGCTGGGCGTGACCGGGCCGCTGCTGCGGGCGGCCGGCGAGCCCTGGGACCTGCGCAAGGCCTTCGACTACCTCGCCTATCCGGAGATGGACTTCAAGATCCCGGTCGGCACGGTCGGCGACAACTACGACCGCTACCGGGTGCGGGTCGCGGAGATGGTCGAGTCGACGCGGATCGTCGAGCAGGCGCTCGACGGGCTCCCCGAGGGCCCGTTCATCGCCGACGACCGCAAGTACGTGCTGCCGCCGCGCTCGGAGCTCTCGACGTCGATGGAGTCGTTGATCCACCACTTCAAGCTGGTCACCGAGGGCTACCGGGTGCCCCCCGGCGAGGTCTACTACGCGATCGAGAGCCCGCGCGGCGAGCTCGGCTGCTTCGTCCTCGCCGACGGCTCCTCGAAGCCCGCCCGGGTCCACTTCCGCGACGCCTCCTTCGTCAACCTGCAGGCCTTCCGCGACATGGCGGTCGACAGCTACATCGCCGACATGATCGCCAGCCTGGGAATGCTCGACCCGATCCTCGGCGGGGTGGATCGATGAGGGGGATGGGATGCCCCTCATCCGGACAATTGCCGGTCCAGTTGGACCGACAATTTGAGTATCCGCCCGTCCGAGGGGCATCCCATCCCTCGCTTCGGAGGCACCATGCCTGAGCTGCCCGTCGACCCGGCGGTCACCGAGGGGCGGGTTCCCGATCGCTCCCCGGAGGCGATCCCCGAGCTGCACGAGGTCGACTGCCCGGCGGAGCTGCGCGAGCGGATCGAAGAGCTGATGGGCCGCTACCCGGAGCGCAAATCGGCCTCTATCCCGGCGCTGTGGGCGGTGCAGCGGCGCTACGGCTGGTGCACCCCGGAGGGCATCCGCCAGGCCGCGGCCGTGATGCGCGTCACCCCCGCCTACCTGGAGTCGGTGGCGAGCTTCTACGACCTCCTGCACACCCAGCCGGTCGGCTCCCACGAGGTCGCCGTCTGCACCAACATCAGCTGCTGGATGCGGGGCGGGGACGAGCTGCTCGACGCCTTCCGCGCCGCCGCCGAGGGCGAGGACGTCCACGTAACCGGCTTCGAGTGCCTGGGCGCCTGCGACATCGCGCCGATGGCCTCGATCGACCGCCGCTACTTCGGGCCTCTGGAGCCCGGCGACGCGCGGGCCGCGATCGAGCAGCTGACCTCGGGCGGCGAGGTCCTGCCCGAGAAGGCGCTGTCAAAACGGCCCCTGGCCGGAGGCCCCGATGCCTGAGACGCGCGTTCTGCTCAAGCACGCGGAAGACCCCGAGCTGGCCACCCTGGAGGGCTACAAGCGCCACGGGGGCTACGCCGCGCTCGAGAAGGCCTACCGCGAGATGGAGCCCGACGAAGTGCTGGGGGAACTCGAAGACTCCGGCCTGCGGGGCCGCGGCGGGGCCGGCTTCGCAATGGGCAAAAAGGCCTCCTTCCTGCCCCGCGGCGACATGGCCAAGTACCTCTGCTGCAACGCCGACGAGTCCGAGCCGGGTGCCTTCAAGGACCGCGAGCTGATGCAGCGCAACCCGCATCAGCTGATCGAGGGCATCGCGATCGCCGCCCTTGCCGCCGACGCCGGGCACGCCTTCATCTTCATCCGCGGCGAGTACGACCAGCAGGCCGACATCCTCGACGCCGCCGTCGCCGAGGCCTACGAGGCCGGTTACCTGGGAGAGAACATCCTCGGCTGCCGGCGCGACCTCGAGCTGGTAGTCCACCGCGGCGCCGGCGCCTACATCTGCGGCGAGGAGACGGCGCTGCTCGACGCGCTGGAGGGCAAGCGCGGCAACCCCCGGCTCAAGCCTCCCTTCCCCGCCGTCCAGGGCCTCTACGGCGGGCCGACCCTGATCAACAACGTGGAGACGCTCTCCAACGTGCCGGGGATCGTCGCCAACGGGGCCGAGTGGTTCCGGGGCTTCGGCACCGAGCAGTCGCCGGGCACCAAGGTCGTCTCGGTGTCGGGCTGCGTTCGGCGCCCCGGAAACTACGAGGTCGAGCTGGGCATCCCGACCAGGGAGCTGATCTATGACCTCGCCGGCGGGCCCGAGGAGGGCCACGAGGTCAAGGCCTTCTACCCCGGCGGCTCCTCCTCGCCGGTGCTGACCGCCGCCGACCTCGACCTCCCCTACAGCTTCGAGGCGATGGCGGAGGCCGGCTCGATGCTCGGCTCCGGCTCGATCATCGTCGCCGACGAGCGGGTGTCGATCCCCCACATGGCCCTGCGCACTGCGCGCTTCTACCACCACGAGTCCTGCGGCAAGTGCACCCCCTGCCGGGAGGGCACCAACTGGACCGTGAAGATGCTCGAACGGATGGTGCGCGGTGAGGCGACGCCGATGGACCTCGACATCGTCGCCTCCGTGCAGGAGAACATCATCGGCCACTGCCTCTGCGTGCTGGGCGACTCGATGGCGATGCCCGTCGGCGCGATGGTGCGCAAGTTCCGCGACGAGTTCGAGCAGGTCATGGCCCAGGCCCCCGACACGGACCGCATCGCCGCGGTCCAGGGCGCTCCCCAAACCCTTGGAGCCGCGACGTGAGCGCGGAGCGAGCGAGCAAGATCTCCGGTCGTCATCAGTGCGAGCGAGCAAAGCGCGAGGCTTTGTGATGAGTGGCAAAGAGGTGACGCTGATCATCGACGGGCGCGAGGTGACCGCGACCGAGGGCGAGATGCTCCACGACGCGGCCAAGCGGGGCGACGTCGAGATCCCTGTCTTCTGTTACGAGCCGAAACTGGGCGATCCGGTGGGCGCCTGCCGCATGTGCCTGGTCGAGGTGGAGGGGATTCCGAAGCTGCAGACCTCCTGCTCGACGCCGGTGCGCGACGGCATGGTCGTCCACACCCGCACCGAGCAGGTCAAAGAGGCCCAGAACGCGGTCGTCGAGTTCCTGCTCGTCAACCACCCGCTCGACTGTCCCGTCTGCGACAAAGGCGGCGAATGCCCGCTGCAGGACATCACGATGGGCTGGGGACCCGGGAAAAGCCGCGTCACCGACCCAAAGCGCCATTTCGAGAAGCCACTGCCGCTCAGCCCCCTGGTGGCGATCGACCGCGAGCGCTGCATCCTCTGCTACCGCTGCGTGCGCTTCAGCCAGGAGATCAGCGAGGACTCGCAACTGCAGCTGCTCGATCGCGGCGATCGCACCTACGTCGGCACCTTCGACGACCGCCCCTACGTGGCGCCCTTCCACGGCAACATCACCGACCTCTGCCCGGTCGGCGCGCTGACCAGCTACACCTACCGCTTCCGCGCCCGGCCCTGGGACATCGAGGAGGCGGGCTCGGTCTGCACCCTCTGCCCCAGCCAGTGCAACGTCAGCTTCACGGTTCGCGACGAGAAGGTGAAACGGGTCGTCGCCCGCGACAACCCCGAGGTCGACGACGGCTGGATCTGCGACCGCGGCCGCTACGGCTTCGAGATGTTCGCCGCCGAGGAGCGGGTCACCGAGCCGCGCCTCAAAGGCGGCGCCCCGACCGACTGGGAGACGGCGATCGCCAAAGCCGCCGCTGGCCTCCGCGCATCCGAGATCGACCACACCGGAGGGGGGTCAAACTCCGATGCGCCGGGCAAGGTCGCCGCAATAGTCGGCGACGCCTCCAACGAGGAGGGCTTCCTGGTCCAGAAGCTGCTGCGCGAGGCCCTCCACTCCCCACACATCGACTCGCGCCCCTCAAGGGGCGCCACGCGGGATGCGCTGGTCGGCCTCGCCCAGCCGAGCCTCACCGCCAAGGTCCGCGACATCGACACCGCCGACGCGATCCTCGTCCTCGGCACCGATCCGCTGCACAGCTCGCCGATCCTCGACCTGCGGATTCGCAAGGCGATCCGCCGCAACGGCGCCGAGCTGGTCGTCGCGACCGAGCGCCCGACCGCGCTCGACGGCGGCGCCAACGCGATCGCCCGCATCGGGCCCGGTGAGGCCCGTCACTTCCTCGGCGAGCTGACGAAGGCGCTCGGCGGCGAGGAGACCGACAGCTTGGCGCCCCTGGTCGAGACCCTGCAGGGCGCCGAGAAGATCGTCGTCGTCTGGGGTGAGCGGATCGTGCGCGAGCTGACCGGCGCCACCGCGCTGCTCGAGCTCGCGCAGGCGCTGAAGATCGACGAGGCCGACGGCGCCGGGCTATTGGAAGTCCCGGACTTCACCAACGCCCGCGGGCTGCGCGAGGCGGGCTGCCTTCCCGACGCCGGCCCCGGGCTCGCTGCGCTCGGCGCCTCCGAGGCGCCGGAGGCGGGTTCGACCGGAAGGTCGACGGAGGAAATCCGCAACGCGCTGGAGACCGGTGAGCTGAAGTCCCTGATCCTCTTCGGCGCCGATCCCCTGCGCGACTTCCCCGACACCGAGGCCTGGCGCCGAGCCCTTGCGGCCGCCGACCACCTGGTCGTCTTCTCGACCTTCGAGAACGCGACCACGGCGATGGCCGACGTCGTCCTCCCGCTCGAGACCCATGCCGAGAAAGACGGCACCGTCACCCATCCCGACGGCCGGCTGCAGAGGGTGCGCCCCTCAGCTTCGCGGCCAGGCGACATCCGGCCCGGGTGGGGTGTCCTGGCCGAGCTTTCGCTGGCGCTGGGCCACGACACCGGCGTCGTCTCGCAGCCTTCGGCCTTCGCCGCGCTGACCCAAGAGGTCCCCTTCTATGCCGGCATCAGCGACGCCGAGATCGGCGGCAGGGGAGTTCGGTGGCAGGACCGCCCAGCCGCCTCGTCCTCGCCGACCGTCGGGGAGGACGCCGGTGCCCCCTCCGAGCGTTTTGCGCGGGAGGAGGACGGGCCAAGCGGCGACAGCACTTCGGCTCCCCATCGACGAGTTGCGAGCGAGGAGGGGGTGCCGGCGGGCTCCCTGATGCTCGGCACCTACCGCGATCTGTGGGCCGGTCCAATCACCGAGCTGAACCCGCCGCTGAAGTTCTTGGAGCCGCAGCAGCAGGTCGAGATGTCGCTGGCCGACGCGCAGCGTCTGGGGCTGAAGAGCGGCGATGCCGTCAGCGTCGCCCAAAACGGCACTGCGGTGCGAGCGCGGGTCCTGATCAAGGAGCGGATCGCCGAGGGGGTCGTCTTCCTCGCCGAGGGCGTTGCCGAGGGCAATGCCAACGCCCTGCTCAACGGCGGCCCGGTCAGGGTCGAGATCGAGAAGGTGGCCGAGTGAGCCTGCCGTTCGCAGACACGCAGCTAGTCGAAGCGACCTGGGTGATGATCGTCAAGTCGCTGGTGATCTTCGGCGTCATCTTCGCGATCCTGCCGCTGATGACGGTCCTGGAGCGGAAGCTGATCGGCCGCTTCCAGCACCGCTACGGGCCCAACCGGGTGGGGCCGTTCGGGATCCTGCAGCCGCTCGCCGACGTCGGCAAGCTGCTCAGCAAGCAGGCCTTCCGTCCCGCCAACGCCGTCCAGACGCTGTTCGTTCTCGGCCCTCTACTGCCGGTCCTCTCCGGCGTCCTCGCCCTCGCGATCATCCCCTGGGGCAATGTTCAGGGAGGGGTCGGCCTCTACGGCATCGACGTCCCGATCGGGATCCTCTACTTCTTCGCCGTCGGCTCGATCGCCTTCTACGGCGTCCTGCTGGGCGGCTGGTCGGCGGGCTCCAAATACAGCCTCCTCGGCGCCATGCGCGGCGCCGCGCAGCTGATCTCCTACGAGGTCGCGATGGGCCTGGCGCTGCTCGGCGTGATCATCATGGGGGGCTCGCTCTCGCTGGTCGACATCGTCGAGGCCCAGGGCGCGATCTGGTTCATCGTGCCCCAGTTCGTCGGCTTCCTGATCTTCATGCTGGCCGGCTTCGCGGAGACCAACCGAACGCCGTTCGACATGCCGGAGGCCGACGCCGAACTCGTGCAGGGCTTCATGACCGAGTACGGGGGCATGCGCTTCGGCAGCTTCCTGCTGGTCGAATACATGGAGATCCTCGTCGTCTCGGGGATCGCCGCGGCGATGTTCCTCGGCGGCTGGATGGGACCCGGCCCCGGCTTCCTGGACCCGATCTGGATGCTGGCCAAGATCATGGGACTGATCCTGGTCTTCATCTGGGTGCGGGCGACGCTGCCGCGGCTGCGCTACGACCAGCTGATGAGCCTGGGCTGGAAAATCCTCCTGCCGCTGGCGACCCTCAACGTGCTCGTCACCGCGATCCTGGTGGTGGTGACATGACCGAGTTTCCCTACCTCAAGGACGGCGACGTCGTCGAGGTGCAGCGCGGTCCCGAGCCGGGCGGCGCCGGCGGCGTCTACCGCGCCTTCGGCGAGACGCTGCGGGGCCTGAAGACGACGATGGCGAGGCTGATCGAGGGCCCGCTGACGATCCAGTACCCGGAGGAGAAGACGCCGGTCTACCCGCGCTTCCGGGGCCGCCACAAACTGCACCGCTTCGAGGACACCGGCCTGGAGAAGTGCGTCGGCTGCTCGCTCTGCGCCGCCGCCTGCCCCGCCGACTGCATCCGCGTCGTCGCGGCCGAGAACATTCCGGGCGATCGGGTCTCGGCGGGCGAGCGCTACGCGGCCGTCTACGAGATCAACCTCTCTCGCTGCATCTTCTGCGGCTACTGCGAGATCGCCTGCCCCTTCGACGCGATCACGATGGGCCACGACTACGAGATGGCCGACTACAACCGCGACGACCTGATCTTCACCAAGGAGATGCTGCTCGCCGAGTCGATCGAGCGCACGCCGTTGCGCTCGGAGGGCGAGTGATGGAAGCGGTGCTCTTCTTCGCCGCCGCGATCGGCGCCCTCGGCGGCGCGATCGGAGTCGTCGCGATGCGCAACCCGCTCTACGGGGTGCTGGCGCTGATCGTCCACCTCTTCTCGCTCGCCGTGCTCTTCCTGCTGCTCAGCTCTGCCTTCGTCGCCGCCGCCCAGGTGGTCGTCTACGCCGGCGCGGTGATGGTCCTCTACGTCTTCGTCGTCGCCTACGTGGGCGGCGCCGAAGAGTCGGCCTGGGAGCCGATCCCGGGGCAGCGCTTCCTCGCGCTCCTACTCGGCGCGGCCCTCTTCATCGAGCTCTCGATCGCCGTGCTGGGCTCCTCGCTGAAGGCGCTCGGCACCAAGGGCCCGGAAGTCGGCATCGGCTTCGGCGACCCGGCCGAGATCGGCCGCCTGCTGCTGGAGCGCTTCCTGCTCGCCTTCGAGGCCTCCTCGATCCTGCTGCTCCTCGCGGCAGTAGGGGCGGTGGTCCTCGCCGGCCGTCGTAGTCCGGGGGGAGACGCCTGATGAACGTCGAGTGGTACATCGTCCTCTCGGCGCTGCTGTTCGCGATCGGCGCGACGGGGATCCTGATCCGCCGCAGCCCGATCGTGATCCTGCTCTGCCTCGAGCTGATGCTGAACGCCGGCAACCTCGCCCTGCTCGCCTTCGGCCGCATGGTCGGCAACCAGGAGGGACAGGTCTTCGCGCTGATCGTGATGGTGGTCGCGGCCTGTGAGGTCGTGATCGGCCTCGGCCTGATCGTGGCGATCTTCCGCCGCCGCCTGCCCCTCGACGTCGACGAGCTGAAGGAACTGCGCGGATGAGCGCGGAGCGACCAAGCATCCATTCGATGTTCTTTGCGCCGGGAGCGAAGCGCGAGGTGTTGGTGTGAGCGCGACCGCCTGGGCCTGGCTGGTCCTGCTCTTTCCGCTGCTCGGCTCGATCGTGATCGGGCTCGGCTACCGCGCCATGCCGCCGCGCGTCGCCGGCGCGATCGGCACCGCGGCGATCGGGCTCGCCTTCCTCTGCGGCGTCGCCGTCCTCGTCAATCTGCTCGGCGAAGAGCCGGATGCGCGCCACCACGCTTCCGTCCTCTGGGACTACGCCAACGCCGGCGGCCTCGACATCAAGCTCGGCATCTTCGTCGACCCGCTCTCGACCTTCATGGTCCTGGTGGTGACGGGGGTCTCGACGCTGATCCACCTCTACTCCTTCGGCTACATGCAGTCCGACCAGGGCTACCGGCGCTTCTTCAGCTACCTCAACTTCTTCGTCTTCTCGATGATGCTGCTGGTCCTCGCCGGCAACTTCGTGCTCCTGACCGTCGGCTGGGCCTTCGTCGGCTTCGCCTCCTATGCGCTGATCAGCTTCTGGTACCGGCGGGCGACGGCGACCAAGGCCGGGATGAAGGCCTTCGTGATCAACGTGATCGGCGACATCGGGTTCGTCCTCGCCGCCTTCCTGATCTTCCGCGAGCTGGGGACCTTCGAATACGGCGACGTCTTCTCCAGGGCGCCGGAGGCCTTCACCACCAACGAATGGACCGTCACCGCGATCTGCCTGCTGCTGCTGGTCGGCGCCTTCGCCAAGTCGGCGCAGCTGCCGCTCCACACCTGGCTGCCCGACGCGATGGAGGGCCCGACGCCGGTCTCGGCCCTGATTCACGCCGCAACCATGGTCACCGCCGGCGTCTACCTGATCGCCCGCACCCACGTCCTCTTCGTCCTCGCGCCGACCGCCGCCGACATCGCCGCCTTCGTCGGTCTGGCGACGCTTCTGGTCGCTGGGACGATCGCCCTGGTGATGACCGACCTGAAGCGGGCGATCGCCTACTCGACGATGAGCCAGATCGGCTACATGGTGGTCGGCGTCTCGATCGGCGCCTACAGCGCCGGCATGTTCCACCTGATGACCCACGCCTTCTTCAAGGCGCTGCTGTTCATGGCCGCCGGCTCGATCATCGCCGCGATGGCCAACGAGCAGAACATCGACCGCATGTCCGGCTTCGGCAGGGCGATGCGGTTCACCTCGGTGACGATGCTCTGCGGCGCCCTCGCCCTGGCCGCCTTCCCCGGCACCTCCGGCTTCTTCTCCAAGGACGAGATCATGGCCTACGCCTCGGCCCGCGGCGGCATGTACCTGATCTTCACCGTGCTCGGCTACGCGGGAGCGCTGCTGACCGCCGTCTACACCTTCCGGCTCGTCTTCCGGGTCCTGCCGGGGCGGCCCTGCCCGGAGGCGCAGGAGCTGATCGACACCGGGCACGTCCACCACGCCCACCCCTTCAACCCGGCGACCGGGGAGGAGGAGGACAGCGAGGTCGGCTTCCCCGGCCCCGACCACCACATCGCCGAGCAGTCGGCGCCGATGCGGCTGGCGATGGGCGTGCTCGCCTTCCTCGCCCTGGTCGGCGGCCTCGTCCAGGTCCCCGGCGTCGACGAGGCGATCACCCACTTCCTCGACCCGGTCTTCGCCGACTCGCCGCTGGCGGCGATCCACCCGTCCACCGGCGCCAGCTGGCTCGGCCTCGTCGTCGGCGGCGCGGTCGCGCTGGCCGGCATCGGCGCCGCCTACTGGCTCTACGTGCTGCGGCCCGAGGTGCCCGGGCGGCT
>DASSTR010000016.1:0-31386 GCA_035707825.1 Solirubrobacterales bacterium
CTTCGGCGACCTGATCCCGCTGCTCGGCGACGGCCTGCTGACGATCGACGACGGCTACCACGACCGGGCGCGCGCGATCATGATGCCGGCCTTCCACCGCCGCCAGCTCGGCGCCATGGTCGAGGCGATGGAGGTCGAGGCGGCGGCCGCGATCGCGGGCCTGGGCCCGGGCGAGACAGTCGACATCTACGAGTGGATGCGCAACCTGGCGATGCGGATCGCGATGCGGGCGCTGCTCGGTCTCGACCCCGACGGCGGCGGCCAGGGCGCCGCCGCGGCAGAGCACTTCGAGCGCGCGCTTGGCTTTTACGGCATCGACTACCCGCTGCGGTTGCTGCGCGGCCCCCGATCGCCGTGGCGCAAGATGAACGCCTCGCGGGTCGTGCTCGACCAGATCGTCTTCGGCGAGATCTCCCGCCGGCGCGCCAACCCCGATCCCGATCGCAGCGACATCCTCAGCCTGCTGCTCGAAGCCCGCGGCGAGGGCGGTGAGGCGTTCACCGATCGGGAGGTGCGCGACCAGGTGATGACGCTGATGTTCGCGGGCCACGACACCTCGACCTCGACCCTCACCTTCATGATGCACGAGCTGGCGCGGCACCCGGACGTCCTCGAGCGCATTCAGGAGGAGCAGGACCAGGTGCTCGGAGGCGCCACGCCGAGCATCGACCAGCTCGAAAGCGAGCTGCCCTACCTCGACATGGTCCTCGACGAGGTGCTGCGCCTCTACCCGCCGGCATGGATCGGCCCGCGGCGCGCGGTGCGGGACTTCGAGTTCCGCGGCTACTCGGTGCCAAGCGGCGCCTACGTCAACTACAGCTCCTGGGCCAGCCACCGCATTCCCGAGGTCTTCCCCGAGCCGGAGGCCTTCATTCCCGAGCGCTTCACCCGCGAGCGCAAGGCGGCTCTGCCCCGCGGCGCCTACATCCCCTTCGGCGGCGGGCAGCGCGTCTGCATCGGCAAACGCTTCGGCCAGACCGAGGTGAAGCTGGTCGCGACGATGCTGCTGCAGCGGCTGCGCCTCGAGGCGCAGCCCGGCCGCACGATGACGGTCCGGCAGATGCCGACCCTCTCCCCGAAGGGCGGCTTGAAGATGCGCGTCCGCCCTCGCGGCTGAATCGTCTGGCATCCTCCTGGTTGTGACGAACCGGCGGGGGGCTCGTAGTAGGGGCATGGGACGAGGACGCCTGCTCGCTGTGCTGCTCGTCGCCGGGCTGGCGCTGTCCGCTCCGGCGGCCGCGAGCGCCGCCGTGCCGGCCAACGACGACTTCGCCAACGCCAAGCCGTTGAGCGGGGACCACGTAAGCGAGGAAGGCACGACCGCCGAAGCGACGTTTGAGGCGGGAACCGAGCCGTTCCATGGCGGCAGCTCCGGTCCCTCCGTCTGGTACAGCTGGACCGCGCCGCGCTCGGGCCTGATCCGCCTCGGTTGCGAAGACAGTTACGCAACCGTCGTCGCCGTCTACCGCGGCTCCTCACTCGCCGGGTTGACCGAGGTCGGCACCTACCGCAACGGCGCCCATTGCCCGAATTTCGCCGACTTCTCCTTCCGTGCGGTCGGGGGAGCCGAATACCGGATCGCCGTCGTCGCCCCAGGCGAGGGGGATGGCGCATTCACCCTGACTCTCGACAACAACTCCGAGGTCCCGCCCAACGACGACTTCGCCAACCGCGGCGCGATGAAGGACCTCGGTGGCAACGCGCTCGCCTTCGGGACGACGGAGGGAGCAAGCAGGGAGGTGGGAGAGCCGGCGCACGGAGGCAGCTCGACGGGCGCCTCGGTCTGGTACACGTGGACCGCGCAGCGCAGCGGCCCGACCACCGTCTACTTCTGCAACGGGTCCTTCCACCCTGTGATCGACGTCTACGCCGGCGCCGCCCTTGGAGCGCTCACCTCGCTCGGCGCGCCGAGCCCGGGCGCCTCGTCGCTCGATTTGATGTGCTCCCTGGGCGACGCGGCGGGCACCGTCTTCCCGGCGCTGGCCGGCCAGACCTACGCGATCGCGGTCGACGGGGCGAACGGGGACTGGGGGTCCTTCGAACTGAGGCTCCGGGAAGCGCCGCCGCCACGAGTTCCCCAGCCGCCCGACACGCTGATCTACAAGACGATGAAGATCCGCGGCAACACCGTGAAGCTCCACTTCGCTGCCCGGCGCGGCATCGAAGCCCGCTACTTCTGCAAGCTCGACCGGCGTCCCTTCAGGCGCTGCGGATCGCCCAAAACGTACCGTGGGCTCAGCCCCGGCAGGCATCGTTTCGCGGTCGCCGCCGTCGCCCTCGACGCATTCGGCGAACGCGATCCCAGTCCCGCCGTGCGCCACTTCCGCATCCCCAGACCGAGGGCCGGGAAATGAGCCTGCGCCTGAAGGACGGCACGGTGAGCCCGCGCCGGATTCGATCCCTGCTCGCGGCCGTGCTGGCGACCCTGCTCGCGGGAGCGGTGCTGAGCGCGCCCCCGCGCGCCGAGGCCGGGGTCTACTGGGGCAGCGGCGGTTTCGTCGGGGCCGCCAACCTCGACGGCTCGGTCTTCGTCGACGGCGTTCCCTATCGAGCCGCCAACGTCCCCGAGATCGGCAACATCTGCGGCCTAGCGGTCAGCAACGGCTACCTCTACTGGGCGGACAACTCCAGGGGGACGATCGGCCGCATGGAGCTGCCCAGGAGCCAGTACGGCTTTGCGGATTTGATCTCCGAAACCGTTTCCATCGACGAGGCTTTCGTCAGCGGTCTCGTCAACCCCTGCGGCGTCGCCGTGGACGGCGGGCATATCTACTGGACGAGCAGCGAAAGCAGGACCATCGGCCGCGCAAACCTCGACGGCAGCAATCCCGATCGGACCTTCATCTCCGGCGTATCGAGGCCCTGCGGCGTCGCCGTCGACGGCGGGCACATCTACTGGGGCGACTTCACCGGCGGCTCGATCGGCCGCGCCAACCTCAATGGCGAAGGCATCGACGAAACCTTCATCGAAGGCGGCGCGGGGCCCTGCGGCATCGCCGTCGACGGTGGGCACATCTACTGGTCCAACTGGGACGGCAGCACGATCGGCCGCGCCGGCATCGATGGCAGCTCGCCCGACAACGACTTCATCACCGGCCTCAGCAATCCCTGCGGCGTCGCCGTCGACGGCTCGCATGTCTACTGGACCAACTGGAACGCCCGCGACCCGGTCGGCAGGGCGAACCTCGACGGCAGCGGCGTCGTCAAATCGCTTGTCACCACCGAGTTCTACCTTGCCTCCTGCGGGGTCGCCGTCGACTCGAAGGTCTTCCAGCCGCTGCCTCCGCCCCCGTCGTATCCGATCTTCCTCACCAAACTGAAACGCGACCTGAAGCGGGGGATCGCCTACGTCAGCGTGAAGGTGCCGATCGCGGGCGTTGGCGGCTCCGTGACCGTCGTCTCCAAGGGCCTGCGCTGGGAACTCCTCGGCCCTCCGGCGACCGACGGGGGATATTTCGTCTACCAGCTGAAAGTGTGGCCCGGCAAGGGCAAAGCGGCGAAGAAGATCCGCACCGCTCTGGCCCGCAAGGGCAAGGCGAGCGTGGTCCTCTCGGTCAGCTACCAGGAAACCGGCAAGCGGCCCTCCCTGGCGACGCGCCCGCTAACCATCATCCGCCGCGGAGTTCATCCGCAAGCTGGCCGCTGACGGACCCGCCCGCCTACTTGATGAAGAGCATCTCCTCGTACTTGGGCAGCGGCCAGAGGTCGTCGGCGACGACCTTCTCCAGCCTGTCGGCGGCCTCGCGGACGCTGTCCATCGCGGCGAGCTGCTTGTCGCGGGCGTGGATCGCCATGTCCAGCCCCTCGAGGCCGGGGTCGGCGTTTGCCGCCTCCAGCTCGCCGAGGGCCGCGATCATCTCGTCGACCAGGCCGCGAATCTCGCCCTCGATCGCGGAGACGCCCGACTCGCCGATCAGCGCCAGGTAGCGCAGCGCCGCCGGCAGGATCATCGTCTTGGCGATCGAGAAGGTGGTCTCCGCCTCGATGTTGGCCCGGATCCAGTACTGCTCGACCCAGACCTCGTAGCGCGACTCCAGCTCGCGCTTGGAGAGCACGTCGTAGTTCTCGAAGGCGGCCACCGTCTGGTCGGCGAGCACCTCGGGCAGGGCGTCGGGAGTCGTGCGCAGGTTCTTCAACCCGCGCTGCTCGGCCTCCGCGTGCCACTCCTCGGAGTAGTTGTCGCCGCCGAAGCAGACCTGCTTGTTGGCCAGGTAGGACTCTTTGACGATCTCGATCACGGCCTCCGGCATGCCGGTGCCGCCGGAGATCTTCTCCTCCAGCTTGCCGGCCAGCTCGTCGATCGCCTCGGCGGCGATCGTGTTCAGCACCGTGTTGGGGAAGGCGAGCGACATGCTCGATCCCAGGGCCCGGAACTCGAATTTGTTGCCCGTGAAGGCGAACGGCGAGGTGCGGTTGCGATCGCCGCCGTGCATCGGCAGCTTCGGCAGGACCTCGGCGCCCAGCTCCAGGAAGGAGGCGGGGGTGTTCGGGTCTCCCTCGCCGGTTGCGATCGCCTCGAAGACCTTCTCCAGCTCACCGCCGAGGAAGATCGAGATGATCGCCGGCGGCGCCTCGTTGGCGCCGAGCCGGTGGTCCTGGCCGATGTTGGCCACCGAGGCGCGCAGCAGCCCCTGGTGCTTGTTGACCGCCTGGATCACGGCGGCGCAGAAGAACAGGAAGTGGATGTTGTCCGCGGGGGTGTCGCCGGGATCGAGCAGGTTGGAGCCGCTGTCGGTCCCCATCGACCAGTTGTTGTGCTTGCCGGAGCCGTTGACGCCGGCGAAGGGCTTCTCGTGCAGCAGGCAGACGAGGCCGTAGCGGCGGGCGACGCTCTCCAGCGTCTGCATCAGCAGCTGCTGATGGTCGGAGCCGACGTTCGAGTTCTCGAACACCGGCGCGATCTCGTATTGGGCCGGCGCCACCTCGTTGTGGCGGGTCTTGACCGGGATGCCGAGCTTGCGCAGCTCCAGCTCGGTCTCCAGCATGCAGGCGAGGACCCGCTCCGGGATCGAGCCGAAGTAGTGGTCGTCGAGCTCGTGGCCCTTCGGCGGCTTGGCGCCGAACAGGGTGCGGCCGGTCGCGATCAGGTCGGGACGCTCGAAGAAGTACTGCTCGTCGATCAGGAAGTACTCCTGCTCGGGGCCGACGGTGGTGAAGACGCGCTGGCTCTCCTCGTCGCCGAGCAGGCGCAGCGCCTTGATCGCCGAGCGCGAGAGAGCGTCCATCGAGCGCAGCAGCGGGATCTTGCCGTCGAGCGCCTCGCCGGTCCAGGAGGCGAAGGCGGTCGGGATGCAGAGCAGCGCGCCGTTCGGGTTCTCGAGGATGAAGGCGGGGGAGGTCGGGTCCCAGGCGGTGTAGCCGCGCGCCTCGAAGGTGGCGCGGACGCCGCCGGTGGGGAAGGAGGAGGCGTCGGGCTCGCCCTGGATCAGCTCCTTGCCTGAGAAGCCGGCCAGCGCCTCGCCCTCTCCGGAGGGCTCGAAGAAGGAGTCGTGCTTCTCCGCGGTCGAGCCGGTCAGCGGCTGGAACATGTGGGTGAAGTGGGTGGCGCCGTTCTCCAGCGCCCACTCCTTCATCGCCTCGGCGACGGCGTCGGCGAGTGAGGGGTCGAGGGACTCGCCGCCCTCGAGGGTCGCCTGCAGCCTCTCGAAGACGTCGGCGGGCAGCCGGTCGCGCTGCTCGGCGACGGAGAAGACGTTTGCCCCGAACGGGTTGTTCTCGGGCTGGGTCAGGTCGAGCGCGCCGAGGGCCTCCCCGTTGGAGCTCCACTGCGCGGCGGTTACGTTCTGCTGGCGGATACGAGTCATCGCTTGGTCAGTCCCTCACTTGCCGGCGCGCCGGGCTCGGGCGCCATCGCTTATCCCGATCTCTCTCCATAAAGAGGAGCCAATTCCCCATATGGAGAGCCAGGGCAGCCTAATGGCAGCGCGGCGCAGATGTCTTGTACCGCCGTACAACGTTTGGCGGTGCGTCTTATCCAGCTGGGAGGCGCTGCTATTCGGCCACTGCTTGCAGCAGGCCGACCGGGTGACGGAGGCGGAAGCCGCGGGTCGAGCGCATCTCTTCGCTCCAGCCCGGCCCATCGCCATCGCCTTCGGTCGTCATCGAGGTGTCCCAGCGCAGGCCGGCGATGACCGCGAAGACGTGCTGGCGGTTGGCGTAGATCCGCACCCACTGGCCCGCACCGCCCCCGCCCCAGCGCATGAAGCCGCGCGAGTCGAGCGCCCAGTCCAGCAGGCCGGCCGCATGCATCACGTAGCTGACCGAGCCCGAGCAGTCATAGCCCCGCGAGCCCCAGCTGCGGTGGCCGCCGCCCCAGACATAGGGACGGTGGCGAATGCGGTTGGCCGCTTCGATCATCGCTCCGACGGCCGGCGGGGCCGAGGGGGGAGCGACGGCGCGGCCGCTTGGCAGCAGCCTGGCGCTGGGGACCCCGCCGCCGTGGCCCGCTTCGCTGCCGGGCGGTACAGCGCCCGGACTGGGCCCGCCAACCGGCTGGGAGGCGTGGGCCGCCGCCACGGCCAAGGCGCCGGCGAGAGCCGTGGCGAGAAGGGCGATCAGGATCAGGCGCGCCCGGAGGGTGAAAGACGAGGTTGGCCGCTCGAGCATGAAGGTGGCTTATCGACCGTGCCTGCGGGCACCTTGAGCGGATCGAATAGCCTTGCCGCCGCTCTCAAGCCCAAACTCCGGAGGACCAGCCGAATGTTCGTTTCCAAAGCCGCCGTCGTCGGCGGCGGCACCATGGGTGGCGAGATCGCGCAGGCGATCGCCACCGCCGACATCCCCGTCGTCGTCAAGGACATCGACCAGAAGTTCGTCGACGCCGCGATCGAGAAAGCGCGCGCGATCACCGAGGGCAAACTCGGCCGCCTGGTCCAGAAGGAGAAGCTGAGCCAGGAGCAGGCCGACGCCCGCCTCGCCGAGGTGATGGGACGGATCGCCGGCACGACCGGCTACGCGGAGTTCGCCGACGTCGACTTCGTGATCGAGGCGGTGCCGGAGCGGATGGAGATCAAGCAGGCGGTCTTCCGCGAGCTCGACGCGGCGACTCCGGGCCACGCGATCATCGCCTCCAACACCTCCTCGCTCTCGATCACCGAGATGGGGGAAACGACGCTGCGCCCCGACAAGGTCGTCGGCTTCCACTTCTTCTATCCGGCCTCGGTGATGCCGCTGGTCGAGGTGATCGTCGGGGACGACACCTCCGAGGAGACCGCAACGGCCGCCTACAACTTCGCCCAGGCGATCAAAAAGCAGCCGATCGTCTGCGGCGAGGTGCCCGGCTTCGTGGTCAACAAAATCCTCATCGCCGCGATGGGGGAGATCTGGCGCGCCCAGGAGGAACAGGGCCTCTCGCTGAAGGGAATCGACGAGGCGATCATCGCCGCCAAAGGCGCCCCGATGGGCCCCTTCTTCCTCACCGACCTGCTCGGCCTCGACACCACGCTGCACACCGCCGAGCACCTCAACGCCTCCTACGGCGATGACTTCTACGTGCACGAGGGGCTGAAGCGCCTCGTCGCCGACGGCAAGCTCGGCGCCAAGACCGGCGGCGAGGGCTTCTACAAGGACGGCGAGCAGACGATCGAGGGCGATGCGGACCCCGACGCCGAGGACCTCGTCGCCCGCTTCTCCTGCCGGGCGCTGATCGAGGCCTGCAAGCTGGTCGAGGAAGGCGTCTGCTCAGTCCGCGATATCGACGTCGGGATGATGACCGGCGCCGGCCTCGACCCCCGCAAAGGCCTGCTGCCGCCGTTCTGGAGGACGGACGTCGAAGGCCTCGGCGCCGCTCTGGAGAAGATCGAGCAGCTGCACGAGAGCCACGGCGATCGCTTCGCCCCGCCCGTTCTGCTCAAGCGCCTCGTCGCCCAGGGGCGCCTGGGGCTGGAGTCCGGGCAGGGCTTCTATCCCTACCCGCAGGCCGACGAGGGCGAGCAGGCCGAGACCGTGAAGCTGGAGACGCGCGGCAACGTCGCCATCGCCTGGCTTGCGAACGCGCCGATGAACGCCGTCTCTCCCGATGTGATCCGCGACCTGAAGACCGTCTGGGAGCGGGTCAACGCCGATGGCGGGATCGGCGCGATGGTGGTCGCCTCTTCGGTGCCGATCGTCTTCTCCGCCGGCGCCGACATCAAGGCCTTCACCCAGATGGACGAAGCCGGCGGCGAGGAGCTGATCCACACCGCCCACGCCCTGCTGCGCGACTTCGGCCAGTCGCGGGTAGCCACGATCGCGGCGGTCAACGCGCTCGCCTTCGGCGGCGGCTGCGAGGTGGCGATGGCCTGCGACGTGCGGATTGCCGCCGAGGCGGCCGTCTTCGGCCAGCCCGAGATCAAGCTGGGGATCATCCCCGGCTTTGGCGGCACCCAGCGGCTGCCGTGGCTCGTTGGCCCCAGCAAAGCGCTGGAGATGAACCTCATCGGCGACGCGATCCTCGCCAGCGAGGCGCTCGATTTCGGCCTCGCCAACCGCGTCGTCCCCGACCACGAGCTGTTCGAGACCGCGCTGATGTGGGGTCGCAAGCTGGCCGACCAGGCGCCCGTCGCCCGCGAGCAGATCAAGCGGGTCTCTCACAAGGGCGACCTCGACGAGGGCATCGAGGCGGAGAAGCAGGGCTTTGCCGCCGCCTTTGGCAGCGAGGACGCCAAGGAGGGCATCGGCGCCTTCCTCGGCAAGCGGACGCCGAAATGGAGCGGCAAGTAGAGGCCGCCATAGATCGGCGGGCCCCAGACCTCCCGTCCGAGGGCCCGCGGGACCCCTCGCCGGGGGCGGTGCGGCTGGCGGAGTTGATCCGCGAGTCGCGCTCCACGGTCGCCCTCACCGGAGCCGGGATTTCGGTTCCCTCCGGGATCCCCGACTTCCGGACTCCGGAGACAGGGCTGTGGGCGAACGTCGACCCGATGGAGGTTGCCCACATCGACGTCTTCGAACGCGATCCGGCCCGCTTCTGGTCCTATTACCGGCCGCGCTTTCACTCCCTGGGCGATAAACGCCCCAACCCCGCCCACGAAGCGCTGGTCGAGCTCGAGCGGAAGGACCTGTTGGAGGGCGTGATCACGCAGAACATCGACCGCCTCCACCGCGCCGCCGGCTCGCGGACCGTGGTCGAGGTGCACGGCTCGATCGAGACCTCCTCCTGCAGGGATTGCGAAGCGGCCTACGGAATCGGGGACGTGGACGGGCTCTTCGATGCCGACGGCGTCGCGGTCTGCGCCGACTGCGGCGGGGCGGTCAAGCCCGACGTCGTCCTCTTCGGCGAGCTGCTTCCCGAAAAGGCGATGGCGCAGGCGCAGAGGTTGGCCGAAGAGGCCGAGCTGATGCTCTGCATCGGCTCCTCGCTCGCGGTCCATCCAGTCGCCGGCCTGCCGCGGCTGACTCTGGCGGGCGGCGGGCGGCTGGCGATCGTCACCCAGGGGCCGACCCCCTACGACGAGGATGCCGTGCTGAAGCTCGACGGCGAGGTCGTCGAGGAGCTGGGCGCGGCGCTGGCGGCGCTGGAGTAGCAATGGCGGAGCCGGCGCCCGACGCCGTCATCTTCGACAACGACGGCCTGCTGCTCGACACCGAGTCCGTCTGGACCCGGGCGGAGCGGGATATCTTCGAGAGGCGGAAGGTCGAGTTCGCCCCCGCGCACAAGCGCGAGCTGGTCGGCACCTCCGCGGAGGAATGCGGGCGCCTGCTGGAACAGCGGCTCGGCGAGCCCGGCAGGGCGCCTGAGCTGATCGAAGAGCTGAACGACCTCGTCATCGCCGAGCTCGAGCACGGGGTGGAGGCGATGGTCGGGGCGCGCGAACTCCTGCACCGGCTGAAGGAGCGAGGTACGCCGCTTGGCCTCGTCTCCAACTCGCCGCTGCGCTTCGTTCAGCGCTCTCTGGAGATCGTCGGCTTCCACGACCACTTCGACGTGGTCCTCAGCGCCCACGAGGTGGCGGCGCCGAAGCCGTTCCCCGACCCCTATCTGGAGGCCTGCCGCCGTCTGGGGGTTGAGCCGACCCCCGCCGTGATCGTGCTCGAGGACTCGCCCACCGGGGTGGCCGCCGGCCGCGCCGCCGGGCTGACCGTGATCGGCATCCCCTCGGTCGATGGAGTGGTGCTCGAGGAAGCCCACCACATCGCCGAGTCACTGCTCGACGACGTCGTCGCCCATCGCCTCTCGATCTAACCCTCAACCTTAGACTGAGCCTTAGCCAGTCCAGGCGGGGATGCCTTTCCTACCCTCCTCGCAGGATTCGGCGACGCCGAAGCACTCGCTCGCAGAGCTCGAGCAGCTCGAGCACGCTCTGTTCCTGCTCGGTCGGGAGTGGCCCCCGCAAAGCCAGGTTGGCGGCGTCTCCGGCGGCGCTTCGGCGCTCCTGCAGTTGCGCGATGTCCCCCTCGTGGCCGGGGTCCGTCAGCGCCCCCGGCAGCTCGGCGAGCAGCGCCTCGAGGCCGATCCTCAACTGCAGGGCCGCCTCGCGGGAGCGTCCGGCATCGATGTCGGCGCGGGCGCGTAGCAGCAGCGTCTCGCAGGCGTCGAGGTGCTCGCGGCCGCCGAGCACCGCCGCAACGCGCTCCTGGGGCCGCAGCTCGTCGGCTTTGCGCCTCGCCCGAGAGACGGCTTTGCGCAGGTCGACCTCGTAGGCCTTGGTGAAGCGCCCCTCGGCAACCTCCTCGCCGCGGCCATAGCCGAGGCGGGCGGCGACCGCGCTCGCCGCGGCCACCTCGTGCACGTGTGGATCGGCGCTCGCCGCGGCCTGAGCGTGCAGGGCGCGGTTGAGCAGGTCGATCCCCTCCGCGGCCAGCTCCTCGACGAGCTCTTCGTCGCCGGCGGCCCCCTCCAGCCAGCGCGCCGCATCCTCCTCGTCGTCGAAGGGCCGGAAGGCGCGCACGGCCGTGATCCGGGCCATCGGCAGCCCGCCCGGATCGGGGGGGTCGGTGGTCGGCCGGGGGCGGCGCCGGCGCCGCCCGGACGGCGAGGGAGCCCCCAGCGTTTCGGTCACCAGCACCTGCTGGCGGCCCTCTTCACCCTCCGCGCGGGCCAGGTAGCGCCCATCCGCGACGGGGAAGGCGCCCGCGAACTCGAACTGCACGAATCCAAAGACCTGGGCCAGGGCTCGCCCTCCCGCTAGGTTGCCCGCCGCACAGCCGCGGACAGCCTTCTAGTCGCCGCTCGGGGTGCCGCCGCCCGCCGCGCCATTGCCGCCGTCCTGCGATTTGTCGGGCAGCGCGTATTTCGAGGGCGTCGTCGGCACCTGCGGGTTGTCGATATGGCTGAGTCGCTTGGTCAGCCTGCCCCACTGCTGCGGTTTCAGCAGTGCGTTGAAGGATTGGTCGAACGGGTTGCCCACCGGCCGCCAGCCAATGTGGACATGGTCGTCGTGGTCCGGCAGGGCGAAGCTCGGCCCACCCAGTGCCTCGAGCGAGATCAGCTCATCCGGGCGCATCGTGCCCTGCAGGCGGAGGACGGTTTTCAGCAGCTCGTCGGTGAGCGTGCCGGGCCCCTGGTGGCCGACGACGGGGACGCCGTTGATGACAGCGATGTCGACCGCGTTGCCGGAGCTGTGGTAGGAGACGTTGCCGCTCGTGGTGTAGACGCCGTGGCCGCACTTGAGCGAGGTGATCGTCAGTTCGAAGCCCTGCTGGGTCAGGTACTCGAGCGTCGCCAGCACGCGGCGGTCGATCTGCCCGGTGGCGATGTCGTTGCGGCCGCAGGCGTAGATCGAGATGGCTTTGTCGGCCAGCACGCGGCGCTGCAGCACCTCCTTGGGGAGCAGCAGGATCCCGGCGCTGCTGAGCTTGCGGGCGAAGGGGCTCTTGCCCTTGGCGCGGTAGATCGCCGTCGCTTCGAGCAGCTTCCAGCCGTCGAGGATCGGCGTCGGGTCGATACGCGGGGCGCCGCGGCCGGTGGGGCGGATCGAGAAGTTGATGTGGGGCGCGACGCCGCCGTCGCTCTTGCCGATGTAGCCGAGCACGGTGCCGGCGATTACTTTGGAGCCGACCTTCAGCGAGCCGTCGGCGCTGATCGCGGCGCCGCTGTCGACGTGCGTTGCCTGCTCACGCTGCTCCGGGTTGACGCGGTCCGGCAGCGCGTAGAGGCGGGGACGGATGTTTTCGCTGTCGACCGGCACCCGCATTTCCTTGCCGGTCGGAACCACGACCTTGCGCTTCTTGCGGACGATCGAGCCGAGCTTCGCGTAGGTGAAGCGGTTGCCGTAGGCGTCCTGGAGGACGACGTAGTTGCCGAGCCGCTTCGAGCGGCCCATCTTTTCGATCACGCCGTCGTTGACGGCGACGACCGGGGCGCCGGTGTGGGAGAAGATGTTGATCCCGCGGCGGGTGGGCGAGGAGGAGACCACCTCGGCGGCGTTGCCGTATTCGTCGCGCTCCTGCGGAGTCGCCCGTCGCAGCGCCTCCCGGGTCGAGATGTCGTCGGCGTAGCGGGCGTTGGCGGCGACGGGGAAGTGCGCCCCCTCCGTGAGCCCGGTCAGCGAGCCGACCAGGTCGGAGGGCAGCTTGCCGTAGGCCTTGGCGTAGAGCAGCACCTCTTCGACGTACCAGTCGGCGTGGTTGTAGGAGAGGATCGCGTTGTAGAGGTCGCCGGAGCCGCCGCTCGCCTTCAGGTAGTTGCCTGCCGCGCAGATCGCGTCGACCGGGTTGTAGGGGTCTTTGCGGCCATCGCCATTGGCGTCGACCCCGTAGGTCTCCCAGGTCGAGGGGAGGAACTGCATCCAGCCGACCGCGCCGGCGCTGGAGACGTTCAGGTTGGTGCCGAAGGCGGTCTCGATTTTGTTGATCGACGCGAGGACCTCCCAGGGAATCCCGTACTCGGTGCCGCAGGCTTGATAGATCGGCAGCAGGAAGGGCGGGATCTCAAACGAGTCGATGATGAAGTTGGGAACGCCGATCGGCGCCGGGCCGAAGGTGGCGATGAGGGCGCTGGGGTTCGCCGCCGTCGGAGCACCGCCTTCGTTGAAGGAGGAGCCGCCGTTGGACCCGCTGGCCGGAGGCTGGACGCCGGCGGTGGCGCTGGGAGCGGAGACGCCGCCGCTGACACCGCCGCCGAGCGCTTCGTTGCGGACCACGTTGCCGCTCGTTGCTTCGGCGGCATCGAGGGTCGCTCCCCGCTGCACTCCGGCGCCGCCGGTTGCACCGGTCGCGCCCGTCGCTCCGGTACTGCCCTGCGCCGGCGCCGGCGACTCTTCGGTGTCCGCGGGGGAGAGGCAGTCGGGATCGGCAAGGTCGACCAGGCCATCGCCATCGTCATCGATTTCGTTCGCGCAGGCCGCCGGCTGCACCGCCGCCGGGACGGCTGCGGGCGCGGGCGAGATCGCCGTCTGGCCGCCGAGCGCCTGCCCGGCGAGGTTCTGGCTGTTGCCGAGGCCGGCCGGCGCTTCGGCATCGGCGCCGGCCAGGTTCACGCCCAGCGCCGCCAGTACCGCAAGGCTGGCCAGTGCAACGGTCAGTGCAAGCTTGTATCTCATCCCAGAAGCGCCTCTGTGCCCGCAGCGCGGACGTCGTGGAACACGTCTCCACTCTCCCCGCAAATAGGCTCGCTCAAGCTACTTGCTCTCATAGGGGTGCGCAACGAAATGCGGCGGCCCCAACAAGGCCTTAATCAACCCTGATTCCATACGTGGGAGCGGAGGATTTCAACCGCTCCGGATGTGCTCGCTAAGCTGACCTCGATGAGCGACTCTTTCGAGGACCACGAGAGCCTCCGCGCCCGCAGCGAGCAGGCGATCGGCGAGCTGGCCCAAGCCCTGCTCGACAGTCAGATGCTGGAGAACGCCGTGGCCGCCGCTTTCGGCGCCCGGGAGAAGGCGCTGGAGGCCCAGCACGCGGCGATGGCGGCCCTCAACCTGCCGTCCGCCGGCGACGTCGAGCGGCTCGAGCGCCGCCTGCGCTCGCTCTCCCAGCGCCTCGACGAGATCGAGGACCTGGTCGACGGGATGGCCAGGGATGTCAACACGCTCCGCCGCCAAGCGGGCGAGGCCGCCAAGCCCGCTGCGCCCAAAGGGGCCGCCGCCAAGGCGAAGGCCGGCAAAGACGACAAAACAGCCGCTTAGGGCCTAACCCTAACCCTCGACTTTAAGGTGAGAGTACGGTGGCGGCGGCCTTGCCGGCCATGATCGCCGCCCGCTCGAGCTCCTCGGTCGGGAGGTGCTCTCCGCCCGGCTCGCGCTCGGCGACGACGAGGACGGCGGCCGCCGCGATCTCGAGCGCCCGGGCCCGCGCCAGCACCGCCGCGGTCTGCATGTCGGCGGCGACGATGCCGGCGACCGCCTCACCCGGCCCCGGCGGCATCGCGTCGAAGCTGCCGGTCCTCCCCTCGCGGGCGCTGCCGCCAAGCTCGCGCAGCAATCCTTGGCGCAGGCCGGGGTCCGGCGGGACCGCTTCGCCGGGCTCGACTCCGAAGGAGCCGGCGCTGCCGCTCCCGGCGACCACCTCTGCGACCACCACCAGCTCGCCGCCCCGCATGCCGGGCTCGATCGGGGTGCAGGTGCCGATCCGGATCGCCCGCCGCACGCCCAGCTTGACCAGGTCGGCGAGCACGATGGCGGCGCTGGGCCCGCCCATGCCGGTCGCCTGGATCGTCAGATCGTGTCCCGCCGGCGTCCTGCCGGTGTAACCCCACAGCCCCCGCGCGTGGTTGCTCATCTTCGGCTGCTCGAGGAGCTCCTGGGCGAGCAGCAGCGCCCGGCCGGGATCGCCGACGAGGATCGCATCGGCCGCGATGGAGGCGGTGGGGCGCAGTCTCGAAGGCACGGCGGCGGACCCTAGATGATTGATTCCACGGCGAGGTGTGCGTCATCCAGGTGGGCCTGGTCGTGGAATCAATCATCTATATGAGTAGTTCCACCAGTGACCGCCTATCCCGTCGTGCCGGCGCTGGTTCCGGTTGACGCAGGGCCGCTTGTCCAAGCCGTCCAAGCGGGTGGGTGAGGCGCAGCCGAGATTCTCCCCACCCCAGTGTGGGAAATGTCGGATGCGCCGCGGCGAGGGGTTTGGCCTCCTCGGGCCAGATCCCACGCCTCGCCATTCCACTCGTAAGAAAGCCGCGGCGCGGATTTGCTCCATCCGTCCAAATACAGCCGTCGAGCCCGTCCATACCGTGATCGCAATCGCCAAACCGCGACCGTCGGGGCGTGCTCCGGCGGGCTAGGAGGAAACGGAATGAAAAAGAGGCTCCTCATCGCCGGCTCGCTGGCCGCGATCGCCTCGCTCGTCGTCCCCGGAGTTGCCTTCGGCGCCGAAACGCCGATCCTGGAAACCCCGGAGGCGAGCATCAACGCAATGTGGGTGATCGTGGCCGGAGTTCTGGTGATGTTCATGCAGGCGGGCTTCCTGCTGCTGGAGGTTGGCTTCTCCAGGGCCAAGAACGCCGGCGCAGGGGTGGCAAAGATCCTCGTCAACTTCTCGATCGCCTCGCTCTGTTACTGGGCGGTGGGCTTCGCCCTCGCGTTCGGCGGGCTCGGCGAGATAGCGGGAACGCACGGGTTCTTCCTCAACGTCGGTTCGTCGATCGAAGAGGCCGGCTCGAGCATTCCGATCGTCGAGACGTACTCGATCAGCCCCGCCGCGTTCATGTTCTTCCAGTTCGTCTTCTGCGCGGTCTCCCTGGCGATCGTCTGGGGCGCGACTCTGGAGCGGATCAAGTTCAGCGCCTACGTGATCTACGCGGTCATCTTCAGCGCCCTCCTCTATCCGGTGCTGAGCCACTGGATCTTCGGCGGCGGCTGGCTGCAGGCAAACGTCGGGATGCAGGACTTCGCCGGCTCGACGGTCGTCCACCTGATCGGCGCGACCGGCGCCCTGGCGGCGCTGCTGCTGCTCGGCCCCCGCGCCGGCAAGTACGGCCCTGACGGCAAGCCGCGCGCGATCCCCGGGCACTCGATGCCGCTGGTCGGCCTCGGCGTGCTGATCCTTTGGCTCGGCTGGTTCGGCTTCAACCCCGGCTCGACGCTGGGGGCGATCGGCGGCCGCTTCGCCGAAGTGGTCGTGGTCACGAACCTCGCCGCCGCCGCCGGCGTCGTCGCGGCGGTCTCGATCATGTGGCTGAAGACGAAAACGATCGACATCGGCATGGCCGGCAACGGCGCGATCGCGGGACTGGTGGCGATCACCGCACCGTCGGGTTACGTCGAGTACTGGGCGGCCCCGATCATCGGCGCGATCGCCGGGGTGATCGTCGTCTACGGCGTGCTCGCGATCGAGAAGGTGATCGACGATCCCGTCGGCGCCCTCTCGGCCCACGGCCTCGCCGGTATCTGGGGCACGCTGTCCTGCGGCATCTTCACCTCGCCGCGGCTGGCGGAACTGAACGAAGTCGGCGATCCGGGCCTCTGGTACAGCGGCTCCCTCCACCAGCTGGGCGCCCAGGCGCTTGGGGTGGCGGTCGCCTTCGCCTGCGTCTTCGCCGCCTCCTACGCGATCTTCTACTCGATCAAGAAGACGATCGGGCTGCGGGTCAGCGCTGAGGAGGAGGACGCCGGCCTCGACATCTCAGAGCACGGGATGTATGGGTACCCGGAGCAGTTCATCCCGCGGCCGGAGTACTCGACCGGCCTTCGCGGGGGCGCCGCTCCCGCTGCCGGCGCGCCGGCAGCGGCCGTAAGTCAGATGTCAACCACCGAGACCCTCTAGGAGGGCTGGACGCATGAAAAAGATAGAGGCGTTCATCCGCCACGAGGCGTTCGAGCCGATTCGGACCGAGCTGCTCGACCGGGGCTTTCCGTCCCTCTCGATCATCGAGGCGAAGGGCTCGGGCCGCCAGAAGGGGATCGTCGAGCGCTACCGCGGCTCGACCCTCACCGTCAACGTCCGGCCGAAGCTGAAGCTGGAGGTGGTCGTGGAGGACAAAGACAAGCCGCTGGTCGTCGAGACGATCCTCAAGCACGCCCGCACGGGCGAGGTCGGCGACGGGAAGATCTTCGTCCTGCCGGTGGAGGAGGCGATTCGCATCCGCACCGGTGAGGGCGGGGAGCCCGTGCTGCAGGCCCACTCCGAGGAGGAGATCCCCGCCTAGGGCGGCTGGGTTGAAAGCGGGAAGGCGATCGGGCGGGGCGGCCGAAGGCCGCCCCGCTTCTCGTTTGCGAATAGCCTCGCGGAGCCGATGGCGCGGGAGCAGCGCATATCTCTCAGCGAGGCCTCGCGCCGCTCGGGGGTCTCGACGACGACGTTGAAGCGTTGGGCGACCGAGAAAGTCGTGCCGGTCAAGCGGGGGCGCTGGACCGCCGCGGCCGCGGCGCAGGCCCGGGTCGTGGCGAGGATGCGCGAGCGCGGCCATTCGCTGGACGAGCTGCGCAAAGCCGGCCGCGAGGGGCGCCTCTCCTTCGGCCTCGCCGAGGACCTGCTCCCCAAGGCCGAGCAGGGGGCGACGATCGAGGAGGTCGCCCGCGAGACCGGCCTCGAGCCGGAGCTGGTCCGCCGCATCCTCGTCATCCTCGGCACCCCCCTGGAGCGCGAGCGCGAGCTCAATCCCCAGGACGTCGATGCGCTGCGCCACTGCGCCCGCGTCCTCGCCACCGGCTTTCCGCTCGTCGCCTTCCTGCAGCTGGTCCGCGTCTACGTGCAGGCGCTGCGCCGCATCGCCGATGCCGAGGTGCGCCTGTTCCATCTATACGTCCACGAACCGATGATCCAGGACGGCATGCCGGAGCTCGAAATCGCCGAGGAGATCGGCGAGATGGCCGGGCGGATGCTGCCCCTGGCCGCGCCGCTGACCGACTACCTGCACACGCGCTACCTGCGTTTCTTCCTCGAGCAGGACGTGGTCGGGCACATGGAGAGTGAACTCGGGGCCCACGCCTCCCACCTCGGCCAGGTGCCGGTGACCCTCTGCTTCATCGACCTCACGGGCTTCACCCGTTATACGGAGGAGGAAGGCGACCTGGAGGCGCTGGACGTGATCGACAGGTTCGTCGCCACCGTGGAGGCGACGATGCCGCCCGAAGCGACGATCGTGAAGACGATCGGCGACGAGGTGATGGTCGTCTCCCCCGACGCCGCCTCGCTGACCGAGTGGGCGGTTGGCTTCCTCGCCGGCTTCCCCCAGCGCCCCCGGCCGCGGGTCGGCATCCATTGCGCGGAGGCCGTCTACCGCGACGGCGACTACTTCGGTACCCACGTCAACCTTGCCCATCGGGTCGTCAGCCGCGCCCAGGCCGGCGAGGTCCTCGCCACCGACCGGGTCGTCGCGACGATCGAGGATCGCGAGGAGCTCATCTCCGAACCGATTGGCGAGGTGAGCCTGAAGGGCTTCCCCGAGCCGACGCCGCTGTTCGTGGTCCGCGCGGCCGATGGCTGAGCGACGGCCGTCAGCTGGGGGCGAGGCCGACCGCCTGCTGCGGCTGCTCGGCGAGGAGGGCCTGCTGGACCCCGGCCGCGCCGTGGTCGTGATGTTCTCGGGAGGCCGCGATTCCAGCTGCCTGCTCGACCTGGTCGTGCGCGCACCCACCGCCGGCCCGGTGGCGGCGCTGCACGTCAACTACGGCCTCCGCGACGGCGCCGGCGAGGACGAGGCCCACTGCGCCGCGTTCTGCGAGCGGCTGGGGGTGCCGCTGGAGGTCGAGCGGCCGCAGCGGCCCGAGGGGCCGGGCAATCTGCAGGCCTGGGCGCGGAACGTGCGCTACGCCGCCGCCGCGCGGCTGGCTCTCGCCGCGGACGCCCTGATCGCCACGGGCCACACCGCCGACGATCAGGTCGAGACGATCCTCTACCGCCTCGCCTCCTCGCCGAGCCGCCGCGCTCTGCTCGGCATCCGTCCCCGCGACGGCAACCTGGTGCGGCCGCTGCTCTCCGTCACCCGCGCCCAGACCACCGCCTATTGCGAGGAGAGGGGCCTTGTCTGGCGCGACGACCCCTCCAATGAGGAGGAGGCCTTCGCGCGCAACCGCGTCCGCCATGGCCTGGCGCCCGCCCTGGCCGAGATCCATCCGGCCGCGGCGCAGAACGTGCTGCGCACGGCCGAGCTGCTGCGCGACGAGGCCGAGGTGCTGGACGGTCTGGTCGAGGCGGAGCTCGAGGGCTCCCACGGCGCGCCGCCCGGATCGATCGAGCTGGGACGCCTGGCGGCGCTGCCGCCGGCCCTGCGCCGCCTGGTCGTCCAGCAGCTCGCCGACCGCGCCGCCGGGCGTCCCGTGCCGGGGGCGGCCCGCCGCGCCGAGGAGGTTGTCTCACTGCGCCGCACCGGCACGGCGCTGCTCGACCTGGGCGGCGGCGTGCGGGCCGTCGTCGAGCGCGGTGTGCTGCGCGCCGAGCGTCCCGACCCCGCCGAGCGTCCCGACCCCGATATCTGATTCGCTGCGCGCCGATGAACGGCGAGACTGACCCGGCGGCGGAGGCATCGATCGGCGAGACCCTCGTCTCGCGTGAGGACCTGAAGCGGCGCGTGGCCGAGCTGGGGCGCCAGATCAGCGAGGACTACCGCGACAAGGACCTGTTCATGGTCGGGGTCCTGAAGGGGGCGGTGCTCTTCCTCGCCGACCTGATGCGCGACATCTCGGGGCCCTGCGAGATCGACTTCATGGCCGTCTCGAGCTACGGCTCGCAGACCGACTCCTCCGGCGTCGTCCGCATCCTCAAGGACCTCGACTCGCCGATCGAGGACCGGCACGTGCTGATCGTCGAGGACATCATCGACTCGGGCCTCACCCTGCAGTACCTGATGCGGAACCTGCGGGCGCGCCGGCCCGCCTCGCTGGAGGTCTGCGCGCTGCTGACCAAGCCGGAGCGCCTGCGGGTCGACCTCTCCCCGCGGTACGTCGGCTTCGAGATTCCCAACCGCTTCGCGATCGGCTACGGCCTCGATCACGCCCAGCGCTACCGCAACCTCGATTACGTAGCCGCGTTGAACGTATAGGGCTCAAAACCGCCCTGGTACGCTGATTTTTCACCGTGAGGCGTTTCTTCAAAAGCGCAGCCTTCCCGATCCTGCTGGTGGTGATCCTTGCCTTTATCGCCCAGCGGGTGATCAATACGGGCCCCGGCACCGAGACGCCGTCCTACAACGAACTGATCGGCAGCAAGGCCCAGGGCGGCCTGATCGCCAACGACCGCATCGAAAAGGTGACGGTCAATACGAAGGACAACACGCTCGACGTCAAGGAAAAAGGCGAACACGGGCAGAGCTACTCGACCGGCTATCCGCCCGACGCGGAAGAAAGCCTGATCAACGAACTGAGGGCGAACGGCGTAGAGACGAACGTCAACGGCTCGGGCACCAGCAGCCTGCTCAACCTGCTCTCCCTGATCCTGCCTTTCATCCTCTTCCTCGGTTTCTGGATCTTCCTGATGAACCAGATGCAAGGCGGCGGTTCGCGGGTGATGAACTTCGGCAAATCGAAAGCGAAGCGGATGTCGGTGGACGCCCCGAAAATCACATTCCGCGACGTCGCCGGGGTCGACGAGGCCGTGCAGGAGCTGCACGAGATCAAGGAGTTCCTCGAGAACCCGAAGAAATTCCAGTCGCTGGGCGCCCGCATCCCCAAGGGGGTGCTGCTCTACGGGCCGCCGGGGACGGGTAAGACGCTGCTCGCGCGCGCTGTCGCCGGCGAGGCGGGGGTCCCCTTCTTCTCCATTTCCGGCTCCGACTTCGTCGAGATGTTCGTCGGTGTCGGCGCCAGCCGCGTCCGCGACCTCTTCGAGCAGGCGAAGCAGAACTCGCCCTGCATCATCTTCATGGACGAGATCGACGCCGTCGGCCGCCATCGCGGCGCCGGCATGGGGGGCGGCCACGACGAGCGTGAGCAGACCCTCAACCAGCTGCTCGTCGAGATGGACGGCTTCGAGATGAAAGACAACATCATCTTGATCGCCGCCACCAACCGGCCCGACATCCTCGACCCGGCGCTGCTGCGGCCGGGGCGCTTCGACCGCCAGGTGGTCGTCGACCGACCGGACCGCAAAGGGCGCAAGCAGATCCTCGAAGTCCACACGCGGGGCAAGCCGCTCGCCAAGGCGATCGACCTCGATGCGCTGGCCGGCCAGACCCCGGGCTTCACCGGCGCCGACCTCGCCAACCTGATCAACGAGGCGGCGCTGCTCACCGCCCGCCAGGGCCGGCGCGAGATCTCGATGCAGGAGCTCGAGGAGGGGATCATGCGGGTGATCGCCGGGCCGGAGAAGAAGACCCGCGTGATGTCGGAGAAGGAGCGGCTCATCACCGCCTACCACGAGATGGGCCACGCGATCGTCGGCCACCTGCTCGAGAACACCGACCCCGTCCACAAGATCTCGATCATCAGTCGCGGCCAGGCGCTTGGCTACACGATCAGCCTGCCGACCGAGGACAAGTTCCTCACCACCCGCGCCGAGCTGACCGACACGATGGCGATGACGCTGGGCGGCCGCGCCGCCGAGGAGATCGTCTTCGGCGAGATCACCACCGGCGCCTCCAACGACCTCGAGAAGGTGACCGAGACGGCGAAGCAGATGGTGATGCGCTTCGGGATGTCCGAGCGCCTCGGCCCGCGCGTCTTCGGCCACGATCGCGGCCAGCCATTCCTCGGCCGCGAGTTCTCCTCCGAGCCCGACTACTCCGATGAGATCGCCCGCGAGATCGACGACGAGATCCGCCGCATCGTCGAGGGCGCCCACCAGACGGCCAAGGACCTGCTCACCGATCGCCGCACGGAGCTGGAGCGGATCTCCAAGGTCCTCCTCGAGCGGGAGACGATCGATGCCGAGCAGTTCGTGGCGCTGCTCGACGGCAAGCCCGAGAGCGAGGTCTTCGCCGACGAAGAGGAGCCCGAGCAGGCCGAGCCTTCGCCGGAGCCGGAAAAGGCGCAGCGCGAGGGCGCGCGCCCGTCGCCACGCCCCCGCCCGGGTTTCGCGGGTGGGGATGCGTCTTAGGGAAACGGGTACTCCCCTCCCGAACTCGCAGTCCAACTAATGAGTTGGACTGCTCTGAGTATCCGTTCGTGAAGGGAGTACCCGTTTCCCCATGCCGTCAGCCGGCGAAACCCGGGCGGGGGTGTGGCTGGCGCGCGAGCGGGGGTGGGGCGCACCCGCGCCAGCGGGGCTCTGGACGCGGGATACTTCGACGGTGAACGTCAAGTTGATGGGCGTGGTGAATGTCACGCCCGACTCATTTAGCGATGGGGGGCTGTACCTCGACGCGGAGGCGGCGATCGGGCATGGCCGCGAGCTGGTTGAGCAGGGGGCGGGGGTCCTCGACGTCGGCGGTGAGTCGACGCGGCCGGGGGCGGCCGAGGTTGACGCGGCGGAGGAGCAAAGGCGCACGGCGCCCGTGGTCGCCGCGCTCGCGGCCGCCCTGCCGGAGGGGTGCGAGATCTCGATCGACACTTCGAAGCTCGCGGTCGCCGAGGCCGCCCTGGGGGCGGGCGCCACGATCGTCAACGACATCACCGCGCTGCGCGCCGCCCCCGATATCGCGGCGCTCTGCGGGGATCGAGGCGCCGGCCTGGTCCTGATGCACATGCAGGGCACGCCGCGGACGATGCAGGAGAACCCGACCTACGACGATGTGGTCGACGACGTGAAGGCGTTCCTCTCCGAGCGGCTCGAGCTGGCGCTCTCGATGGGGGTGGACGAGGAGAAGATCTGGCTCGACCCAGGCATCGGCTTCGGCAAGACGCTCGAGCACAATCTCGAGCTGCTGCGGCGGCTGGGGGAGCTGCGCGAGCTCGGCCAGCCGCTGGTCGTCGGCACCTCCCGCAAGAGCTTCATCGGCAAGATCGACGGCTCCGAGGTCGGCGACCGCATCGGCGGCACGATCGCCTCGTCCGTGCTCGCCGCGGCGGCCGGCGCCGACGTCCTGCGGGTGCATGACGTCGCCGAGATCGGCCAGGCGCTCAGCATCGCCGCCGCCATCGCCGCTCCGGCGCCAAGTGAGACGCGAGCCCGTTGACACTCTGCGCAGGCGAGGCGCGAAACCCTTGAAGGCGCGAAACTACTGACATGGAGTCGCACGAAAACGGCATCGAGTCGCGAGTCGAGGTCGAGCTGCGAGGGCTCTCGATCTACACCCACCACGGCGTCAGCGACGCCGAGCAGGAGATCGGGCAGCGCCTCGAGTTCGACATCACCTTCGACGTCCCCAGCTGCGACGCGGTCCTCACCGATCGGATCGAGGACACCGCCGACTACGGCGAGGCCTGCGACATCGTCACCCTCGCCGCCACCGAGCGCAGCTACCGCACGCTCGAGCGCCTCGCGCAGGTGATCGGCGAGCGGCTGATGGAGCGCTACGGCAGCGAGACGGTGCGCGTCCGCGCCGCCAAGCCGGAGCCGCCGCTGCCGCTCGCGATCCAGGAGGTCTCGGTCGAGGTCGTCCACGAACGCGCCGAAACGGACGCCGAAGTCGAAGAAGAGGAATAGCGAGTTGCGGAGCGGCTACCTGGGGCTCGGCTCCAACCTGGGCGATCGCGAGGGGCATCTGCGGGCCGGCATAGAGATGCTGGGGGAGCATGGGGTGGAGGTCGAGGCGGTTTCCTCCGCCTATGAGACCGAGCCGGTCGGCGAGGTGCTCGACCAGCCCGATTTCCTCAACGCCGCGATTCGCATCCGCACCGACCTGGAGCCCGAAGCCCTGCTCGACGTCTGCAAGGCGATCGAGGTCGAGCGGGGGCGCCTGCTGGCAGCCGCCCGCCACAGCCCGCGCCCCCTCGACATCGATCTATTGCTGCTCGGGGACATAGAGCTGCGGGCGGAGCGCCTCACCCTTCCGCATCCGGAGGTCACCTCGCGCCGCTTCGTGCTCGCCCCGCTGTTGGAGCTTGACCCGGAGCTGGCGCTCCCAGACGGCAGCCGCCTGACCGCTGCCCTCGCCGCGCTCGGGCCGGGCCAGGAGGTGCGCCGCCTCGGACCCCTGAAGTCCCGCTGATGTGTGGGCGGGTCTGGCTCGGGTCGGCTAGACGGTGACGGACTGCAGGGGCTGCAGCCAGGGGGCCGGCAGGATCGCCGGCATCCGCCCCGGATAGTTGGGGACGATGCGGCGGGCCAGCTCGCCGGCGGGCCGCTTCTCGATCGCGGGACGGAGGTCGTCGAGGGTCATCGCCAGGCCGATGGTGGGGGCGATCTGGAAGTCGGCGGCGTTGAGTTGCTCGCCGCCCAGCACGCCGGCCTCGATCCAGTCGTCGACCCGCTGCAGCAGGCCGGGCAACGCGCCGAGGGCGTCACGGACGTTGACGTCGCTGGCCTCGTTGAAGCGGGCCGAGAGGGCGACGATCGGGGCTCCCGTCTTCACCGCCAGGCCGATCGGCACTCCTATCTTCGCCCCCTCCGAGTAGCTGGCAAGGGCGGATCGGTGGCGCTTGATCGACCACCAGATGATCTGGCGGACGGGATGCTGGAGCTCCTCGTCGCCGAAGCGCTCGGCTTCTTCGACGGAAGCGCGGAGGCCGGGATCGCTTGGGAAGAGGGCGGGCTCGGGCCGCAGCCTCTCGAGCGCCCGAGCGATCTCGCGCGAGCCCTGCACCCGCTCGCCGTCGAGCTTCATCGCCGGCACCGTGTTGCGGGGAAATCCAAGCCCCCGGAGCACGACCTTGGAGATCACCGGCATCAGGTCCCGGCGCTTGTAGGGGATCCCCTTGTGCTCGAGCATCAGCGCGATCGAGATGCTCGGATGCGAGGCGGGGATCACGTAGAGACGTGCGTCCACGGCGCCATCCTATGCGCCCGCCCGGCATTCCGGGAATAATCGCCGCGTGCTTCTCGCGGTGGACGTAGGCAACACGCAGACTCACCTGGGCGCATTCGACGGCGAGCGCCTCGCCGAGCACTGGCGCTTCCAGACCCGATCGGGCGCGACCGGCGACGAGCTGGCCGAGCGGATCGCCGGCTTCTTCTCGCTCTGCGGGATGTCCTTCGACGACGTTGACGCCGTCTGCGTGTCGTCGGTGGTGCCGCCGCTGGGCAGCCAATTCGAGGAGCTGGCGGAGCGCTACCTCGAGGCCGAGTGCCTGACGATCGGGCCCGGCGTGAAGACGGGAATGCCGATCCGGATCGAGAACCCGCTCGAGGTGGGCGCCGACCGCCTCGTCAACGCGATCGCCGCCTATGAGCGCTTCGGCAAGGCGTGCGTCTCCGTCGATTTCGGCACCGGCATCAACATCGACGCGGTTTCCGCCGACGGCGAGTATCTCGGCGGCGCGATCGGCCCCGGCCTCGCGCCCTCCCTCAGCGCCCTGATCGAGCGCGCCGCCCGGATCACCCGCATGGATCTCGAAGAGCCCAAGGAAGCGATCGGGCGCTCGACCCGCGCCGCGATCAACTCCGGCTTCATCTTCGGTTTCGCCGGTCTCATCGACGGCATCGTCCGCCGCATCGAAGAGGAGCTGCCCAACCCGCGGCTGCTCGCCACCGGCGGCTATGCCTCGATCGTCGTCCCCTTCACCGAGACGATCGACGAGGTGGACGAGATGCTTACCCTGCAAGGGCTGCGTCTCATCCATGAGCGAAACACGAAATAAAGCGCCTTCTCAGCCGCCTCTGACGGCTCCCTTTTCAATCGGCGGGGTCGAGATCGCCAATCGCGTCCTGCTGGCTCCGCTGGCGGGGATCGGCAACTGGTTCGTGCGCCTGCAGGCGAAACGCCACGGCGCAGGGCTCGCGGTCTCCGAGATGGTCTCCAGCTTCGGGCTGCATCACCGCAACGAGCGCACGCTGCGCGAGCTGATGCGGATCCATCCCGACGAGCACCCGGTCTCGATACAGCTCGTCGGCCACGATGCGGACGTGATGCGATCCGGCGCCGCGATCGCGGCTGAGGCCGGCGCCGACCTGATCGACATCAACATGGGCTGCCCGGTGCGCAAGGTCCGCAAGACGGGCGCCGGCGCCGAGCTGCTCAGCGATCCAGACCTGGCGCTGGCCCTGGCGCGGGGGGCCGCCGAGGGCAGCGGCCTGCCGGTCACCGCCAAGCTGCGCTCCGGACTGCGGGCGGGGGATCGTTCCGGCTTCGAGCTGGCGCTGCGGCTGGTGGAGGAGGGAGGGGTGGCGGCGATCGCCTTCCATCCCCGCGCCGCCACGGTTGGCCACAAGGGCAGCCCCGACTATGCCCTGACGCGGCAGCTGGTCGAGCGGGTCGACGTGCCGGTGATCGTCTCCGGCGGCCTGCAGAGCGCAGAGGCCGCGCGCCGCGCTTACGCGGAGTCGGGCGCCGACGCGGTGATGATCGCCAGGGGGTCGCTGGGCAACCCATGGGTCTTCGAAGAGCTGACCGGCCGCCGCTCCTCGCCGCCGGCACGCGAGGAGATGGTCGCCGAGCTGCTCTGGGTCATCGACGGCGCCGAGGAGCACTTCGGCGCCGAGCGCGCGGCGCGCTACCTGCGCAAGTTCTACCCCTGGTACATGCAGCCGCTGGACGCGCCGGACCCGGTCGCCGACGAGCTGCAGCGCAGCGCCGACCTGCCCCGGGCCAGGGAGCTGATCGCGACGCTGGCGCAGCCGGCCGCAATGCGGCCACTTCGGGTTTCTTGAGCGCTGCCCGGGGCGGGTTTGGCGGGGCCTGCTCGACGGACGGATGAAACTCCGTTTGCCGGCGTTGAGCCATCGCTATAATCCCGCGACTTCCGGCCCAGGTGCGGCGAAGGCATTGCCGTCGCACCCGGGCGTTTTTGGGTTCGGGAGCCGAATCCAACCCCTCTAGAAAGACAAAGCGAGGTCACCACAGTGAGCCGGCAGGCCGTAATCACCCCGGAAGGGCTCGAAAAGCTCAAAGAGGAAGTCGAGTACCTCTCGACCGAGAAGCGGCGCGAGGTGGCGGAGCGGATCAAGGAGGCGCGCGAGTTTGGCGACATCTCCGAGAACGCCGAGTACGACGACGCCAAGAACGAGCAGGCGCTGCTCGAGCAGCGGATCGCCCAGCTCGAAGAGCGGCTGCGCCGCGCCACCGTGATCGACGAGAAAGACGTCAGCACCGACGAGGTCACCTTCGGCTCGATCGTTCACGTCAAAGACCAGAAAAGCGGCGACTCGCAGAAATTCCAGATCGTCGGCTCGACTGAGGCGGACCCGCTCGAACATAAGCTCTCCAACGAGTCGCCGATCGGCAAGGCGCTGCTCGGCCACAAGCGCAACGACATCGTCACGGTCGAGGTGCCGCGCGGGCCGAAGAAGAAATTCAAAATCACCAAGATCGAGACGGCTTAGCGGTTCAATAGGCTCGCGCGAGTGACCGGGCCTGAGCAGAGCGACGTAAGCGCAGTGCTCGCCGACAGGCGGGCGAAGCTCGAGCAGTTGCGTGAGTCGGGGGTCGACCCCTTCCCCCACGACTTCGCTCAGCGTGAGGACATCGCCGAGGTCCGCGCCGCTCATGAGGGCCTGGCGCCGGGGATCGAAACGGATTCCCGGCATCGGGTGGCGGGGCGGATCGTCGCCCGGCGGGGGCACGGCAAGGCCTGCTTCATCGACCTTCGCGACGGCAGCGGCCAGATCCAGCTCCACGCTCGCGAGGACCTGCTCGGCGAGGAGGCCTACGAGCTGCTCGTCAGCCTCGACCTCGGCGACATCGTCGGCGTCCAGGGCACGGCGCTGGCCACCAATCGCGGCGGCGAGCTCTCGCTGGCGATCGATCGCTGGCGCCTGCTGGCCAAGAGCCTGCGGCCGCCGCCGGACAAGTTTCACGGCCTCGAGGACGTCGAGACCCGCTACCGGCGGCGCGAGCTGGACCTGATCGCCAACGAGCAGAGCCGCCATGCCTTCGCGTTGCGGGCGCGGACGATCACGGAGACGCGGCGCTGGCTCGATGAGCATGGGTTCGTCGAGGTCGAGACTCCGGTCCTGCAGCCGCTCTACGGGGGCGCGCTGGCCCGGCCCTTCACCACCCACCACAACGCCCTCGACCGCGACCTCTACCTGCGCATCGCCACCGAGCTCTACCTGAAGCGGCTCGTGGTCGGCGGCATCGACCGCGTCTACGAGCTCGGCAAGGACTTCCGCAACGAGGGCGTCTCCCACAAGCACAACCCCGAGTTCACGATGCTCGAGTGGTACGAGGCCTACGCCGACTACGAGAAGACCGCGCACGACCTCGAGCTGCTCGTCGCCGAGGTGGCCGAGCGCGTCCTCGGGACGACGAAGGTGCAGCGCGACGAGGTGACGATCGACCTCGCTCCTCCCTGGCGACGGCTGACCCTGCGCGAGGCGATCCTCGAGCAGTCCGGCATCGACATCGCCGAGCACCCGACGAGGGAGGCTCTGGTGGCGGCGATGGGCTCGGAGCCCGACCCCGCCGAGGGGTGGGGGAAGCTCGTCGACGGCCTGCTCTCCAAGACGGTCGAGCCGAAGCTGATCCAGCCCACCTTCATCACCGACTATCCGGTCGAGCTCTCGCCGTTCGCGAAGGCGCACCGCTCCGAGGAGGGGCTGGTGGAGCGCTGGGAGGCCTTCATGGGCGGGATGGAGATCGCCAACTCCTTCAGCGAGCTCAACGACCCCGACGAGCAGAGGCGCCGCTTCGAGCAGCAGCAGGCGGAGCTGCAGCGAGGGGACGAAGAGGCGCAGCCCTACGACGAGGCCTTCGTCGAGGCCCTCGAACAGGGAATGCCGCCCACCGGCGGCGTGGGCCTCGGCATCGATCGGCTGGTGATGATCCTGAGCGGCGCGCAGAGCGTCCGCGAAGTGGTGCTGTTCCCGGCGATGCGCTCCTAAGGCGAGCGTGCGCGGCGTCCGATAGAGCGGAAGGGACGCCATGCGGAGGGATGCGAAAACGATGCGGAGCCGTGAACGGTGATCTACGTCCTCTACGTGCTCGTGGCCCTGGTCGGCGCGGCCGTCCATATCTGGAGGCATCCCGGCCAGCGCGGCACCGAGGCGGTTGTCGAGACCTTTCTGCTCTGGTGGATCGTGGTGACGATCGGCGTCGCCGGAATCGTCGGCGCCCTCTTCCATCTCTTCGACGGGCCGGCCGTCGCCAGGGAAATCGGCTTCACCCGCGGCGACGGCGGCTTCCAGACTGAGGTCGGCTTCGGCGACCTGGCGCTCGGCGTCGCGGCGGTGCTCTGCATCTGGATCCGCGATCGCTACTGGCTGGCGATCCTGATCGTCGCCGCGATCTCCCTCTGGGGCGATGCCTACGGCCACATCCATCAGGCGATCGTCAACGACAACCACGACCCCGACAACACGGGGCCGGTCCTCTACTCCGACATCCTCGTCCCGCTCGTCGGCCTCCTCCTTTACGGGGCGCGGGAGCGGCTGCGGCGGGCTCCCTGACGGCGCGGGCGCGGCTGCGCCACCCTGGAAGTTCGACTTTTGTCCGCCAAAAACGCGCTAATAGCGCGTATTCGGCCCCCGAGGCCGGGCGGGTCCGCTCGGTATCGTTTAAGGACTCCTCGATCCGCCCCGATCTAATTCGAGACGGTCGGGGTGGTACTTCCAGACCCAAAGCGAGTTGTAAGTAAGGAAGCCCGTGTTCGAGAGATTCACAGAGCGAGCCCGACAGGTTGTCGTCCTGGCCCAGGAAGAGGCTCGCACGCTCAAACACAACTACATCGGCACCGAGCACATCCTGCTCGGCCTGCTCCGCGAGGAGGAGGGCCTGGCGGCCCGCGTCCTCGAGTCGCTGGACATCACCACCGAGCGCGTGCGTTCGCAGGTGGTGCGGATCGTCGGCTCCGGCGAGGAGGTCACCTCGGGCCAGATCCCGTTCACCCCGCGCGCCAAGAAGGTTCTCGAGCTGGCGCTGCGCGAGGCTCTCAGCCTGGGTCACAACTACATCGGCACCGAGCACATCCTGCTCGGCCTGGTGCGTGAGAACGAGGGCGTCGCGGCCCGCATCCTGCTCGACTTCGACGCCGACTCCGACAAGATCCGCAACGAGGTGATCCGGATGCTCTCCGGCCCGGGCGGGCGCCGTCAGGGCGCCGCCGCCGGCGGCGGTGGAGGCGAGGGGAAGAAATCTTCCAAACTGCTCGACCAGTTCGGCCGCAACCTGACCAAGCTCGCCGAGGAGGGCAAGCTGGACCCGGTGATCGGCCGCGAAACCGAGATCGAGCGGATCATGCAGATCCTCTCGCGGCGGACCAAGAACAACCCGGTCCTGCTCGGTGAGCCGGGGGTCGGCACGACCGCCGTCGTCGAGGGCCTGGCCGCCCGCATCAACAAGGGCGAAGTCCCCGAGCTGCTGAAGAACAAGCAGATCTACACGCTCGACCTGGCGGCGCTGGTCGCCGGCTCCAAGTACCGCGGCGAGTTCGAGGAGCGCCTCAAGAAGGTGATGAAAGAGATCACCCAGCGCGGCGACATCATCCTCTTCATCGACGAGCTTCACAACCTGGTCGGGGCGGGCGCCGCCGAGGGTGCGATCGACGCCGCATCGATCCTGAAGCCGGCGCTGGCCCGCGGCGAGCTGCAGACGATCGGCGCCACGACCCTCGACGAGTACCGCAAATACCTCGAGCGCGACTCGGCGCTGGAGCGCCGCTTCGCCCAGATCAAGGTCGACCAGCCCTCGGTCGAGGACACCGTGAAGATCCTCGAAGGGCTGCGCGAGCGCTACGAGCAGCACCACCGGGTGACGATCACCGACGAAGCCCTCGGTGCCGCCGCCGAGCTCGCCGACCGCTACATCTCCGACCGCTTCCTGCCCGACAAGGCGATCGACCTGATCGACGAGGCCGCCTCGCGGATGCGGATCAAGTCGATGAGCGCACCGCCCGTCTACCGCGACCTCGAGGAGGAAATCGAGACCACGCGGCGCTCCAAGGAGGCGGCGATCGAAGCGCAGGAGTTCGAGAAAGCGGCCAACCTGCGCGACTCCGAGCGTCAGCTGACGACCAAAAAGCGCCAGCTCGAAGACGAGTGGGCGGAGGGCGAGAACGGCGAGCGCCCGGAAGTGGGCGAAGAAGAGATCGCCGACATCGTCTCGATGTGGACCGGCATCCCGGTCTTCAAACTGACCGAGGCCGAGACCAAAAAACTGATCCGCATGGAGGAGGAGCTGCACAAGCGGGTGATCGGCCAGGAGGTCGCGATCACCGCCGTCTCCAAGGCCATCCGCCGCTCGCGCGCCGGGATCAAGGACCCCAAGCGCCCCGCCGGGTCGTTCATCTTCCTCGGCCCCTCCGGGGTCGGCAAGACCGAGCTGGCGCGCACCCTCGCCGAGTTCCTCTTCGGCGACGAGGACTCGATGGTGCGCATCGACATGTCCGAGTACATGGAGAAGCACGCGGTCAGCCGCCTGGTCGGCTCGCCGCCGGGCTACATCGGCTACGACGAGGGCGGTCAGCTGACCGAGGCCGTGCGCCGCAAGCCCTACAGCGTGCTGCTGCTCGACGAGATCGAGAAGGCGCACCCGGACGTCTTCAACATCCTGCTGCAGATCCTCGAGGATGGCCGTCTGACCGACGCCCAGGGGCGCACGGTGGACTTCCGTCACACGATCGTGATCATGACCTCGAACATCGGCGCCTCCGAGATCGCCCGTAACACCCCGCTCGGCTTCGC
>DASSTR010000017.1:0-2162 GCA_035707825.1 Solirubrobacterales bacterium
GTAGCCCTCCTCGAGCAGCACCTTGCAGGCCTGCACGCCGGAGTAGTCGAACTCGGCCGCCTGCCCGATCACGATCGGCCCCGAGCCGATCAGGAGGATCTTCTCGATGTCGTCGCGCCTAGGCATGGGCGAGCTCCAGGAAGGAGTCGAAGAGGTGGCGGGCATCATGCGGCCCGGGGCCGGCCTCGGGGTGGTACTGGACGGTGGCCGCGGGGACGTCCTTGAGGGCCAGGCCCTCGACGGTGCGATCGTAGAGGTTCAGGTGGGTCAGCTCGGCGGCGCCGAAATCGGTCTCCCAGCGGACCGGCTCGTCGGCTTCGATCCGCGGCTCGCCGCCGGGCCCCTGGACGGCGAAGCCGTGGTTCTGCGAGGTGATGTCGATCCTGCCGCTGGCCAGGTCCTTCACCGGGTGGTTCGCGCCCCGGTGGCCGAAGGGCAGCTTGAAGGTCTCCAGGCCCACCGCCCGGCAGAGCAGCTGGTGGCCGAGGCAGATCCCGAACAGGGGGCGCCTGCCGACCAGCTCGCGCACCGTGTCGACGACGTAGTCGAGCGCCCCGGGGTCGCCCGGCCCGTTGGCGAGGAAGACGAGGTCGGGGTCCTCGGCGAGGACGTCGGCGGAGGAGGTGGAGCAGGGCAGCAGCGTCACCCGGCAGCCGCGCTCGCGCAGCTGGCGGACGATGTTCATCTTCACGCCGGTGTCGAGACCAACCACGTGCGGCCCGTCCCCCTCGAAGCGAACGGGCTCCGGCGGCGTCACCAGGCGCGCCAGGTCGGCCCCGTCCATCGAGGGCTCGGCGGCGACCTGTTCGCGGGCCTCGGCTTCGGCCACCCCGGACGGGAAGATGCCGCCCCGCATCGCGCCGCGATCGCGGATGTGCCGCACGAGCGCCCTCGTGTCGACGCCGCTGATCGCCGGCACTCCGCAGTCGGCGAGCCAATCGAGCCAGCCGCCCTCGGCGGTGGCGACGTCCTCGCTGTTCTTGGCGTCGCGCATGATCGCCCCGCGGGCGTGGATGCGGTCGGACTCCATCGCCGGCGCCGAGACGCCGTAGTTGCCGATCAGCGGGTAGGTGAAGGTGATGATCTGGCCCGCGTAGGAGGGGTCGGTCACGGACTCCTGATATCCCGTCATCGCGGTGTTGAAGACGACCTCGCCGGTGACCGCCTCGGGGTGGCCGCAGAGCTCGCCGTCGAAGCGGGTGCCGTCCTCGAGCAGCACGTAGGCGGTCATATAGCCGCCACCTCCTCTGCTCTCGCTCGCACGCGCTCATCATGACCGGCGATCTCGCGTGCTCGCTCCCGCGTCCGGGGGCGGCGGAGCGCCCCGCTCATGCCGCGACCCCCATCGAGAAGGAGCGCAGCCGGTAGGCGACCTGGCCGCCGGCGACGGTCATCAGCACCCGCCCGGTGAGCTTGCGTCCGGCGCACCAGGAATTGGACGAGCGGCTCTCGTAGCCGTCCTCCCCCACCGTCCACTCCGCGCTCAGGTCGCAGAGGGCGATGTTGGCCTCGCTGCCCGGCGCCAGCGTCGGGCGCGGCAGGCCGAAGGGCTCGGCGCCTCCCGCCAAGCGCTCGACGACCAGCCCCAGCTCGAGGATTCCGGGCAGGACGAGATCGGTGTGCAGGGCCGCGAAGGCCGTCTCCAGGCCGGTGACCCCCATCGCGGCCTGCTCGAAGGGGACCTCCTTTTCCTCCGCCGCGTGCGGAGCGTGGTCGGTCGCGATGCAATCGATCGTGCCGTCGCGCAGGGCCTCGATGAGCGCCTGGCGATCCGCCTCGGAGCGCAGCGGCGGGTTCATCTTGAAGCGCTGTGGATCGAGGCTGCGGACCTCCTCGTCGGTGAGGCAGAGGTGGTGCGGCGAGGCCTCGCAGCTGATCTTCACGCCGGCCGCCTTGGCCGCGCGCACCGCCTCGACGGACTCCGCCGCCGAGAGGTGCTGAACGTGGATCCTGCCCTCCTCATAGCCGGCGAGCGCGGCGTCGCGGGCGATCATCGTCGACTCCGAGACCGAGGGAATGGCGGCCAGGCCGAGCGCGGCCGAGACGGGGCCTTCGTGCATCACGCCCTTGCCGGAGAGATCGGGGTCCTCCTCGTGCAGCGCGATCGTGCCGCCGCAGAGGCGCTGGTACTGCAGCGCCCGCCGCAGCAGGCCCGCGCTTCG
>DASSTR010000018.1:0-22587 GCA_035707825.1 Solirubrobacterales bacterium
CAGCTATGGCGGCCGCCAGCTCCACTACGGGATCCGCGAGCACGAGTCGGCGGCGATCTCCAACGGCCTCTCACTCTCCAAGCTGCGGCCCCTCTGGTCCACCTACCTGACCTTCTCCGACTACGCGCGGCCGGCGATCCGCCTCTCGGCGCTGATGGAGCTGCCCGTGATCCACCTCTTCACCCACGACTCGATCGGGCTCGGCGAGGACGGCCCGACCCACCAGCCGGTCGAGCAGCTGGCCTCGCTGCGGGCGATCCCCGGCCTCGACGTGATCCGCCCCGCTGACGCCAACGAGGTGGCCGAGGCCTGGCGGGTTGCGATCGACCGCAGCCACCAGCCGGTGGCGCTGGTCCTCACCCGCCAAAACGTTCCGGTCCTCGACCGCGGCCGCTACGCCTCCGCCGAGGGCCTGCGCCGCGGCGGCTACGTGCTCGCGAACGGCGGTGGCGGCCCCGACGTGATCCTGATCGCCACCGGCAGCGACGTCGCGATCGCGGTCGCCGCACACGAGGAGCTGGTCGGCGAAGGCATCCGCTCGCGGGTCGTCAGCCTGCCCTGCTGGGAGCTCTTCGACCGCCAGGAGGAGGCCTACCGCGAGGAGGTCCTGCCCGAGGCGGTGACGGCGCGGGTATCCATAGAGGAGGCCTCCACCATCGGCTGGGATCGCTACGTTGGACCGGCGGGGGAGAGAATCGGAATGCACACCTTCGGCAGCTCGGCTCCGCTCAAGGACGTACAGACGAAGTTCGGCTTCACCCCGGACCGAGTCGCCGAGACAGCGCGCGAAGTCATCGAGCGAGTAAAGGAGAAGACATGAAGCCGACCGAACAACTGCACGAGCTGGGACAGAGCCTCTGGCTCGACAACATCACCCGGACGATGCTCGAAGACGGGACCCTTGCCGGCTACATCGAGGAGCTCTCGGTCACCGGGCTCACCTCCAACCCGACGATCTTCGACAAGGCGATCTCCGGCGGCGACGCCTACGACGAGCAGATCGCCTCGCTCTCTGAGGGGGCCGAGGCGGGTGAGGGCGTCGGCGAGAACACGGCCGAGCGGATCTTCTTCGAGCTCGCCCTCACCGACCTGCGTGACGCGACCAACCTCTTCGCCGACGTCCACCGCCGCACCGCGGGGGTCGACGGCTTCTGCTCGCTGGAGGTCTCACCGCTGATCGCCGACGATGCCGAGGCGACGATTGCGGAGGCCGCCGCGCTTTACGCCAAGGGCGAACGCGACAACCTCTACATCAAGATCCCCGGCACCCAGGCCGGCCTGCGCGCGATCGAGGAGTCGATCTTCGCCGGCATCCCGATCAACGTCACGCTGCTCTTCGACGCCGAGCAGTACGTGGCCTCCGCCGAAGCCTTCATGCGGGGGATAGAGCGCCGGATCGAGGCGGGCCTCAATCCCGACGTCGCCTCGGTCGCCTCGATCTTCATGAGCCGCTGGGACGTCGCCGTCAGCGGCGAAGTGCCCGACGAACTCCACAACCGGCTCGGGATCGCGATCGGCTTCCAGGCCTACCGCGCCTACCGCGAGCTGATCGACTCGGAGCGGATGCAGCGGCTGATGAACGAGGGCGCCCGCCCGCAGCGGCTGCTCTGGGCGAGCACCGGGACCAAGGACCCCGACGCCTCCGACACCCTCTACATCGAGGCCTTCGCCTCGCCGTTCACGGTCAACACGATGCCCGAGCCGACCCTGCACGCCTTCGCCGACCACGGCGAGATCGGTGACCTCGTCCCGGCCGATGGCGGTGACGCCGAGGAGCTGCTCGGCGAGTTCGCCGCCGCCGGCATCGACGCCAAGGCGCTGGCGGCGCGGCTGCAGGAGGAGGGCAAGGCCAGCTTCAACAAGTCGTGGGAAGACATGCTCGGGTCGATTGCCTCCCAGCGCGGCGTCGCCGCCTAGCTCGGGAGCGTCCAGGCGCCATGCCCGAGACAGGCGCGCTGCGCGAGTCCCAAGCCTGGCAGGCCCTGGCGGGCCACCACGAGCGGATCGGCGACAGCCACCTGCGCGACCTCTTCGCCGCCGACCCGCAGCGGGGCGAGCGCTTCCTGGCCGAGGGCGCCGGGCTGCACCTCGACTTCTCCAAGAACCGCATCGACGATGAGACGCTGACCCTGCTCGGCCAGCTGGCCCGCGACCGCGGCGTCGAAGCGCGCCGCGAAGCGATGTTCGCCGGCGAGCACATCAACGTCTCCGAGGATCGCGCCGTGCTCCACGTGGCGCTGCGGATGCCCCGCGAGCGCTCGCTGGTCGTCGACGGGGTCGACGTCGTCAAGGAGGTGCACGAGACGCTCGACCGCATGGCCTCCTTCTGCGAGCGCGTGCGCTCGGGGGAGTGGCGCGGCCACACCGGCAAGCCGATCCGCAACGTCGTCAACATCGGCATCGGCGGCTCCGACCTCGGCCCGGTGATGGCCTACCAGGCGCTGCGCCACTTCAGCCGCCGCGAGATGAGCTTCCGCTTCGTCTCCAACGTCGACGCCACCGACTTCGTCGAGGAAACGCACGACCTCGACCCCGAGGAGACGCTCTTCATCGTCTCCTCGAAGACCTTCACGACGCTGGAGACGATGACCAACGCCCGCACCGCTCGCGAGTGGCTGCTGTCCGGGCTCGGCGGCGAGGAGTCGGCGGTCGAGTCGGCGGTCGCCAAGCACTTCGTCGCCGTCTCCACCAACGGGGAGGAGACGTCCAAGTTCGGCATCGACCGCGACAACATGTTCGGCTTCTGGGAGTGGGTCGGCGGCCGCTACTCGATGGATTCGGCGATCGGCCTCTCGACGATGCTGGCGATCGGGCCGGCGCGCTTCGCCGAGATGCTGGCCGGCTTCCACGCCATGGACGAGCACTTCCGCGAGGCGCCGGCGGCCGCCAACCTGCCGATGCTGATGGGCCTTCTCTGCGTCTGGTACGGCGGCTTCTTCGATGCTCAGACCTGCGCGGTGCTGCCTTACGACCAGTACCTGAACCGCTTCCCCGCCTATCTGCAGCAGCTGACGATGGAGTCGAACGGCAAGCACGTCACCGTCGGCGGCGCCCGGGTCGATTACGACACCGGCCAGATCTTCTGGGGCGAGCCGGGAACCAACGGTCAGCACAGCTTCTACCAGCTGATTCACCAGGGAACGCGGCTGATTCCCTGCGACTTCATCGGCTTCATGCACAGCAACAACCCGCTCGGCGAGCACCAGGACCTGCTGATCTCCAACGTCTTCGCCCAGGGGGAGGCGCTCGCCTTCGGTAAAACGCCCGAGCAGGTGCGCGAGGAGGGGACGGCGGAGGAGGTTGTGCCGCACCGGGTGATGGAGGGCAACCGTCCCTCGAACACGATCCTCGCCGAGCGGCTGACGCCGGCGGTGCTGGGCAGCCTCGTCGCCCTCTACGAGCACAGCGTCTTCACCCAGGGGGCGGTCTGGGGGATCGACTCCTTCGACCAGTGGGGGGTCGAGCTGGGCAAGGTGCTGGCCAAGGCGATCGTTCCCGAGCTGCAGGCCGACGAGGAGCCCGAGCTCGCCCATGACAGCTCGACCAACGCGCTGATCCGTCGCTACCGCGAGGCGCGCCAGGGGCGCTAGTGCGCCGCCCGCCAGGGGCGCTAGTGCGCAACTTCACACCTGGCGGCGGCCGCGGGGAGTAGCGTCCCAGACGATGCTCCCGATTGACGTGCTCCCGCTTGCGGCGTCGGCATCGAATCTCCTCGCCGCGCGGGAGCAGATGGCTTTCACGCTCGGCTTCCACATCGTCCTCGCCTGCATCGGGGTGGCGCTGCCGGCGACGATCCTGGTCGCCAACTACATCGGCCTCAAACGCGACGACGCCGACGCCATCGAGCTGGCCAAACGGTGGTCGAAGGCGATGGCGGTCACCTTCGCCGTCGGCGCGGTCACCGGCACCGTCCTCAGCTTCGAGTTCGGCCTCCTGTGGCCGAAGTTCATGGACCGCTTCGGGGCGGCCTTCGGCGTCGCCTTCGCGATCGAGGGAATCTTCTTCTTCCTCGAGGCGATCTTCATCGCGATCTACATCTACGGCTGGAAGCGGCTCTCGGGCTGGGCCCATTTCTGGTCCGGCGTGCCGATGGTGGTCACGGGAATAGGCGGCGCCTTCTCGGTCGTCGCCGCCAACGCCTGGATGAACCAGCCGCAGGGCTTCACGCTGGACGCCGCCGGCAAGGTGGTCGACGTCGACGTCTGGAAGGTGCTGATCAACCCGGCCACCGGCTACGAGGTCCCGCACATGATCCTTGCCGCCTACATGGTCGTCGGCTTCCTCGTCGCCTCGATCTACGCGGTCGGGATGCTGAAGGGCAGGCGCGACCGGCTGCACCGGCTCGGGCTTCTGATCCCGCTGACGATCGGGCTGATCGCCACGCCGATCCAGCTCTTCGTCGGCGATACCGCCGCGCGCGCGGTCGCGGACCACCAGCCCGCCAAGTTCGCCGGCATGGAGTGCATCCAGGAGACCGGCGGCCACCAGACCGAGTACGTCGGCGGCGTCTGCACCGAGGACGGGGTCAAGCTCGCGATCCCGATTCCCGACCTCAACTCCTATCTCGTCGGCTTCAGCGCCGACACCGAGGTCACCGGGCTGAACGACATCCCCATCGACGAACGGCCGCCCGCCAACACGCTCCTGCACTTGGCGTTCGACGCGATGGTCGGGATCGGCTCGGCGCTGCTCCTGCTCGGCATCTGGTTCGGCTGGACGTGGTGGAAAAAGCGCGACATTCCCAGCACGCCGTGGTTCCTGCGCGCGGTCTCGGTCTCCGGGGCCGGCGCGATCCTGGCGCTGTGGTGCGGCTGGATCGTCACCGAGGTGGGCCGCCAGCCCTGGATCGTCCAGGGCTACATGAGGACTGAGGAAGCGGTCACCGAGGCCGGCGGCATCTGGTTCGCCTTCGCCGTCGTCCTCCTCGTCTACGCGGCGATCGGGACGGTCGCGGTGATGGTCCTGCGGAGGATGTCGCGGCGCTGGCGCGAGAACGGCGCCGCGGCCGACGAGACCGGCGCGCCCTACGGCCCGCCGGCGGAGGCCGAAGCATGAGTCCCGAGGCCTACCTGACGAAGCATGAGTCCCGAGGCCTACTTGATGTTGATGGGCCGCAAACCGGCCTATACGGCACGTTTTCGGCCCGTCAACGGGAGGACCCGATGAGCAAGGCCGAGGTATGAGCACCCCTTTGGAGGGACGGGCATGAGCAAGGCCGAGGCCGCCGCGGCGATCCTCTGGATTGGCGCCACCTTCTACGCGCTCTTCGGCGGGGCGGACTTCGGCGGCGGCTTCTGGGACCTCGGCGCCGGTGAAGGGGAGGAGGCCGAACGGCGCCGCTCGCTGATCCAGCGCTCCCTGACCCCGGTCTGGGAGGCCAACCACGTCTGGCTGATCTTCTGCCTCGTCGTCCTCTGGACGGCTTTCCCACCCGCCTTCTCCGCCGTGATGACGACGCTCTACGTTCCCCTGGCACTGGCGGCGCTGGGGATCGTCCTGCGCGGCTGCGGCTTCGCCTTCCGCAAGTCGCTGGAGGGCTTTCAGGCTCGCCGCGCCGCCGGCGCGACCTTCGCCCTCTCCTCCGTGATCACACCCTTCTTCATGGGGACGGTGGTGGGCGCGATCGCGGCGGGCAACGTCCCGGCCCACGGCGACGGCGCCCCCTTTCCGAGCTGGATCCAGCCCCTGCCGATCATGATCGGCGGGATGTTCGTCGCCAGCTCCGCGTACCTCGCCGCCGTCTTCCTCGTCGGCGACGCCCGCCGCGCGGGCGACGCGAAACTGGAGGCCTACTTTGTGCGCCAAGCTCTCGCCGCCGCCGCGGCCGTCGGCGCCTTCGCGGTGGTCGGTCTCGTCCTCCTGCACGACGAAGCGCGCTACGTCTTCGACCGGCTCGTCGATCAGGGCCTGCCCCTCGTCGTCCTCTCGGCACTCTGCGGCGCCGGCGTCCTCGTCTCGCTCCTGCGCGGTTGGCGGCGGCCGCTGCGACCGCTCGCCGCCGGGGCGGTCATCGCCGTGATCTGGGGCTGGGCCGTGGCCCAGTTCCCCTACCTGTTGCCAACCAGCCTCACGATTGGCGAAGCGGCGGCGCCCGACCCGACGCTCGCGGTCATCTTCGGCGTCTTCGGCGTCGCGGCGATCTTCGTCCTGCCCTCGCTTGGTCTCCTCTACGCGCTCAGTCAGCGCGACCTGCTCGAGCACGAGGACTAGACCAGGGTCGTGCCGAGAGTTGAATCCGTACTTAGACCACCCCCTGGGGGGTCTAAGTACGGATTCAGCGGGATGCGGTGGCGTGTGAACTACTCATCTAGGGTTCGCGGCCATGATCGAAGCGGCGGACCAAGGCGCACGGCCATGATCGAAGCCGTCCTCTTCGACATCGACGGGACGCTGCTCGTTACCGGCGGGGCCGGCGGCAGCGCCTGGCAGCGGGCCTTCCGGGAATTGCACGGAGTCGACGCCAACGTCGCCGAGCACACCGATGCGGGCATGACCGACCCCGAAATCGCCGCGATCGTCTTTCGCGAGGTGATCGGCCGCGAGGGCAGCCAGGAAGAGCGCGCCAAGGCGATCGCCGCCTACCTGCGCCACCTGCCCGACACCGTCGCCGAGTCCCCCGGCTACCGGGTGATGCCGGGGGTCGAGGCGCTGCTCGACAGGCTGATCGACGGCGGCGCCCTGCTCGGCCTGGTCACCGGCAACATCGAGGCCGCAGCCCACATCAAGCTCTCCCGCGCCGGCCTCAATCGCTTCTTCAGCTTCGGCGGCTACGGCTCCGACTCGGCCGATCGCGTCGAGGTGACCAGGCAGGCGCTGCGGCGGGGCGAGCTCGTCTCCGGTGGATCGCTGGAAGGCGAGGGCTGCCTCGCGGTGGGGGACACCCCCCGCGACGTCGCCGCCGGCCACGGCGCCGAGCTCAAGGTCGTCGGCGTCGCCACGGGCCGCTACACGGTCGAGGAGTTGCGCGAGGCCGGCGCCGACTGGTCCCTGCCCACGGTCGAGCAGGGCTTCCCCGCCTAGATGTCCGGGGTACTTGGGGTTAGTCCGGACTAGGGCGCCGTCACAGGTCGAGCAGGGCTTCCCCGCCTAGGCGCCCTCACAACTGTCGCGCCGGGAGGCACGCCGCAGGTGTCGGCAGGTGCCAGCGGGAGGTGCCGGACGTTGCCGGTAAATATGACTCCCTAACGTCCGGCACCTCGTCAGCCGTGCGCTCGCCGGCCCGGCACCTCGTCGGCCGTGCGGCTCGCCGGCGCGGCGGTTGGTCGGTCGAGCGGCTGTAGCCTCGGCTCTGATGATCGAGACCCAGCGACTGCGGTTGCGCCGCATCGAACCCGGCGACGCGGAGGAGTTCGTCACCCTGCACGCCGATCCCGAGGTGACCGAGTTCGTCCGCCCGCTCGATCGCGCGGCTGCCGAAGAGCGGCTTCGAAAAGACGAGGACGAATGGCGGCAGCGCGGCCACGGCATCTTCGCAATCACAGACCTTGGCACCGGCGCCTTTCTGGGCAGGACCGGTCCCAAATACTGGCCCCAGTTCGACGAGACAGAGGTCGGCTGGATCCTGAAGCGGAGCGCCTGGGGCCACGGCTACGCGACCGAGGCCGCCCGAGCCTGCATCGACTGGGCATTCGAGCATCTCGAGGTGCCCTACCTGACCTCGATGATCAACCCGGCCAACGTCCGCTCGGTCCACGTCGCCAAGCGCCTCGGGCTGAGCCCAACCCGCGACGACGTCCTGCTCGGCGACCCTGTGCAGGTCTACATGGCCGAGCGCCCGGCCCCGGACTGAGTGCCGACGAGGTCGTCCCGGACTGAGTGCCGACAGGCCCGGCCGAGCGACCCGCCCCGGACTGGACGCCGGCTAGGCCAGCGTGCAGCGGGCCTGGAAGATCGAGAGGAAGCCGGATTCGAAGCCGTTGCGGGCGGCGCGCAGGTAGAGGCGCCAAACGCGGACCCGTTCGGGGCCGGCTAGCCGGATCGCCTCGTCGAGGTTCTCGTCCAGCCGCCGCGCCCAGTGGCGCAGGGTTTCGGCATAGTCGGCGCCGTGCTCGGAGACGCCCCGGGTGACGAAGCCGGCCCGTTCAAGAGCGAGCAGCACGCGTGAGATGTGGATCGGTTCGCTGTCGGGGAAGACGTAGCGCTCGGAGAAGGCGCCGGCCTCGGGGTCGGTGTGGCGCAGGCGGGCGATGCCGTGGTTGAGCAGGCGCCCGCCCGGCTCGAGCAGTCCCGCCAGCGTGCGCGCGTAGACGTCGATCTGCTCCTCGCCGACGTGCTCGACCATGCCGATCGAGGCGATCGCGTCGAAGCGCTCGCCGCTGCCGGCCAGATCGCGGTAGTCCATGACCCGGACCTCGACCCGGTCGGCGACGCCTGCCTCCTCGGCCCGCTGCCGCGCCTTTTCGGCCTGCGGCGGCGAGAGGGTGATGCCGACGACGCTCGCTCCGTACCTGGTCGCCGCCCGCAGCGGGAACGCTCCCCAGCCGCAGCCGACGTCGAGCACCCGGTCACCCTCCTTCAACGCCAGCTTGCGGGCGACGGTGTCGAGCTTCTCTTCCTGGGCCTCCTCGAGCGTTTTCGCGCCCTCCGCCCAGAAGGCGCAGCTGTAGGTCATCGACTCGTCGAGGAAGAGGGCGAAGAACTCGTTGGAGACGTCGTAGTGGTGGCGAACCGCTTCGGCGTCGCGCTCCTTGCTGTGGCGGCGGCCGCTCAGCACCAGCTCGGCTGCGGGCCGCCTCGGCGGCCGCTGGATGCCGGCGGCGCGCACCGCGCCGAGCAGCAGGTGGGCCATGTCGCCTTTGTCGAGCGACGGCGCCTGCCAGGTGTCGAGGACCTCGATCACGGCGTCCATGTCATCGACCTCGATATCGCCGCTGACGTAGGCGCGGCCGAGACCCAGCTGCCCGGGTGCGCGCAGCACATGGGCGGCGGCCCGCGGCGAGCGGACGTGGAACGTCGGCCCGTCCCCGTCGGTCGCCGGCAGCCGCGCTCCGTCCCAGAACTCGACCGTGAACGGACGCTTCGGAATCCGCGTTTCGATCTCGCGGCGAAGCGGTGCTGTGCTCGCGAAAGGCATCGGTTGGCCGACCTTACCCCAATTGCTTCGTGGCGAAGCCGGGTCTTCGCCGGCCACGGAGCAAGGCCCTATTGGCCGCGAAGCCAGGACGCGCGTGCGTATGATCGCCTTTCAATGGAACGATCAGGACCACTGCCCACCGACATCCAGCCGGTCGCCAACGAGACGCGCGATCGCATCATCACCGGCCTCGTTACGTTGGTCCCATTTGTGGCGATCGGGATCGCCGGTTGGCAGGTCTGGGACCAGGCGCTGCACTGGCGCGACATCTTTCTCTTCCTCGGCATGTACTTCTTCACCGGCCTGGGGATCACGGTCGGCTTCCACCGCCTCTTCACCCACCGCAGCTTCAAGACGTACGCCTGGATGCGCGGAGTGTTCGGCATTCTCGGCTCGGCGGCGATCGAGGGGCCGGTGATCTCCTGGGTCGCCGATCACCGCAAGCACCACACCTTCTCCGACGAAGAGGGTGACCCCCACAGCCCCCACGTCGACCATGGTGGCGGCATCCGCGGGGCGATGCGCGGCCTCTTCCACGCCCACATGGGCTGGCTCTTCATCCACACCCAGCGGGGGAACAAGGAACGCTTCGCGCCCGACCTGATCGCCGACCCGGTGGTCTCCTGGGTCGACCGCACCTTCCTGCTCTGGGCGATCCTCGGCCTCTTCATCCCCTTCGCCCTGGGCTGGGTGATCGGGGGCACCTTCGCCGCCGCCCTCACCGGCCTGCTCTGGGGCGGCCTGGTCAGGGTCTTCGTCCTTCACCACTTCACTTACAGCATCAACTCGCTCTGCCACGTCTTCGGCCGCCGCGACTTCGAGACCACCGACGAGTCGCGCAACCTGGCCCTGATCGCGCTGCCAACCCTCGGCGAGGCCTGGCACAACAACCACCACGCCTTCCCGACCTCCGCCGTGCACGGCCTCGGCCGCTGGCAGGTCGACGTGTCGGCCGGGGTGATCCGCCTGCTCGAGCGGACCGGCCTGGCCTGGGACGTGGTGCGCCCGTCGCCCGAACGCCTCGCCGCCAAGGCCGCGACCTAGCGCCGGCAACCCGGCGCCGCCACTTCTTAGGGCGCCTGGTCGCTTTCGTACCAGTCGATCCAGCCGTCGCAGGCGGCGCCGAGGGCGACGATGCGATGCGGCCGGGCGGGGACGGCGACGAGCTCGCCAACGTAGGCCTTGCCGTCATAGCTGCTGAGGCGCTGCAGGGTGCTCGGCTCGGCGGCGCTGATCGTGAAGCGATGCGGGGAGCCGTCGCTGACGATTTCCCCCGCCGGCCAGAACTGGCCGTCGTTGGCGAGGCTGATCGTGTTCGGGCGCTGCCCGTCCAGAGCGGCCTTCAGATCGGTGTGCAGGCCGGGCGCGCTGAGCGTCAGCTCGAAGGGGGAGAAGTACTGCAGCGAGAGGCGCCAGCGCCCCGCCGGCAGGGCGAGGGTCTGCGAGGCGCTCTCACCGGTGCCGAGCACGCTGTCGGGCAGCCAGTCCGCTTTGCGGCCGATCTGGGGGGTGGGGAAGAGGGAGGCCCGGCCCGGGTTCGCGGTGAGGATGCGGATCTCCGGCGAGGCGCAGCCGGCGAGCGCCCCCGCCTCGGTGCCCTCGAGCAGCACGTGGCGGTCGCGGGGCGTCGGGCCCGTGCGCTTCCAGAGGATGTAGGAGGGGTGGCGTCGACGCGGCGGAAGTTGGCCGGGGCTTCGCTGTTCCAGGCGGCGCGGCTGGTGATCACGTAGGAGACGCGGTTCAGCGTCCCGCGTGAGAAGGAGTCGAAGTCGATCGGGCTGTAGGCGTTGCCGGTATCGAAGGGCTTCTCCGGGTTCTGCAGCACTTCGAGGTCGGGGAACTCGACCAGCGGCACGTGGGTATCGGCACCCCGCAGCCCATAGGCGGCGTAGCGGTCCTGGCCCGCATAGAGGACCGGCTGTCCCTGCACGATCGGCAGGAAGGCCTGCAGCTCGGCGCCGTGACCTCCGGGGCCCACGGGCGCGTCGCGCAGGGCGAGGAAGCTCGAGTAGACGGCTCCGCCGACGAAGGCGACCGCGAGAACCGTCCAGGCGAGCCGGGTCAACGGTTCCCAGGGACTGCCGTTGGCGGTGGCGTCCTCCTCGCCGCTCGAGCCGAGCGGGGCCGCCGGGGCCTTCCCACCGTCATCGGCTCGCGAGCGGCCCCACAGCGGGAATTCCCTCAGCAGCGGCCGGACGGCGACCAGCATCGTCAGCGGCGCCGCGATCATCAGCGCCTTGGCCTGCGAGTAGTCGCCGCTGGTGGGCAGGGAGATCAGATAGAGAGCCGCGCAGGCGCCCAGCGCGATCGGCACGGCGAGGTCGCGGCGGCGGCACCACCAGTAGACGCCGAGGAGCACCGCCAGCCCGGCGATCGCGCCGGCGAGGCCGCTCAGTTGCGCCCCGCCCGCGGCGTTGAGCCGGTAGTTGGCGGCCGGCCAGATCCCCAGCGCCTCCACCGGCGAGACCGGCCCGTAGGTGTTGCTGCCGGCGACTTTGTTGAAGGTGTGCACGAAGCCGAAGGGCCCGACCAGGGTGAACAGCAGCCCGATCCCCACCAGCGCCGCGATCGCAATCAGGGTCGTCGGGCGCAGCAGCAGCCGCAGCAGCGCCCGCGGCGCCAGCGCCCGCCGCACCGGCGGCAGGGTGAGGCTCCAGAGACCGGCGATCGCGACCGGCCAGGCGACGCCGGCGAAGCTGTAGGAGAAGAAGATGCCGCCGACCAGGGCGAGGAAGGGAAGGACGAATTGCCCGCGCGCGATCCAGATGCCCCCGCGCCCGAAGCGAGATCCACTTGTGCCCTCCGACGTTGATGGGCCGTTTTCGTGCCTTATCGGCACGTTTGCGGCCCATCGACCTCCGGGCCCGCGCAAACCAAGTTCGAGCTCACGCAAACCGATCGCAAAAGTCAGGACAAACAGCGCCTCGGCGGTCTCCTTGAACGCCGCTTGGGCGAAGTAGGAGGCGGCGAGGTAGGGGACGGCGACCAGGACGGCGGCGAGGCCCCTGCGCACCGGCCCCAGGTCACCCAGCGCACCGAGGGCGGTGAGCCCGGTGAGGATGCCGATCGCGAAGATCTCGCCGATGAAGGCCTGGCCGAGGTTGAGTCCCGGCACCGCGGCGACGGCGACGGCGAGCCCATGCGGGCCAAGCGGGTAGCCGGCGTCGGGGACCGGGCCGAAGCCGCTGCGCAGCCACTCGGCCCAGGCCAGGTGCAGGCCGAGATCGTTGTTGAAGCCGACGCCCAGCAGGCCCCAGCGCCCGCTGATCGCGAAGGGAATCGAGAGGACGAGGGCGACTACCAGCGCCACCGGCAGGCCGGCGCGCAGCATGCCGCCGGCCCTCTTGGCCGCCCTGTCGTCGGCCCCAGCCGCCCCATCGTCGGCCGCAGGCGTCCCCTCAACGACGCCGGGTCCTTCGTCGTCGGCCCCCTCCGCTCCATCCACGGCCCCCCTCGACGGCCACCGCCAGACAACCGCCGCCGCGACGATGAGCAGGAGGACGAGGCCCAAGGTGGCTGACGTCCCATGGCCGGGCGCCCGGGCCAGGGCGCCGGTCACGGTGAGGATGGCGGCGAAACCGACCGCCGGCTCGATCCAGGAGCGTTCGGTTCGGCCCGCGACAGCGAGCACCGCGCGCCCGACGAGCAGCGATGCGAGACAGATCAGGGCCGCCGAGGCGTAGGTCCCGAGCATGAGGCCGAGAAACTACCGGCTCCGAAGCCGTCTCAACTAGAAGCGTGTGGCGGCGAGCTCCAGCGTCTCGCGCAGGTTCTCCCCGCGCAGGGGCTCGGCATGTCCCGCGCAGACGACCGCCGGTTCCAGCGCCGCCAGCTTGCGCACCGACTCCTTCGCCTGCTCGAGGTCGTGGTCCCAAGCCGGGTGTGGGACGCTCGCCTCTCCCGGCGGCAGCGCCTTCAGCCGTCCCGAGTCGATCAGATAGACGACGTCGCTGACCAGCGCCACGCGGTCGCTCTCACGCCAGAGCCCGATCAGGCCGGGCGCGTGGCCGGGGAAGTGGATGACGCGGAAGCCCGCCACTTCGTCGCCCTCGGAGAGAGTGCCGTCGATCTTCACCGCGCCCCCGTCCCAGCGACGCAGCAGCAGGGGATAGATCCAGCGCACCGGGGCCACGGGTAGGAGCGAGAGGTCCCAGTAGGGTCGCCGGTAGGCATCGCTTTCGGCGGCCTCGACCTCGGCCGGGTGGCAGAAGACGGGGACGCCCATGTAGGGGGCGCTTCCCCGGTGGTCGGCGTCGACGTGAGCCAGCACCACCTGCTTCAACCCGCCCAGCTCCTCGGCGGCCCGCTTTGCCGCCTTGGTCATCCCCTTGCTGCCGGCCTCGAACTGGACCACACCGTCCCCGTCCTCGAGGAAATAGATGTTGAGCCCACCTTTGAGGTCGCCGCGCAGCAGCCAGACCCCGTCGGCCACCTTCTCCATGCCGGCCAGCCTACTCCCGCCGATAGCCTGGGTAAATGCCGTCGCTGTGGAAATTCGGGATGGTGGTGCTGATCGTCTGCCTGGTCGCCTCGATGGTGATCGCGGTGATCCGCCTGACGACCACGCCGACCGAGATCCTCGGGGACGGCTTTCGCAATCTTCCCGCCCGCCATAGCCAGGACGGGCGTTAGTATCAGCGCGTTCAGCGACCGAGCAGAGGAGACGGGCTTGTTCACTCGCATCGTGGTGGGAACCGATGGCTCAGAGACCGCCGGCCAGGCTGTTGGCCAGGCCGCCGAGCTGGCCAAGTTGTCGGGCGCCAAACTCGACATCGTCAGCGCCTACGAGCCGGTTTCGAGCAAACGGACGGGTGGGGAGCAGCTCGATGCCCCAGCTGACGTCCAGTACCAGATCGGTCCCCGCGAGGACGTCAATCTCGTCCTCGAGAGCGCCGCGGCCGCGGCCAAGAGCGAGGGCCTCGAGGTGCAGACCCATGCCGTCGCCGCCGACCCGGCGGAGGCGATCATCAGCGTCGCGGAGGAAACCGACGCCGACCTGATCGTGGTCGGCAACAAAGGCATGAGCGGCGCGCGCCGCTTCCTGCTCGGTAGCGTGCCGAACAAAGTGTCACACCACGCTCCCTGCAGCGTGATCATCGTCCGCACGACTTAGCCCGCCGCCTGGCGTCCCCGCGGGTAAGCGCTGTGTGCCCGGCCCGCGCGTCCCTAGCGGGGGACCAGCGCCGCATCCCCGTTCGCACGAGCCGTGGGCAGATTCGAGCTGTGGGCAGATTCGACTCGGATCTGTGAGGGACTCCGTCGAATCCACGCGACTTGGGCCGACTGCTACTCAAATCGTCCTGCCCGGGACCGATCGAGTTTGCAGCAGTGTCCGGTATGCGGACACTGCTGCAAACTCGATTCCTGGGCGGGCGGCCTCGCGCTCAATTCAGGCGGCAGCCTGGATCAACCGGATTGCCCTCGCTGTCCCAGGTAGCCCTCGCTGTCCCGGATAGCCCCGTCCCAGATAGCTCTCGCTGTCCCAGGTAGCTCTCGCTGTCCCGTCAGGACTCGCTGGCGCGCCTAGCCCTTACTGGCGCGCCTAGTCCTCGCTGTCGCGCTCGGCGGCGATCTTCCCCTCGAGCTCCTTCATCACTTCCGGATCGCGCAGCGTCGTTACGTCCCCCAGGGCGCGGCCCTCGGCGATGTCGCGCAGCAGCCGCCGCATGATCTTGCCGGAGCGGGTCTTGGGCAGGTCATCGGCCCAGATGATCCGCTTCGGGCGGGCGAATTTGCCGATCCGCTCGGCGACCGTGGCGCGGATGCCCTCGACGAGGTCCCCGCCCTCGTCGGCATCCCCGCCGTCGTCGGCACCGCCGCCGTCCCTGGCGTCCGCGCCCTCCTCGGTCCCGCCGCGAAGGGTGACGAAGGCGCAGATCGCCTGTCCCGTCTGCTCGTCTGCCTGGCCGATCACCGCGGCCTCGGCGACGTCGGGGTGGGCGACGATCGCCGACTCGACCTCGGCCGTCGAGAGCCGGTGGCCGGAGACGTTGACGACGTCGTCGATGCGGCCGATCACCCAGAAGTAGCCGTCGGAATCGCGCCGCGCCGCGTCCCCGACCAGATAGCGCTCGCGGCCGAACCGGGAGAAATAGGTCTCGATAAAGCGCTCGTCCTCTTTATAGAGACCGCGCAGCATCGAGGGCCAGGGGCGCTCTAGCACCAGCAGTCCCTGGCCATCCTCGATCGGCTCGCCTCCACGCTCGTCGACCACCGAGGCCTCGATTCCCGGGAACGGCACCGTCGCCGAGCCCGGCTTGGTCGCGGTGATCCCCGGCAGCGGCGTGATCATGATCGCCCCGGTCTCGGTCTGCCACCAGGTGTCGACAACCGGGCAGCGTCCGCCCCCGATCACCTGGTGGTACCAGAGCCAGACCTTGGGATTGATCGGCTCGCCCACCGACCCCAGCAGTCGCAGCGAGGAGAGATCGTGTTCGGCGGGGATCCCCTCTCCCCACTTGATGAAGGTGCGGATCGCGGTCGGCGCCGCGTAGAGGATCGTCGCCTTGTAGCGCGCGGCCAGCTCCCACCAGATGCCTTTGTGGGGATAGTCCGGCGCGCCCTCCCACATCACGCTGGTCGCGCCGTTGGCAAGCGGCCCGTAGACGATGTAGGAGTGGCCAGTGACCCAGCCGACATCGGCGGCGCACCAGTAGACGTCGGACTCGGGCTTGAGGTCGAAGACGTGGCGGTGGGTGGCGGTGACGCCGGTCAGGTAGCCGCCGGTCGTGTGCAGGATCCCCTTCGGCTTCGCGGTCGAGCCCGAGGTGTAGAGGATGTAGAGCGGGTGCTCGGCCTCCATCGGCTCGGCCGGGCACTCCGGGTCGGCCGCCTCCATGACCTCGTCGTAGAAGACGTCGCGACCCTCGCTCATCGGGCAGTCGATCCCGGTGTGGCGGACGACGACGATCTTCTCCAGGGCGTGGTGGTTCGCCATGTGTTCGTCGACCGTGGTCTTGATCGGCGCCGTTTTCCCTTTGCGGCGGGCGCCGTCGACCGTGACCAGCGCCTTCGCTTCGGAGAAGTCCATCCGCTCGGCGACCGCCTCGGCCGAGAAGCCGCCGAAGACGACGTTGTGGGGGGCGCCGATGCGTGCGCAGGCGAGCATCGCGACGACGACCTCGGGGATCATCGGCAGGTAGATCCCGACCACGTCGCCCTTCTCGACCCCGAGGTCCTTGAGCGCGTTGGCGAAGCGCTGGACGTCGCGGTGCAGGTCGGCGTAGGTGACGTCGCGCTCCTCGCCCTCCTCGCCGCGTCAGTGGAAGGCGACCCGCTCGCCGTTACCGGCCTCGACGTGGCGGTCGACGCAGTTAGCGGAGGCGTTCAGCCGCCCGTCCTCGAACCATTTGTAAAAGGGGGGATTGGAGTCGTCGAGGCCCTTGCTCGGCGGCGTCTCCCAGTCGAGCAGCTCTCTGGCCTGCCCCAGCCACCAGGCCTCGGGATCGGCCGCGGCTTCTTCGTAGATCTTCGGGTCCGACCAGCCGGCGCCCTCGCGGAAGTGGGCCGGCGGCTCGAATACCTCGACCTCGAGCAGCTCCTCCAGTTCCCGCGCCAGATCCATCACCGCAAAGCTACCCCAGCAAGCGCTCGATCGAACAATGTTTCCGGCGCAGCTGCCACCGCCAGCCCGCCGTGACCGACGCCCCGTCCGAGGCCCGGTGCCGCCCCTACCGCGACGATCCGGCGGAGTCGGCGACCGGCTCGGCTGCCTTGGGCGGGTTCGTGGCCGGCTGGCTGCCCTGTTCGCCGCCCTTGGGAGCAAGCTCGGTGGCCCGCCCCGCATCGATCAGGCCGGCCCCCTGCTGGTTGGGCTTGGCCCCGATGCTGCGAGCCGTCCTTTGCAGCCGCCGCTGAACAGCTTCCGGGCTCGGGTGTCTGCCGACGACCCCCGAGGCGATGACCATCGCCGCCACCCCGGACACGTGCGCCGCCGCCATCGAGGTGCCGGCGTAGGTCGGCGGCTCGCCGAAGCGCAGCGGATTGGTGCTGGTCTGGAAGGTGACCTGGTAGATCGAGCCGACCAGCAGGGACGGGCATTCGCCCCGCGGCCGGCCGCCGCCCGGGGCCACCAGGTCGACCGCCTTGCCGGCGAGCGAGTAGTCGCCGATGCAGCCGCCCTGCGTGGTGCCGCCGACCCCGATCACCCGCGGCCCGGTCGCCGGCGGGGCAACGCATTCCTCCGAGAAGCGGTTGCCCACCGATGCCACCGTGACGACGCCTTTGCGATAGGCGTAGCGGAGCGCTTCCTCGAGGATCGGCGGTTCCTTGCCACATTCGAAGTTGAAGCTCATGTTGATCACGTCGGCGTGGTGGGAGACCGCGAAGCGGATTCCCTTGGCGATCACGCTGGCGCGTCCCTCGCCCTGCCTGTTGAGGACGCGGACCGGCATCAGCTTGGCGCGGTATGCGAGGCCGGTGAGGGCGATGCCGTTGTCGGTCTTCTCGGCGATCGTCCCTGCGACGTGGGTCCCATGGCCGTTCTTATCCAGCGGCAGCCGGTCCTTCTCGACGAAGTCGTAGCCGGGGACGAACTGCCTGGCGGTGAAGTCGGGACTGCGCCGGAACCTGCTGCCCAGGGCGCGGTAGGCGATGCCGGTATCGAGGACGGCGACGGTGACTCCGGCGGCGCCGGGGCGGCCGGCTTCTTCGAGGTTCTTCCAGGCGCCGACAGCGTCGATTCCTCCCGGCGAGGTTGGGACGAGGGCCGTCGCGGACCCCGCCCAGGGCATGAAGTTCCACTGCTTTGCCACCCAGCCGCCCGGCAGCCCACCCGGATCGATCTGGCCGGTGTCGTTGGGGACGAGCACTTCGGATTCGCTTGCCGCGGACGCCTTGCCCTTACCTGCCGTTGCGCCGCCGCTGCCGGGAGCTGCGCCGGCGGCCGAGATGGAGGCGATGTAGTTGGGAGTGGCGTAGGCGACCCTGGGGTTGTCGCGCAGCGCGGCTGCGGCAGCACGCACGCCGACCCCCGGGGGGAGGGGGACCGCGCGGCCAAAGCGTTCCCCGGCGAACTTGACCACGATCTGACTGGCGGCAAAGCCGCGGGCCGCGGCCAGACCGGTCTGCGCGCGGGCGGCCCCCGAGTGCCCTCCGTCGGAGGCCGCCGCCGCCCGTCCGCCACCCAGCGCCGCCGGCGAGTGCCCGGCGCCGAGAGCAGCCGCGAGCAGGAAGGCGGCGATGAGAGTTGGAAGGCGGCGGCGCATGGCGGTCTGGCTGGTGAAATCCCCGTAATTGGCGAGCTTCTACCTAACACCAGCCCGCTGATGAAGTTGTTGGTCACACATACTTGCGGACCAGGATGGCCGGCCCCAGCAATTTGACGGACGAGCAGGACTCGATGGATCGGCGGCTGATGGCGCTGGCGATCGAGCGGGCGCGGGAGGCCGAGGCCCACGGGGACGTGCCGATCGGCGCCGTGGTCGCCCGCGACGGCGAGCCGCTGGCCGCCGCCGGCAACGAGCGCGAGCTGCGCCGCGACCCCACGGCGCATGCCGAGGTCCTTGCGATCCGGGCCGCCGCGGAGGCGCTGGGAGGCTGGCGGCTGCCCGGCACCAAGCTCTACGTGACGCTCGAGCCCTGCGCGATGTGCGCGGGGGCGATCGTCCTGGCGCGGATCCCGGAGGTCGTCTTCGGCGCCCGCGACCCCAAGGCCGGCGCCGCCGGCAGCGTCTTCGACATCCTCGCCGAGCCGGCGCTCAACCACCGCCCCGAGGTGCGGGGCGGCGTGATGGAGCGCGAGTGCGCCGCCCTGCTGGAGGAGTTCTTCGCCGCCCGCCGCGGCTAGTAGCCAATACCCTTGGGGGACCCGGAGAGGTGTCCGAGTGGCTTAAGGAGCGCGACTGGAAATCGCGTGGGCGGGGTTAACCCGCCTCGTGGGTTCGAATCCCACCCTCTCCGTTGACGGGTCAGAATTGTTTTCGGCTTCCCCAAGGGGAAAGCCGCTGCCCCTAGGCACGGTTTTCGCCCTCAGCCTGTCCACATATCCACCCATCCGGTGCGCCCTGGCATCGGCTCAAGCCAGTAGGCGACTTTTGTGCCCTCTCCTGTTTGGGGGTCGGGACGACCGTTAGGGCGGGGCAACCCCCGTGCAGGACGAGTCCGTCAAAGAGCCGCATCAGACCCGCGGGGATCGCGCCCCTCCCTGGAATTGGCAACGATTAGACGATTATGCGTCTAATCGTTTATACTTCTCGCCATGATTTATGCGACCCCTCCACTAACCCCTGCTCTTGAAGGGCGACTGGATGAACTGGCGCAGCTCCGCGGGGCCGTCGGCGAGGAGGTGAAAGCACCGAGCCGCTGGATCGGTTCGCTGCGACGCAAGGTGCGGGCCACCTCGATCGAGAGCTCGACCTCGATCGAGGGGTTCAGCGTCTCCCCCGAGGAAGCGCTGGCGCTCACCAGTGGCGGTGAAGCTGCCGATCGCGACGGGGAGAACCGCCAGGCGGTCGCTTGCTATGCGCGCGCGATGGACCACGTTGGGACGATGGCCGGGGACCCGAGCTTCCACTGGCTCGACCGGGTGATCCTCGACCTCCACTTCGACGCCTGCCACTTCCAGCGCGACAAAGACCCGGGCCGCTGGCGAACCGGCCCGATCGTGGTCACCGGCCCCGGCGGCAGGCCTGAGTACCACGGTCCCAACGAGAGCGAGGTGGTACCCCTGATGGCCGAGGTGGTCGAGTGGCTCGCCGAGGGAGACCTCGATGCCGACGTGGTGGTCCGGGCGGCGATGGCCCATCTGCACGTCATCTCGGTCCACCCCTTCCGAGATGGCAACGGCCGTGTCTCGCGAATCGTGCAGTCGCTGGTCCTGGCGCGCGAGGGATTCGCCTCGCCGGAGTTCTTATCGATCGAGGAGTACCTGGGCTCCCACACCCCCGACTACTACGCGGCCCTCAGGGAGGCGCAGGGCGGCAGCTATCAGCCACACCGTGACGCCTCCGGCTGGGTCGGCTTCTGCATCGAGGCCCACATTGCCCAGGCACAACAGCGACTGACGCAAATCGAAGAAGCGGCGGCGCGGTGGCGCCATCTCGAAGGACTCGTCAAAGCGCGCGGCTGGCCCGAGCGCCTCGTGATCGCGCTCGAGCAGAGTCTCCATGCCGGCAGTGACCGTGGTGCTTACGGTCGGGAGGCCGACGTCTCTCCGGCGACCGCGAGCGCCGACTTCCGCCGTCTGCTCGACGCCGGTCTAGTCGCCCAAAGGGGACGCGGGCGAAACATCGGCTACGTAGCCAGCGAGAGCCTGCGTGAGGGGCTGAGGGACGCAAGCGCCTGAGGGCTCCCGCTTTGAGATGCCGGGATATGCCGGCCCGGCAGGCCTCTGAGGGAAGGTTCGGCCGGTACCCTTTTCCCGTGGACAGGGAATCGTTGATCGGTACGACCATGCGGATTCCCGCGGGAGCAGGGCGGCTGCTGTCCAGGCCGCTCCCCGGCGTCTCCTCCACACAGGAATCGGCGTGGTTGAAACTGATGGCAGTCGCGCTGGCGGTGTTTTGCGCAGACACCTGGACCAAGGCAGCTGTCGCCGGCTCCTATGAACTGGGCGCCAAAGAGGAAGTGGGGTTCATCACCATCCTCCACGCCCAGAATCCCGGCGTGAACTTCGTGCTCCATGACCTGGGTGTGTTTTCGGGGACGCTGCCGACCCTTCTCATCGTGGCCGTCGGCGTGCTCACGGTCGCAAGCGCGTTCAAATTGGCGTCCCTCAGCCGGTATGGCTGGATCCCCGCCGGTCTCCTGGTGGGAGCGGCCCTGGGCAACGAGCTGGACATGATCGCCCACGGCTACGTGACGGACTTCATCTACTCCGGCAGCATCGGGGGGACCGGCAACATCGCCGACATAGCCGGGCTCGCGGCGGTCATCGGTTTCTTCGCCGTCGCGTTGCGAGATGGATTGATCTTCGGTTCGCTGAGGCTCAAACGGCGGCGCACGTTTTCCTCGGACACTTCAGAGACGTCTCCGTCGGACACCCCAGAGACGTGAGTCTCGCCTTTGCATGAGGCCGGCGTGAACAGCTCCGAGGACCCGCCGCGCAAGCCGTCCTCATCCCTCGATGGGGGCGCACGATCCAGGCTGCGCAGACGGGTTGCCGGTCTCTGCATTCTGGTTTCGGTGCTTGCGGTCTCAGGGACGATCTTCTTAGGCGACCCGATCCAACCCCCTGGGAGCCACCCACCTTCCGCAAGCCTCGACGATGTGGAGCAGATCCTGCTCGGCGAACAGGAGGAAGCAAGCCGCTTTGTCCCTCCACATCACGATGACTCCGGAGGGGGATCCGCTGGGTTCATGAACCCTCCCGGGTATGACAACAGCCTCCAGACCTTCGGGGAGGAGAGCACTGAGGCTGAATTTCGCGAAGCCGCCGCCGCCTTGCATGGCTATCTCGACGCACGGGTGGCTGGGAACTGGGCCGCTGCCTGCCAGTACCTCGCGCCCTCGCTCGCCGACGCGTACCGCGAAACGGAAACTCCGTTTGAAAACAGCCTGGGGGCTGTAAAAGAAGGCGGCCACGGATGCGCCGCGGCGCTCTGGTACAGGTTCCACAAAACACCCACCGACATCCTGGAAGCAGAAGCCGATGTCGATGCCGGCTCACTGCGGATCGAAGGGGACAATGGCTATCTCCTCGTCCACGACAGCGAAGAAGTCAGCAGAGGGATCGGCGTCAGCAGGGAAGACGGTCACTGGAAGCTCTCCACGGTCGACACGCTTTCCCTGCCACTCTGATCGCCTAGCGATCTGAGCGCTAACCGGAGTGATCGCCCAGCCCGAGCGGTCGCCCAGCCCGAGCGGTGCTTAGCCGCAGGCCGCCCAGCCGCAGGTTGGGACTAGTGTCGCGGGCCGGCGTTGCAGTGGTGTGACTTGCCGGCTCCGCGCCCGCCGTTGCAGTAGTCGAAGCCGCGCCCGCCGTAGAGCTGGTCGGGGCTGGGGCCGCCGTAGAGGCGATCGTTGCCGCGGCCGCCATGGCAGCCGTCTTGGCCGGGACCCATGATGCAGATGTCGTTGCCGGGTCCACCCCAGCAGCCGTCGCTGCCGGCGCCGTGCTTGCAGTAGTCGTTACCGGCGCCCCCAACGCAGTCGCTGTTCTTCTGCCCGGTGATGCAGATGTCGTCACCGGGACCGCCGACGCAGCGGTTGCGCCGCGCGCCTTCGGAGTAACAGATGTCCCGCTCGCCGTTGCCGACGAACTTGTCGGAGCCACCGCCCAGGTGAACGGTCAGCGGCAGGGGGAGGTGGTCCTCGACCTTGACGAAGTCGCCCGAGGGGCCCATGTCGACCTCGATCGCGCCGGCGCCGCTCAGCCTGCAGACGGCGACCCGGCGGAGGCGCTTGAAGTGGCAGCCGGCCGGATGGGCGTGGGCCATCAGCCCCTTCGCGATCAGTCGGGGGCCGTGGACGCTCAACTTCAGGGTCGAGCCCGAGGTGGCGCCGTGCAGGACGATCTGGCCCGTCGTCGTGGCTGACGAGGAGAGGAAGCTGAGCACCAGCGCGACGGCCAGTGC
>DASSTR010000019.1:0-18329 GCA_035707825.1 Solirubrobacterales bacterium
CGACGCCAAGATCTACCAGCTCTTCGAGGGCACGGCCGAGATCCAGCGGATGGTCATCTCTCGCATGCAGGCGAGCGAATACGCCGAGCGCCTCGCCTACGGCGCCGAGGTCGCCGCCGAGGCCATGGCCGGCTCCGGTGAGGCCGAGGCTGCCGGAAAGGAGCCCGTCCCGGCATAGCTCCAGAGGGGGCGGCCGATCGGCCGGGAAGCGGAGTTCTAAGCTCGGGGCATGCACTCGCACGCCCACGCTTCCGGCCTCGAGGCGCGGCGGAGCGACAGCCGCCGCCGGATGTCGATCGCGCTGGCGATCAACGCGGCGCTGCTCGCGGTCGAGGTGGTGGGGGGCATCCTCACCGGGTCCCTGGCGGTGCTCGCCGACGCCGGCCACCTGCTCTCCGACGTGGGCTCGATAGTCCTTGCCCTGCTGGCGTCCCGCCTGGCCGCGATGCCGGGCGGCTCGCGCCGCACCTTCGGCTTTCAGCGCTCTGAGGTGCTCGCGGCGCTGGCGAACGGGCTGCTGCTGCTGGCCGTTGGGGTTGCGGTGGCGATCGCCGCCATCGGCAGGCTCGGCGACCCGCCGCAGATAGATGGCTGGGGAGTGCTGGCGCTGGGCGTCGTCGGCTTGGCGGGGAACGCGGCGGCGACCCTGGTACTGGCCGCCGGCGAGCGGGCCGACATCAACCTCGAGGGGGTGCTGCGCCACAGCCTCGCCGATGCCCTCGGCTCGCTCGGCGTCGTCGTCGCCGGGCTCGTCGTCCTGCTGGGCGGGTCGGCGGTCGTCGACCCCGTAATGGGCCTGCTGATCGCCGCGCTTATCGTCGCCTCCTGCTGGCGGCTGATCGTCGAGCCCTTCAACGTCCTCATGGAGGCCGCCCCGGAGGGGGTCGACGTCGAAGAGGTTGGCGCGGCAATCTGCTCGGAGGAGGGGGTGCGCTCGGTGCATGATCTCCACGTCTGGACGCTCACCCCTGGTTTCGCCGCCCTCGCGGCCCATGTCGTAACCACCGCGGACCGCGATCGCGACCTCACCCGCCGCCGGTTGGAGGTGCTCCTGCGCGAGCGGTTCGAGATCGAGCACACGACGCTGCAGATGGAGGAGGAGGCGACGGAGGGGCTGCTCGAGGTCGAGCCCCTGGACGAACGCTCCTAGCCCGCAGCGCCGGACGGGGCGCGTTTGGCGATCGCAAGCGGGATTGCATGCAACGGCGGTATGCCGGGGAACGCGGTGCCCCTTAGCTAGCCTCGGCTGATGCTCAAGACTCGCCTGGCCCCGGCGGCTCTGCCTGCTGTCGCCGCGGCGGCGCTCGTCGCGCTGCTCATCGCCAGCGTCCCCGCCTACGGCAAGGACCTGGAATCGAAGCTCAGCGACAAGCAGGCAAAGCTGGAAAAGATCCACGCGCGCCAGGGCGTCCTGACGACGACGATCTCCCACTACCGGGACCGCATCCAGCACCTCACCGTCGAGGTCGCCGCTCTGCGCTCGCAGGAGGCGAAGGTGCGTACGCGGCTGAACGCCAAGCAGGCCGAGCTGGACCGGGCGGTCGCCGAACTCGACGTCGCCAAGCGCCGCCTCGCGGTAATGCGGGCGCGCCTCAAACGCGCCCTGTCGACGCTGCGCGACCGCCTCGTGGCGATCTATGAGACCGGCACCCCGGACGTGCTCAGCGTGTTGGTCGACGCGGGCGGCTTCGAAGACCTCGTCAACAGCACCGAGTACCTCGACCGCATCCACGGCATGGATGAAGCGATCGTCGGCCGGGTGCGTGAGCTGCGCGACCGGGTGAAGCGGACGGTGGCGCGCCTGCGCACGGCCAAGAACACGATCGAAGCGGCGCGCGACGCGATCGCCGCCGAAGAGCGCGCCCTGGCCGGCGCCCGCGCGGCCGTGCAGAGCCGGCAGGCGGACCTGGTCGCCGCGCGACGCAGCCGTGAGCGGCTTCTATCCCGGATCAATGGCCATGCGGAACACGTCGAGGGAGCGGTGGCGGAAATCCAAGCTCAGATCGCCGCCCAGCTGCAGTCGACCGCCTCGGCGCCGCTGCCCGCGGGGCCGATCCGCTACGGGTCGGGGCAGTTCATCTGGCCGGTCGACGGCCCGGTGGTATCCGGCTTCGGGATGCGCTGGGGGCGCATGCACGAGGGCATCGACATCGCCGTCCCAGCCGGTACGCCGATCCGGGCCGCCGCAGCGGGGACCGTTGTCCTGCAGCAGGGTGAAGCCGAAAGCGGCGGCTACGGCAACTTCACCTGCCTCGAACACGGCGGCGGCCTGCAGACGTGTTACGCACACCAGTCTTCCTTCGCGGTCAGCTCGGGCCAGAGCGTCTCTCAGGGCGACGTGATCGGCTACGTGGGCTGCACGGGCCACTGCTTCGGCGACCATCTGCACTTCGAGGTGCGGGTCAACGGGGCGCCCACGGACCCGCTCGGCTACCTATAGCGCCTGCTTCGCGAGCTGGCCGGGTCGAAAAACCCAATATTGGGTAGGAAATACGGACTGCGTTGCTGCACCGTTGGGTACGTGGGGGGACGGTAGGCATGATCAGGCAGGCTCGCTCTTATCTGGCTGGCGCTGTGTCGGCCACGGCTCTCGTGTCGCTTGCCGTGGTCGCGTTTGTCGTGCTCGTTTCGCTGCAGGCGGTGCGGGACTGGCCGATCGCCGGCCTGGCGACCGGCGCGGAGAAGGGGACTGACGTCTCGGACGCGCGCCCGGCGTCGGGCGGCGCCGCTCAGCCGGGGACGGCGCCCGCAACCGCTGAAGCCACCGCTCCGAACCCGGGCGGCGGCGCGGCCGGTCCGCTGGGGGCCGGTGACGCCGAAGAGGCGCACGCCGGGACGCCTGTCGCCGGGGAGCCCTCCGCCGGTGGCGGCAGTGGCGGTGGCGATGCCGGCTCGGTGCCCGGGCCGAGCTCGAATGGCGGCGCCCAACCATCGGCTTCCACGGCGTCTTCGGGGGGCGGGTCGCAGTCGCCGTCCGAAGGGCATTCGCAGCCCTCCGCCGGCGCGACGCTGGAAGGCGCCACCTCCAGTGTCGGCGAAGCCGTCACCGGCGCGGGACAGGCCGTAGAAGGCGTCGTCGGCGGCGCGGGACAGGCCGTCGAAGGCATCGTCGGCGGCGCCGACGATTCGTCCTCGCCGATCGGGCGGGTGGCGAACCAGGTCACCGAAGTGACCGACGCCTTGCTCGGCGGCGACCGCTAGCCGGCGAGCACACTTCAACCGTCACAATGCCCGTCCTATGGCGGAGCGCGAACAAGCAGCGACGGTTGCCGACCCGATTTCCGGGTCCCCGGCCTATCCGATCGGCACGCGCCTCAACGAGCGCGGCCGGCTCGAGGTCGGCGGCTGCGACGTGGTCGAGCTGGCGGCGGAATTCGGCACCCCCGCCTACGTCTACGCCGAGGACGACATGCGGTCCCGCGCCCGCGCGACGATGGCCGCCTTCGCCGAGCGCAGCGGGAGCTTCGAGGTCGTCTACGCCAGCAAGGCGTTCCCCTGCGGCGCGGCGCTGAGCCTCTTCGCCGAGGAGGGGCTCTCCTGCGACGTGGCTTCCGGCGGCGAGCTCTTCCTCGCCCTGCGAGCCGGCTTCGACCCAGAGCGGATCTACATGCACGGCAACAACAAGACGGAGGCCGAGCTCCAGCAGGCGCTCGAGAGCGGCGTTGGGCATGTGATCGTCGATTCGCTGGACGAGATCGAGCGGCTTCGCCGAGTCGCGGAGGGACGGGCGCAGCGGGTCCTGATCCGCGTCACCCCCGGGATCCGACCCGACACGCACGAGAAGATCGCCACCGGCCAGGAAGACTCGAAGTTCGGAATCCCGCTCGCCGAGCTCGATCTCGCCGTCGAGCGCTGCGGCGCGGCGGGCCTGGAGGTCCGGGGCCTGCACGCCCACCTCGGCTCGCAGGTCTTCGATCTCGGGGTCTACGCAACGCTCGCCGAGGTGATGAGCTCCGCCGGCGAGTATCCGGTCGTGAACATGGGCGGGGGCTTTGCCGTCGCCTACACGCGCGACCAGAGCCCACCGCCGCCGGCCGCCTATGCCGAGGCGATGCTCGCCGGGTTGCCCGGCGACGTCCACGTGCTCTGCGAGCCCGGCCGCTCCCTGGTCGCCAACGCCGGGATCTCCCTCTACACCGTCGGCACGGTCAAGGACGTGCCCGGCGTGCGCCGCTACGTCGCCGTCGACGGCGGCATGGCCGACAACATTCGCCCGATGCTCTACGACGCCGTCTACGAAGCCGAGGTCGCGGACCGTATCGGCGACTCGACTCCCTGCCGCCTGGTCGGCATGCACTGCGAGTCGGGGGACGTGCTGATCAAGGAGGCCAGGCTGGAGGAGCCCCGCGTCGGCGATGTGGTGGCCGTCCCCGCCACCGGGGCCTACGGATACGCGATGGCGAGCAACTACAACGGCGTGCCGCGGGCGCCCGTCGTCTTCTGCCGCGACGGTGACGCCCGCCTCGTCGTTCGCCGTGAGACCTACGAGGACCTGATCGCCCGCGATGTCTGAGCCGGTGCGCATCGGGCTGCTGGGACGCGGCACGGTCGGTGATGCTTTCGCCGCCCTCCTCGAGGAGCGCGCCGGGGCCGTCGAGGCCGCCAGCGGCCGGCGGCCGGAGCTCGCGGGCGTGCTGACCCGCGGCGAAGGCGACTTCGCCGAGATCCTCGCCGGCTCGGAGCTGATCGTGGAGCTGATCGGCGGCACCGAACCGGCCCGCGCCTACGTGCTCGAGGCGCTGCGGGCTGGCAAGCCGGTGGTCACGGCCAACAAGCAGCTGCTGGCGCGGCACGGCGAGGAGCTCTTCGCCGCCGCCCGTGAGGCCGGGGTCCAGCTGCGCTTCGAGGCGGCGGTGGCGGGAGTTATCCCGATCGTGCGCGCGATCCAGGACAGCTTCGGAGCCACCGAGATCGCCAAGGTCTTCGGCATCGTCAACGGCACCACCAATTTCATCCTCACCGAGATGGCGGCCACCGGCGCCGCCTACGAGGACGTGCTTGCGCGCGCCCAGGAGCTCGGCTACGCCGAGGCCGACCCGAGCGAGGACGTCAACGGCGCCGATGCGGCGGCGAAGATGGCGATCCTCGCCCGCCTCGCCTTCCACACCCCGGTCACCCTCGACGAGGTCGCCTACGAGGGCATCGAGCAGGTGAAGCCCGACGACCTCGCCTACGCGAAGGAGCTGGGCCTCTCGCTGAAGCTGCTCGGCGTGGCCGAACGCCGCGACGCGGGCATCAGCGTCCGCGTCTTTCCCTGCTTCCTCTACGGCGGCCATCCCCTGGCGCCGGTCGGCGGCCCCTTCAACGCGGTGATGGTCGAGGCGCCCGCGATCACCGAGGTGACGATGTCCGGCCCGGGGGCGGGGGGAGTGCAGACCGCTTCGGCTGTCCTCGGCGACGTGGTCTCGATCCTCGCCGGTGAGGCGCCCGTCCACGAGGCGAGGCAGCAACTGCCGGTGGTCACAGACGTCAGCTCCTCCTTCTACCTGCACCTCGAGGTCGCCGACAAGCCGGGGGTGCTGGCGCAGATCGCGCGCGTCCTCGGCGACAAGGAGATCTCGGTGAGGAGCGTCGTGCAGCGGGGAATCGGCGACGATGCCCGCCTGGTGATGGTCGTGCACGAGTGCCTGGAGTCGCGGTTCGCGGAGGCCCTCGAGGCGATCGCCGAGCTCGAGGACATGCGCTCGGCGCCGCGCTCGATCCGGGTCATCGAGGAGGAGTTCGTTTGAGGCCGCTCCGGCCCCTGGGCTCATCGCCGCAGTCACGCCGCTGCTCCGGCCCCTGTTCGATGTCCCGCGGGCGCTGATGGCCGCCCCGCTGATAGAGCGCTACCGGGACCGCCTGCCGCTGGAGCCGGGGGACCCCGTCGTCAGCCTCAACGAGGGCTCGACGCCGCTGATCGAGGCGCCGCGCCTCTCGGAGCGGCTCGGGGCGCGTGCCTACCTGAAGTTCGAGGGCGCCAACCCGACCGGCAGCTTCAAGGACCGTGGCATGACCGTTGCCGTCTCACGCGCCAAGGGGCGCGGGGCGGAGGCGGTGATCTGCGCTTCGACCGGCAACACGGCCGCCAGCGCCGCCGCCTACGCTGCCCGCGCCGGCCTGCGCGGGGCGGTGATCGTTCCCGAGGGCAAGATCGCCATCGGCAAGCTTGCCCAGGCGCTGATGCACGGCGCCCGCGTGGTCGCCCTGCGCGGCAACTTCGACGACGCCCTGGGACTCGTCCGCGAGCTTGCCGACAAGCATCCGATCGAGCTCGTCAACTCGGTCAATCCCTTCCGCATCGAAGGGCAGAAGACCGCCGCCTTCGAGATCCTCGAGGAGCTGGGCGAGGCGCCCGGGGCGCTGGCGATCCCGGTCGGCAACGCCGGCAACGTGACCGCCTACTGGCGGGGATTCAAGGAGGCAAGCGTCCGCGGGCTTCCCAACCTCACACTCACCGGCCTGCCCGTCCTCTACGGCTTTCAGGCGGAGGGCGCGGCGCCGCTGGTCAGCGGCGCTCCCGTCGCCAATCCGGAGACGGTCGCCTCCGCGATCAGGATCGGCAACCCGGCCCGCTGGGAGGAGGCGATGGACGCCTTCACCGCGTCGCGCGGCCGCGTCGCGGCTGTCTCCGACGAGCAGATCCTCGACGCCTACCACTGGCTCGCGGTCAACGAGGGCGTCTTCTGCGAGCCCGCCTCTGCGGCCTCGGTGGCGGGCCTGCTCGCCCACGGGTTGCCGGTCGCCGAGGATGCCGCGCCGCCGGAGTCGGTCGTCTGCGTGCTCACCGGGCATGGCCTCAAGGACCCCGATACGGCGCTCTCCAAAGCGCCGCCGGTGATCAACTGCGAGAACGACCTCTCCGCGGTGGAGCGCGCCGTCTTCGCATGACCCTGCCGCGCGTTTAGGCTGGCCTCGATGACCAGCCGCCGCCGGCTAATCCGCGTCCCCGCCTCGTCCGCCAACCTCGGCCCGGGATACGACGTGATGGCGGCGGCCGTGGCTCTGCACCTCGAGCTGGAAGTGGAGGAGACCGGCGAGTTCTCCCTCGACCCCGGCGGGATGGAGGTGAGCGTCGATCGCGACAACCTCATCGTGCGGGCCTTCGAGAGCCTGCAACCCGCCGACCGGTTCGCCTTTCGCCTGCGCAGCGAGATCCCCCTGGCCCGCGGCCTCGGCTCCAGCGCGGCTGCGATAGTCGCCGGCCTATTCGCCGCCGATCACCTCTTCGAGCTGGCCCTCTCCAAGGAGGAGATGCTCGCCCGAGCGGCTGAGATCGAGGGGCATCCCGACAACGTCGCCGCCGCGATCTACGGGGGGTTCGTGATCTGCGGCAGGGGGGAGGATGGCTCGCCGCGCGCCGCCCGCTTCGACCCACCTGGAGGGCTGGAGGCGATCGCCGCGATACCGGCCGAAGCCGTCCCCACCGAGCTCGCCCGCGCCGCGATACCGGCCGAGGTTCCGCTCGGCGACGCGGTCGACAACGTCTCCGCCGCCTCCCAGCTCGTGCTGGGCCTGCGCGACGGCGATCTCGACTTGGTCTCCCGCGGCATCGGCGACCGGCTCCACCAGCCCCACCGGCGCGCGCTCTATCCGCGCTCGATGGACCTCGTCGACGAAGCGAAAGAGCTGGGCGCGCTCGGGGCGACGATCTCGGGCGCCGGCCCGACCGTCCTCGTCTGGACGACCTGGCAGGACGCGGGCAAGGTCGCCGAGCAATTGGAGGAGCGCTGCGCCGGCTGGGCCGAGATCCGCCGCATGCCCTTCGTTCCCGAGGGCGCCGACGTCCCCGAGCTCTGACCGCGAAGTACTGGGCAATGTGGGTCCGGCGTGGTTACGATCGGGCAATGCGGAAGTTGAGATGGGTTACGGCGATTGCGATCGCGGTTGTGCTGCTGGCGCTTCCCGCTGCCGCCCAAGCGACTCTCGTCTACACCAAGGCGCCGCTGAACCCCTCGGTTTACGCCGCCGGCGACAACGGCTCCGGTGCCCGCAAGATCGCCAAGGGCTCCCAGCCGGATGTCTCCCCCGACGGGAAGACGGTCGCCTACTTCCACGAAGGGCCGGGCCATGCCCAGGAACTGCGAGTCGCAGCGACCGAAGGCAGCGGCTCCTCGCGTACGTTGCTTTCCGCCTGGCGCGAATCGTTCGTCTTCGCCTGGTCGGCCGACTCGACCAGGGTCGCGGCTCTCGCCGGCCCCGAAATAGGCAAGAGGCGCCTTGTCGTCATCGATGTCGCCAGCGGTAAGCAGCAGACGATTGACACGGGCTATTTCTGGGGAGTCAGCTTTGCCCCGCAGGGCGACGAACAGCTCGTCTACGCAAAGGCGGGAGCCGAAAGGTATCCGCCGCGCAGCGACATCTATCGGATCGACTTGCTTCCCATCGGCGCCGTCGGCGTCGCCGCCCCGGCCCCGCGCCGGCTGACCAGCGACCATCGCTCGCTCGAACCGCTCTGGGGGCCGAATGGGAAGATCGTCTTCGCCAAGCTGCTCGGCGCCAAGACCCGCAGGTACGGGCCCAAGAACGACCTCTTCCTGATCAACGAAAGCGGCGGCCAGGTCAAGCGCGTCACCCACACCAAGGTCGATCCGCTGCTGACCGGGCTCTCGCCGACACAGTGGTCGGCTAACGGCCGGCACCTGCTGGCCGAGTTCGGCGGCCAGGACACCAGCTACGCGGTGACGGTCAATCCGAAGACGGGCGCCGAACGTGCCCTGACCAAGGAACGTGAGATCGGCTTCGTTGGCGCCGCCATCTCGGCTGACGGCAAGACCGTCCTCGGCTCGGTCGGCGAGTTCGAAGGCAACGTCGCCGGCCGTAAGGTGCTCAGCATTCCCTATACGGGCGGCAAGCCCAAGGTCCTTGTCAAGAATGCCTCCGAACCGGATTGGAGCCTGTAATGGCTGACGGCTACACGATCAAGCACCGCGACGAGTTCGAGACGATGGAGGGGTCCGGTGAGGCGACCTGGAAGCTGGCGCGCAAGGCCCTCGGCACCTCTGCCTTCGGCTTCAACCTGGTCGAGATCGCGCCCGGTGGGGAAATCCCCGAGCACGACGAGAACGAGAGCGGCCAGGTCGAGCTCTACGCGATCCTCGAGGGCGAGGCGGTGATGAGGCTGGACGGCGAGGAGCACGCGGCGCCGGCCGGCACCTTCGCCTCGATCGAGCCGCCAGCCAAGCGCACGATCCTCAACCGCTCCGAGGCGCCGGTCACGGCGCTGCTGATCGGCGTCCAGCCCGAGGGCGGGTATCAGCCGATGTCCTGGGCATGACCATCTTCGAAAGGAATTCCATGCGCCGTTCGCTTCTGATCGCAGCCACAGCCGTAGCTCTCCTCGTCAGCGCGTTCAGCGCCAACGCCGGCGCCGCGACCACCACCAGCACCTGCATCGTGAAATCCCCCAACGTCGTGGGGGGAGTGATCGAAGGGACGCTCGTCGCAAAGGACGTCGACCCCAGCCAGATGCAGTTTGCGAGCTGCGGCGACGCGCGGGAAGCGATGAAGCGGATTGCCGACGCTCGGATCGAAGAAGCCGGAGAGGTGGGCGTCTTCGACTGCGAAGTCGTCGCCGTAAAAAAGAGCCGCCCCCCGATCCTCAGCTATTCGTGCACCTTCAAAGGCGCCGACACGGCCACCTCTGTCCAGCTGACCTTCGCGGTGAAATTTCGGCTCTCGACTCCCTGCGCGACGAGCTCGCCGAATGTGATCGGCGGCAAGGTCACAGGCCGGCTATCGGCCCGCAATGTCAACCCCGTCCAGGCGGGATACGCGACCTGCGCCAACGCAAAGAAGGCGATGAAGAAGATCACCGGCGCCGGGGTTGAGAAGCCGAGGAGCGCGGCCGGGCTCTATTGCCTGCCCACTGTCCTTCGCACCGAGCCGGATCTGGTGCGCTACGTCTGCACCTTCCGGGGCGCCGACACGCCGATGTTCGTGAAGCTGGTCTTCACGGTCGCATACAAGCTCGATTGAGGTCGCTGTTGCCGCAATTTGCAGCAATTTGAGGCCGGTGGAAGCCGGCGGGGCGCCGCTGCGCCTTGACCGGGCTTTCATCCCGACCCCTATAATCGTTCGACTTGTCAACCCGTCGCGCGCCCGCTCGAAGAAGGCGCGGATCCCGGGGAGGTCAACTTGTCTGCACCCCAGTCCCGTGAGTTGCACGGTGAGGGCGGCCCGGTCCGCTACTCGCCAGAGCGCCCCTATCGGCCGCTTGTCTCGCCGCCCAGCGTCGAGGACAAGGATGCCTGTGCGATCTATGCGTCGGTCCGCAAGGACGCGACGCCCAGCCATGCCCCGATCGAGCTTGCGATCCCGGCGCTGCAGAAGATGCTCCACCGGGCCGGCAACGTCGACGGCGAGGGCGATGGCTGCGGCCTGCTGCTCGACATCCCGCGCAAGATCTGGGCCGAGGAGGTTCGCTCCGGCGGCCACGACCCCTCGCTGACCCTCGACGACGCGTTCGCCGTCGCCCACATCTTCATCGAGCGCTCCCAGGACCGCGAGCGGGTCCACCACGATGCCCGCGAGCTGCTCGGCCAGAACGGCTTCCGGATCCTCGCCGAGCGCGAAGGCGTCGTCGACTCGACCGCGCTCGGCCCGACCGCGCGCGAGGAGGAGCCGCACTTCTGGCAGCTGGCCGGGCTGGTCGCCGACGCCAGCCGCCGCGACGACGTCCTCTTCGACCTGCTGATCGAGCTCGAGCAGCGCCTCGACGTCCATGTCCCGTCCTTCTCGGCGACCACCTGCGTCTACAAGGTCATGGGGGCGCCGACGGTGCTCGGGGAGTACTACCCCGACCTTCACGACCCGCGCTTCGAGACGATCGGCTGCTTCGGCCACAACCGCTACTCGACCAACACCTGGCCCTCCTTCAAGCGCGTGCAGCCCTTCTCGGTGCTCGGCCACAACGGTGAGATCAACACGATCGAGCAGCTGCGCCAGGAGGCGCGGATGCTGAACGTCCCGATCCAGCCCGGCTCCTCGGACTCCCAGGACCTCAACCGCACGATCGAGACGCTCGTCAGCCGCGACGGCCTCACCCTCGCCGAGGCGATGGAGATGGTGGTGCCGCCGATCGTCAACGAGATCCGCTCCCTGCCGGAGGAGCTGCACAGCTTCTACATGTACCTGCGCCAGTCGATGGGCCCCTACGCGCAGGGCCCGGTGGCGCTGATCGCCCGCCACGCCGACGAGTGCGTCTTCTCCGCCGACGCTCTCGGCCTGCGGCCGCTCTGGCAGGTCGAGACCGAAGAGGACTTCGTCTTCAGCTCCGAGCCCGGCGTCGTCTCGGTGTCCACGATGGTCTCCGAGCCGAAGCCGCTCGCTCCGGGTGAGAAGGCGCTGGTCTCGATCGACCGCGCCCGCAAGCGCTCGGTCCTCCACGCCCACGACGAGATGCTGCGCATCGTCCGCGACCGCTGGCTGGGCCGCAACGACGCCGAAGCCGCCGGCCCCTACGACCGCGCCCTCACCACCGGCGGGCCGCTCGAAGGCGAGGAGGTGCCGGGCTACTCGGACGCCGGGCCGGCCGAGCCGGTCAAGGTCTCCGACCGCGTCCTCGCCGGCTTCGGCTGGCAGCGCGACGACGTCAAACTCGTCCAGCAGATGGCCTCCAACGGGTCCGAGCCGGTCGGCTCGCTCGGCTACGACGGCCCGCTGGCGGCGCTCTCGCCCGAGCGGCAGAACCTCGCCGACTACTTCAAGGAGACGGTCGCGGTGGTCACCAACCCGGCGATCGACCGCGAACGCGAGATGGAGCACTTCTCGACCCGCTCCGTCTTCGGCCGCCGCCCCTCGATCGAGGCGGCGGACGAGGATTCGGGCACGGTGGAGACGTCCTTCCCCGTCCTGCTCGGCGGCCACCACGGCCTGGCGCCGCTCTCCGACAAGACCTACCGCCGCATCGCGCGCGAACACCAGACCTACCTGCTCGAGGACCTCTGGGAGGAATTCCGCGGCCGGGCCGGGGCCGTCGACATCTCCCTGCTGGAGACCGAGACGACCGCCGGCGCGATCGAGCGGATCAAGCAGGAGGCGGTCAAGAAGGTGCGCGACGGCGCCGAGCTGCTCGTGCTCACCGACCGCACCGTCCATGACGCCGAGCGCCGCTACATGGACCCGCACCTGGCGACCTCCGCCGTCGACCAGGCGCTGAAGCAGTTCCGGGTCGAGCTCGGCGAAACCAACCTGCGGCGCCGCTGCGGGATCGTCTTGCGCTCCGCGGCGATCCGCAACGTCCACGACGTGATGCTGGCCCTCGGCCTCGGCGCCAACGGGGTCTGCCCCTACACGATGGTCGAGGTGATCTGCGTCGAGGACTACGAGACCGACGTCTCCAACCTCTGCGCCGCCCTGAGGAAGGGGATCGAGAAAGTGATCTCGACGATCGGGATCCACGAGGTGCGCGGCTACGCGCGCCAGTTCTCCTCGATCGGGGTGAAGCCGGAGCTGGCCGAGATCTTCCTGACCGAGGCCTTCGCGGCCTCGCGCGGCGGCGGCACCGGCTTTGCGGAGCTCGACGAGGACACCAACGAGCGGGCGCGGATCCTCGGCGGCGACGAGGAGTCCAAACCGGCGAAGACCTTCCGCTTCTACCCCAAGGTCTACAAGGCGGCGATCGCGACCGCCAACGGCAGCGGCAGCTACGAGGACTACTCCCTGAAAGTGCGCGAGCTCGAGCGGGCGAACCCGATCTCGATGCGCCACATCATGGGACTGAAGGGGGACCGCGATCCGGTCGACCCGGCCTCGGTGGACGCCGGCGTGGGCCATCACGACTACCCGGTGGTGATCTCCTCGATGAGCTTCGGCTCGCAGTCGGAGCCGGCCTTCCGCGCCTACGCGGAGGCGGCGAAGTCGATCAACATCCTCTGCGTCAACGGCGAGGGCGGCGAGATCCGCGACATGTACGGCCAGTACCGCAAGTGGCGCGGCCAGCAGATCGCCTCCGGCCGCTTCGGCGTATCGGCGGAGATGATCAACTCCTCCTACGTCGCCGAGATCAAGATCGGCCAGGGGGCGAAGCCCGGCGAGGGCGGCCACCTGCCCGGCAAGAAGGTCTCCGAGAAGGTCGCCGCGGCGCGTAACGCCGCGCCCGGCACGGACCTGATCTCGCCCTCCAACAACCACGACCTCTACTCGATCGAGGACCTCGCCGAGCTGATCGACGAGCTGAAGACCGTCAACCCGGACGTGCGGGTCTCGGTCAAGGTCCCGGTGGTGCCGAACATCGGCACGATCGGGCTCGGGATCGCCAAGGCCGGAGCCGACATCATCACCCTCTCCGGCTTCGAGGGAGGGACGGGCGCCGCGCGCCAGCACGCCCTGCGCCACGTCGGCCTGCCCTCCGACATCGGCACCCGCGCCGTCCACCGCGCTCTGATGGAGGCCGGGATCCGCAACCGGGTCGAGATCTGGGCCGACGGCGGCTACAGGACCGGCCACGACATCGTCAAATTGCACTGCCTGGGCGCCAACCGGGTCGGCTTCGGCACCCTGGCCATGGTCAGCCTCGGCTGCACGATCTGCCGTGGCTGCCAGCTCGACACCTGCCACGTCGGCATCGCCACTCAGATCGAGACGGTCGAGCAGGCCCAGGAGCACGGGCTTAAGAAGTTCACCCCCCAAGAGGTGGACCTCGCCGCCGAGAGCGCCGCCCGCTTCTTCCGGGCGATGGGCGAGGAGGTCAAGGAGGTCGTCGCGTCGCTCGGCTACGAGCGGGCCCAGGACCTGGTCGGCCGCTACGACCTGCTCGAGCAGGTCTCCCACCACGACCGCATCGACCTGGCGCCGCTGATCACCCCGCTGGAGGAGTTCCTCGACCTCGAGCCGCTCGACCTGCCGGTCGCCGCGGAAGGAGAGCAGCGCGCCGAGGCGGGCCTGGTGGCGGCGCGGCCGATTCGCATGGAGGCCAAGGAGGCCTCGGCGCAGATCGGCGCCCTTGCCGGCGAAGTCTGCTCGGGCAAGACGGTCTCGAGCCGCTTCCCCCGCGCCGCAGACGCCAACGACCGCGTCCTCGGCACCGAGCTGGCCGGCGCGATCGCCCGCTCGCGGATCTTTGAGGACGGCCCGGAGTCCAACGACGACGTGCTCGCCAGCCTCGAGTTCGACGGCGGCTCGGTCGCCGGCCAGGGGCTGGGCGCCTTCAACGCCTACGGCGTCTCGATTCGCGTCGAGGGCGGCGCCCAGGACGGAGTCGGCAAGACGATGCTCGGCGGCACTGTGGCGGTGCTGAAGGGCAAGGGCGCAAACGGCCGCCGCCTCAACGGCTCGGTCGGCAAGTCGTTCGCCTACGGCGCCCAGCGGGGCCGCCTCTTCGTCCAGGGGTCAGCCGATTCGCGTTTCTGCATCCGCCTCTCCGGCGCCGACGTCGTGCTCGGCGGGGAGCCGGAGGAGGACATCGAGGACAGCCGCGGCTGCATCGTCAATCGCGCCAACGCCAAGGGCTTCGCCTTCGAGTACATGACTTCGGGGCGCGCCGTCGTGCTCGGCGATCTGGGCCCCTGGGCCTGCGCCGGGATGACCGGCGGCCGGGTCTACGTGCGCCACAACGCTTTCGGAATCGACCGTGACGCGATCCAGCGGCGGCTCGGCGAGGGCGCCAAAGTCGAGCTCAAGGACCTCGACGCCGAGGGCCTCCTCGACGTCGACGACCTGCTCAGCCATTACGCCGACGAACTGCGCGCGACCGGTCAGGACGAGGAGGCCGAGCGGGTCCTCGGGCTGGCCGCGGACGCGGCGTCGAACTTCATGATGGTCCTCCCGCATAAGGTGCAGGCGGACCCGAGCATCTCGACCGAGTAGGCACGTATACGCGGCACGAGAGTGAGCTTGACCACCTATATGGGGGTGAAAGCTCACTCTCGCGGCGAGAGAGGTAGCTGCTGGCCGCGCGGAACCGTCCCGGGCCGGGGGCCGGCCTCGCGATGCGCGGGGTGCCGGCCCTAGGCCTGCAGCGTGTAGAGGCGGTAGCGGCCGACCGTCAGCTCGTCGCCGTCCTGGAGCCGTCCCCACTCGACGACCTCGCCGTTGAGGAAGACACCGTTGAGGCTGCGATCGTCGAGGATCCGCAGCGACCTTCCTTCCAGCACGATCAGGGCGTGGCGCCGGGAGACGCTGGGGTCGTCGAGGCGGATGTCGGCGTTGGCGCTGCGCCCGATCCGCGTCCAGCCCTGCTCGATCGGGAAGGCCTGGATCTCTCCCTCGTCCCGGCAGACGAGGTAGGTGCCCCCCTCGGAGAGCATCTTGCGCGCGTCGTCGAGCCAGCTGGGCTCCTCGGCCGCCTCGGTGGCGGCGAACTCAGCGGTGTTCGCGCCGTGCTCCTGCATCGGCTCGAAGATCGAGTCGCGGCGGAAGGACGAACCGCCGCAGCGCGGGCAGTCGGGCAGCCGGTCGCTCTCCTGTAGGGAGAGTTGGGAACCGCAATCGAGGCAGAAAAACGTGCCCGGCCCAGGGGCTCGTCCGGTGCCGAAGCTCTCCGTGTTTCCGGTGCTGAAGCTATCGGCGCCCGAACTGGGACTGATGGTAGTCAAGTGACCTCCTCCTTTCGGCGCCTCTTGACCATCGTAGCGCCGCCGGCCCAGTTTGGATACCCCTCGATTGGTGATTTTTCGATACCCGCGGCCTTTTCTCGCAAACGCCTAGAATCGCTGCGCCATGGGCCCCGTCCGCGCTGAGATCGACATCGATGTCCCGCGCCAGCGCATCTTCGAAGAGCTCCTCGACCTCTCGCGCCGCCCCTCCTTCACCGACCACTTCATCTCCGACTTCCGCCTTACCCGCATCGACGCCACTGGGCTCGGAGCGGGGGCCCGATTTCGCTTCCAATTCCCCCTCCGCTCGCCCTGGGTGGACACGACGATCGTCGATGTCGAGGACCCGCACCTGATCGTCGAGGAGGGGCGCGGCGGGCGCGTCAACCGTATCCCGTCCCACACCGTGTGGGAGCTGCTCGAGGGGTCGGGGCCGCTGACCAGGGTTCGGGTCTCCTACTGGACCGAGCCGGCGAATCCCGTGGACCGGGCGGTCGAGGTGCTCAGCGGTGGGTCGATCTGGTGCGAGCGCGGCTGGCGCGAGGCGCTGCGCAGGCTTCGCGACCGGCTCGAGTCCGAGGCTCCGACTCTGAAGCGGATTGCCGTCGCCGGCGGCAACCCGCATCCCACCGGTATTCCCTAGCCGGTTTGGGGGGCTTCTGCGCCGTCGCCGGCGATGCCCCGGCTGAGGCGCCGAGGCAGTTGCCCGGACGCCTTTATAGACTCTCGCCGCCGATGCGGGAACCCGTTCGCAAACTTGCCCTGACCCTCGCCGCCCTGGCCGTCCTCGCGGCCGCCGTCGGCCTTTCCGCCTGCGGCTACTCGAGCGACTCGAAGGAGGTCGTCGAGGGTGAGCCGGTCAAGCTCGGCGAGCTCCAGTACAACGTCATCTTCTCCCGCTACCTCAACCCCAACGACACCGAGGACGCGGCCTACCTCGTCGGCCAGCCGGCGCCGGAGCCTGACACGACCTACTTCGGCGTCTTCTTCGAAGTCCAGAACGACTCCGACGAGCCGCAGACCCTTCCCGGCTCGCTGAAGATCACCGACGCCGACGAAACGGTCTTCGAGGCGATCCCCAGCGAAAGCCTCTACGCGCTGCCTTTCGGCGGCGAGGTCGAAGCCGAAGAACAGATCCCGGTGCTCGACTCGACTCCTCAGCAGGGGCCGATCGCGGGCTCGCTGGTGCTCTTCAAACTGCCTGACACAGCCTCCCAGAGCCGCCCCCTGACTCTCCACATCCCGGGTCCCGACGGCCCCGCGGAAGTAACGCTCGACCTCTAAGCCTCGGTGGAGGCAGTCAGCCGGGAAGTACCTACAGGCCGGCGGAGAGGATTTCGGCTGCCGCCGGGGCGGCTACTTCCCCGCCCGCCGCGCCGGCGTCGATCAGCACCACCCCCACCGCGAGGCGCGGCTTTTCGGCTGGGGCAAAGGCGGCGAACCAGGCGTCCTTGATCTGAACCGGGTTTTCCTCTTCCTCCTGGCCCGGCTCCGGACCCAGCTCCGCGGTGCCGGTCTTGCCGGCGACCTGGGCCTCGGGGATCGCACCCGCGGTGCCGGTGCCCGAGACGACCACGCCGATCATCAATTCGGTCAGCTGGGCGGCGACCTTCTTCGACATCACCCGCTCCGGCTCGTTCTTAGGACGCAGCTTGCGGTTGGCGACGAGGGAGGTCGGCATGCGGACGCCATCGCTGCCGATCGTCTGGGCGACGCTCGCCATCTCCAGCGGGGTCGCCAGCACCTCGCCCTGCCCGATCGCGCTCACCCCGAGGTCGAGTTCGTCGCCGATCACGGTTGGGATGCTCGATTCAGCCGGTTCGATTTCGTCGACGATCCGCGGCGCGTAGAGGGTGGGGGGAGAGTTGAAGCCGAAGCGTTCGGCGGTTTCGACGAGGGCGTCGTTGCCGATCTTGGGCCCGAGCGGCGCGAAGTCGGCGTTGCAGGACTCGGCGAATGCTTCCCGGAAGGACCCGCCGCAGTACTCGCCGTTGGCGTTGTGGATGAAGCGGCCGCCGACGTTGACCCCGTCGGTGATCGGGAAGTAGTCGTCGAGGGAGACGATCCCCTGCTGCAGCGCGGCCGTGGTGGTGATCATCTTGAAGGTGGAGCCCGGCGGCTGGGGGGCGGAGAAGGCCTGACCGGCGAGCGCCCGGATGTTGCCGGTGCGCGAGTCCAGGACGGCGATGCCTCCTGAGCGGCCGGCGAGGGCGGAGACCGCGGCGGTCTGCAGGTCCGGGTCGATCGTCGTCTTCACGGCGGCGCCCGGCTGGGGTTCCGCCTTGGCGAGGGACCGCGTCGTGTTGTCTTCGGCCGAGACGGCGAGCAGAGTGCCCCCGGGCTTGCCGGCGAGGCGGGCGTTGAGGGCAAGCTCGACGCCGCTGATCCCGACCGGCGTTCCGGCTGGGAAGCCCTGGCGGGCCAGGGCTTCGAGGTCGCCTTCTTCGGGGGTGCTCACTTCGCCGGTCACGTCGATCGCCGCGCTGCCCAGGGGGTGCGAGCGGGCGCTGGCTTCGCCTTCGGCGAGCACGGTGCCGTCGGCGGCGAGGATCGGCGCCCGCGGCGCCAGCTCGATGTTGCTCTCCAGGCGCTCGCCCGGCTCGAGGCCGGGAAAGACGAGGCTCGGGTCCCAGGCGATCCCGCCTTCTTCGAAGGGCAGCTCGAGCGTCTCTTCGACGATGCCGAAGGCGACGGTCTCCGCCGTCGCCGCGACCGCGACCTCCTTGGGGTCCTCACCGGCGGGGCCCTGTGGAGAATTGAAGGCGAGCGCCCGCAGCGTCGCCACCTCCGCGGCTTCGCGATACGCGGCCCTGA
>DASSTR010000020.1:0-24891 GCA_035707825.1 Solirubrobacterales bacterium
TCCGCCGTCGCCTGGAAGCGGTCCGAGAGGGGCGTGAGCCGCTCGTCGGGCACGTCCTCGATGTGGCTGCGCCCCGCGGAAAGGCCCTCCACCTTGCGGGGGTCGACGTCGAAGCCGACGACCTCGTGACCGGCCTCGGCGAATGCCACCGCCAGTGGCAGGCCGACGTAGCCGAGGCCGACGATGCCTACCCTGGTCATCGTGCGTTCCCTCCGACCCGACGGAAAGGAGCGTTTCGGAGCTGCGATGGGGGCGTGCGCATAGCGCCGCAGTCTAGGGCGCGGCAGCCGCGCGCCGACCCTTGCAACGCAATGTGGGACGTTGCCTGCGGGCAGCGTGGACAGGGTCGAAGACCTGCCCTAGATTGCCGGGCATGCTCCCCCAATCCGCCTCGGACTCCGAAGCGCAGAACGGCCGGCGGCGGGGTCACCAGCCCGGCCGGCCGGCTCGGCCGCAACGCGAGCGGATGCTCGAGGCGATGCTGAGGGTGGCGGCGGAGAAAGGCTACGAAGCGACTCTGGTGGCCGACGTGGCCCGTGCCGCGGGCGTCACGGAGGCCGTCTTCTTCGAGACCTTCGGCGACAAGGAAGGCTGCTTCCTGGAGTCCTACGACGCGATGATCGACCTGCTTGTCGCGCGCGTTTCGAACGCCTTCGTCGGCACCGTCGACTGCCCCTGGCCGGAGCGGGTCGGCACCGGCCTGCGGGCGCTGGTCGAGCTGCTCTCGTCGGAGCCCGAGATCGCCCGCATGGCGATGGTGGAGGTGACGGCGATCGGCGAGGACACCCGCGAGCGCTACCGCGCCGCCCTGGACCGCTTCGTGCCCTTCCTCGACGAGGGACGCGCCTATTCGGGACAGGGGGACGCGCTCCCCGCCGACACCGCCCGGCTGGCGGTCGGGGGGGCGACGTCGATGATCTTCGAAGAGGTCCGGGCCGGGCGCGGGGCCGAGCTCGAGCGCGTCCTCCCCGAGCTCGTCTTCGCCGTGCTGATGCCCTACCTCGGCTCGGAGAAGGCCGGTGAGGAGATGCGCCGCGTGGCGGGCGGGCAAGGACGGGACGCCTAGGCTGAGCGTCCTTTGGTTAGACGCCCTCGCCGTGGCGGCCCTCGCCGCCGGCGAAGCGGGCGGCGCCGCGCACCGCGACATCGAGCACCTCACGGCCCAGCCTGTGCTCGAGCGCGATGCCCTCCTCCAGCGGCATGCCGAACCCTTCGATCGCGGCGCGGCGATCGGCGAGCATCGTCTCCTGAGGGAAGGAGGCGATCTTCTCGGCCAGCTCCAGCGCCCGCTCGAGATGCGCGCCGGGCGCGACCACCTCGTTGACGAGGCCGATCCGGTGGGCCTCCGCTGCGTCGATGGGGCGGCCGGTGAGGATCAGCTCCAGCGCCCGCCCCATGCCGACCGTGCGCGGCAGCCGCTGGGTGCCGCCGTCGACGAGAGGGACGCCCCAGCGCCGCTCGAAGAGGCCGAAGGTCGACCCGGGGGTGGCCAGGCGCATGTCGCACCAGAGAGCGAGCTCGACGCCGCCGGCCAGGCACCAGCCGTCGACCGCGGCGATCGCCGGCTTGGCCGGCGTCAGACGGGTCGGGCCCATCGGGCCGTCGGGATGGTCGACGTCGAGGTCGAGCGCCTTCAGGTCGGCCCCGGCGCAGAAGGCCTCGCCGCCGGCTCCTGTCAGAACGAGCACGCGGGCGCCCTCGTCGGCCTCGAAGTCGCGCAGGCCCTGGCGGAACAGCTCGGCGGTGGCGCCGTCGACGGCATTGCGCCGCTGCGGCCGGTCGATGGTCAGCACCGCCGCGGCTCCCGTCCGCTCGTAACGGAGTCCAGCGCTCATCCCGGCGATCCTTCCACACCCCCACTGGTGGGGCATACGCGGAGACGAAAGCGGGCATGCATCAGATCGGGAGCGGGCGGGCTAGCCGTGGCGACGGGCCGGGGGGTCTCGCCTGCGGCGCCCTGCTCCCTGGTTGCGCCCCGGCGCGCGCGGTCACCGGAGGGCAGGTACTCCGCGACCGGCGCCAAACGTAGAGACCGAGTCGGACGCCCGACGCCGGGGCTTAGGCGGCGCCGCGCGAACGACCGGTGCCGCACATCCCCTGCAAGAACGAAAAACGACCGGTGATGACGCTCGTCGCCTGCCCTCGTGCGTAGCCTTCGCACGCAGAAGCTCCTTGCGCCACCTTCGAGATGGTGTCCCGCTTTGGCTTTCTGCGGGGCCTCTCTCTCCCGGTCGCAAGACGACGTTAGCGCCGGGTCGATCGCGGCGCCAGGGGAAGCCGCCGAATTTCCCGCAATCTCCGCCAAATTCCGCCGGGGCGGCCGATCGCCTGCACCATTCGAGCCGCGGCGCCACCGGCAAGGAGCAGGCGAGCCGCACTGGCTACCCTGCCCGGATGCGCATCGACGAGATCATCGCCCGGCGGGGGCCGACCTTCTCGGTCGAGTTCTTCCCACCGAAGACGGACGAGGCGAGGGAGGGGCTCTTCGCGACCGCTCGCTCCCTGAATGAGCTGGGGCTCGATTTCGCCTCCGTCACCTACGGCGCCGGCGGCTCGACCCGCGAGGGCACGGTCGAGATCACCAAGACGCTCAAGGAGGAGCTCGCGCTCGAGGTTATGGCGCACCTGAGCTGCGTCGGGGAGACCCGCGAGGGGCTCTCGGCCACCCTCGACCGGATCGAGGCGGCCGGGATCGAGAACGTCTTCGCCCTGCGCGGCGACCCACCGCGGGGAGAGGAGGACTTCGTCCAGCCCGAGGGGGGGCTGGGCAGCGCCGCCGAGCTGTCCGCCTTCATCACCTCCGGCTGGGACTTCACGGTCGGAGGCGCGTGCTTTCCCGAGGTGCACCCCGAGGCCCCCGACCTCGACACCGACCTCGCCTACCTGAAGACGAAGGTCGAAGCCGGCGCCTCGTTCCTGATCACGCAGCTCTTCTTCGACAACCGGGTCTACTTCGACTTCGTCGCCGGCGCCAGGGAGCGAGGCATCGAGGTGCCGATCCTCGCCGGCGTGATCCCCGTGGCGAGCTTCGCGCAGACGAAGCGGATCTGCGAGCTCTGCGACGCGACGATCCCCGAGCGGCTCGAAGCCGCCTTCCAGGCCGCCGAAGGGGACGAGCGCGCCGAGTTCGAGCTCGGCGTCGCCTTCGCCGCCCAGCAATGCACCGAGTTGCTGCTGGCCGGGGTGCCCGGCATCCATTTCTATGCGCTCAACAGGGCGCCTGCGACCCGGGCCGTGCTCGGCGCCCTGAAGGCGGCCAAGCCATGGCAGCGCGCCGGCGGCACCGGCGCCGTGGCCGGGGCCTGATCCCGGCTCGAGCGGCGCTTTCCCCCAACAGCTTCTAAACTCCTCGACCGCATGGCAAACCGTCGCGAGGAAGAGAGAGAAAGACTCCGCGAAGCGCGCGAAGAACGCGAAGCGCAGAGCGCCGGCTCCGAGAAACGCCGGCTGGCGGTCGCCTACGCCGTCGCCGCCGTGCTCGTGCTCGTTCTCGTCGTCGCGATCGTCGTCATCGCCTCGTCCGGAGGCGGGGACAGCGGCAGCGCCCACATCAACCAGGAAAGCGGCTCCACCAACGGCATTTCGCCCGACAGCCGCAGCGGCACCGCGCCGCCGGCCGTCGCGGTCGCCAACCTGAAACAGGCTGCGAAGCAGGCCGGCTGCGACCTCCGCCTCAACCTCAAGAACGAGGGCCGCACCCACATCTCGCCGGGGTCGCCGACGCCTCACTACGGGACCAACCCCCCCACTTCCGGCAATCACGTCGACCCGCCCTACCAGCAGGCCGACGGCGCCTACAGCGAAATGCCGCTCGAAATCGACCTCGTCCACTCACTCGAGCATGGCCGCCTGGAGATCCAGTACGAACCCGACCTGCCCGAGAAGGCGCAGCTGGAACTCGTAGGCCTCTACGACACCATGTACGGGGCGACGCTGCTCTTCCCGAACTCGAACATGAGCTACGCCGTCGCCGCGACGACCTGGACCAACCTGATCGGCTGCCCCACCTACAAGGGCTCGATCACCCTCGACGCGATCCGGGCCTTCGGCAAGGCAACCTGGGGCAAGGCTCCCGAGCCGGTCGAAGGCTTCCCCTTCACCGGCCCGACCCCGCGTAACCCGAGCTGACCCCCCAGCGCCCCCGCTTGTAAGGAGCCCGCAGGCGGGGAAGGCCGCTGGTCAGGGAGCGCGGCGGTAGGCGGGGAAGAAACCGCCGGCTGCGCGGCCTGCGGAGAGGCGCTGGTAGGCATCTGGGTCGCAGACGATCTCCGAGGTCCGCCAGGCCTGCTCGCGGTTGGCGAAGCCGCGCTTGAATTCCTCCAGCGGGTCGCCCGGTGAGATGCCGCCGCCCAGGTTGAGCGGCAGGCCCTCGGCGGCCGCCAGCTCGCACAGAGAGGCGACGACGTTCTTCATAGGCGAGTCGCGCAGGTGCGAGTCGGCGCTGCCGCTCAGGTAGTAGTGAAGGAAGCCGTCGCTGCGAGCGGCGATCGAGGCGGCGGCGAGCTCACCGTCGGGGGCGAGCGCCGAAACGAGCCAGGTGCCCTCGGCGGCGAGGACGAGGTCGAAGTAGGCGGCGGCGAAGAAGTAGCGCTCCGCGGCTTCGGTGCGGCGCATCGTCTGCTCGTAGGCGGCCAGGAAGCCGGCGCGTTCCTCGCCGCTCGTCCGCGGGCCCGGCACCGCTCGCAGCTCGTAGCCGCGTTTGAGGTTGCGGCGGATCTGCTGACGGTCGCTCATGCGGCTCTTGGGCGGCAGCGCTGGATCGGCGATCTGCACCATGTTGCGCTCGCTGGCGCCGCGCAGGGGCGGGTCGGCGAGGGTGTGGCGGATGAAGGCGCTGACCAGACCGGTGGCCGAGAAGTCGATCTCGCCGGGGTCGATTGCCGGGGGGAGCCCCGGAGCGCCCTGCCCAGCCCGGTCGGCCTCGAGGGCCTCCCCCGCTTCGGCGGGCCGCCCAACTCCCCCGGGGAGCGTGACGGCGATTCCCGGATAGCCGTAGGGGGAGATCGCGTCGAGGCCTTCGCCGCCGGGCACCTCGCGGACGATCAGCGGCGCCAGCAGCTCGACCCCGCCGGCGGCGATTCGCAGAGTGTGGGTGACCCCTTCCGCGGCGAGGAAGGGACGGCAGCGGAAGAACTCCTCGCCGGCGGCGGCCTCGCCCCCGTCGGCGACCAACTCCGCGGCCGCGTTCAAAGCAGGTCCGCGGCGGCGGCGCGGAACTCGTCGGGCAGCACGCCCCAGACCTCGCAGTCGGCGAGCTCGCCGTCCTTGCCGCGCAGGTGGGCGCGCATCGTCCCCTCGTGGCGCCAGCCGAGGCTGGTCACCACCCGCTTGGCCGCCTCGTTGTGAGCCGGGATGCGCCCGTAGACGCGATGGGCGCCGAACTCGTCGAAGGCCTTGGAGATCGTCAGCGCCTCGGCGCGGCGGCCAACCCCCCTGCCGCGCACTTCGTCCCCGATCAGCGCTCCCAGCTCCGGGGCGGTCTGGCGAAAGAGCCCGTAGAGGGCGGTGAAGCCGACCGGCTCCTCGTGGCCCTCGACGAGGATCGCGAACTTGCGGTCCTCTCCCGACTCGTCCATCGCCCGCTCTACCCAACCCTCGGCCTGCTCGAGCGCGAAGCTCTCGCGCTGCTCCATCAGGGTCCTCGTCGCCTGCGGGTTGTTGAACCAGCGGTGGACGGCCGCGGCGTCGCCGGGCTGGAATGGACGGAGGCTCACTTCGGCGGTCTCGCTCATCGCAAAATCCTATGCGTGAAACCGCGGCGTCAGGGGGCGAGGCGCGTCAGATGCGCGAGGTCGGAGCGTCAGGCCTCGACCGTCTCCGGCTCGCCCGCGCGCGGCCAGCGAACCCGGTTCTCGATCCCGGCGGCGGCAAAGGCGCGCTCGACGGCGGCGCGCCCCTGGCGGAAGTGCTTCCACCCCTCGTAATGGATCGGCAGCAGCGTCTGCAACTGGAACTCGCCGGCGACGCGGACCGCCTCGGCTGCGTTCATCGTGTAGCGGGCCGGGCCCGTAGTCGGGAATCGCACACCCCCGAGGTGGATGAGCGCCGTGCCGACGTCGAAGCGCCTGCCCACCTCGGCCACGCCATTGAAGTAGACGGTGTCGCCGGAGATCCAGAGCGCTCCGTGGCGCTGCCCGTCCCACTCGAGCACGAAGCCGACCACCTCGCCCACCAGCGGCCTGCTCAGCGGCGGCCCGTGACGGGCGGGTGTCGCGGTGACCCGCAACTCACCGCCCTCGGGCATCGGCAGCGTGGTCGAGCTCCAGGGCGCCAGCCCGACGGCGTTGCCGCCCAACCGCTTGGCGCCCGACGGGGTGGTCAGCACCTGGCCGGCCGAGGGCAGCATGGCCCGCCCGGCATCGTCGAGGTTGTCGTCGTGGTGATCGTGGCTGAGCAGGACGGCGTCCACAGGGCTCAACGCCTCAGGCGTCAGCGCCGGCCCGTCCAGCTTGCGCGAGGAGGTTCCCCAGCCGAAGTTGTAGCGCCGCCCGGGAGGATCGAAGGTGGGGTCGGTGAGCAGCCGCAGGCCGCCGACCTCCAGCAGCGCCGTCGGGCCTCCTACGTATGTGATCGTGAACGACGACGCCATCCCTTCCTCCCCTTGTTAGTCGGGCGCGAGCCCGTGTCCGCTGACCAGCAGCCAGGCGGTCCGCGCGAGGATACGGAGGTCGAGCGAGAGGCTGCGGTGTTCGACGTAGTGGAGGTCGAGCTCGATCCGCTCCTCCCAGGGGATGCCCGCCCTGCCCTGGACCTGCGCCCAGCCGGTGATACCGGGGCGAACCTCGTGACGGCGGCGCTGGCGAGGGGTGTAGCCGTCGACCTGGGCCGGGATCGTCGGCCGCGGCCCGACGATCCCCATCTCGCCCCGCAGCACGTTGATCAGGTTGGGAATCTCGTCGAGCGAGGTTCGGCGCAGGAAGCGGCCCGCGCCGGTGACCCGAGGGTCCTCGCGGGTGACTACGGTGCCGATCCCGACCGGGTCTGAGCCCTGCACCATCGTGCGCAGCTTCAGCATCTCGAACTCGCGGCCGCCCAGGCCGACACGGCGCTGGCGATAGAAGACCGGGCCGCGGCTGCCGAGCTTGATCGCGATCGCGGCGATCAGGAGCACCGGCGAGAGCAGGAGCAGGACGACCAGGGCGATCGCGATGTCGAGGGCGCGCGGCATCTTCTACATCTCCACTCTCGTTCCGGGCGCCTTCTCCCAGGTGCCGGGCGGGCCGCCGCGGAGCCTGTCCCAGAGCCCGACGGCGATCGCGGCGGTGGTCATCGTGTAGTAGCGCGCGATGCGCAGAGGGGCGGCCGGAAGGCGGCGGCCGAGCAGGGCGGCGGCCAGAAAGGCGAGCTGAGCCGCGAGGGCGGCGGTGTAGACCCAGCCCTCGCCGAGCAGGACCAGGTTCGCCGCCAGGGCGCCGAGGTGCAGGAAGGGCGTCAGGTAGCGCAGCAGCCGATGCGAGGCCAGCTCCAGGGCGTAGAGCGGCGGGTAGCCGCGCGGCGCCAGCATCCCTTCCCCGGCGACGATGTCCCAGAGGCCGACCATCATGCGGCGTTTGCGGGCGAACTCGCCCTCCAGCGTCGGCACCATCCTCTCCTCGGCGCGCGCCGCCGGGACATAGATCGAGCGCAGCCCCCGCTTTGCCAGCAGGAAGGGGAAGGAGAGGTCATGGCTGCCCGAGGCGCGCAGCGGGACGTAGGCCTCGCGGCGCACCGCGTAGATCGCACCGTTGCCCGCAGTCACCCCGGCGAGGTCGGACTCCATCTCCCTGACCGCCATCTCGTAGCGCCAGTAGGCGCCCTCGAGATTGCCGCCGCCCGCATCGACGAAGCGGACCTGGCCGCAGACGTAGGCGACCGCCGGCTCGGCGAACGGCTCGGCGAGGCGCCGCAGGGCGCCGGCGTCCCAAACGCTGTTGGCGTCCGAGAAGGCGAGGATCTCTCCCGAAGCCTCCGCGGCGGCGGCGTTCTGGGCCGCCGTCTTGCCGCTGCGGGGAAGGTCGAGGACGAGGTCGGCCCCCGCGGCTCGGGCCCGCTCCACCGTGGCGTCGGAGGAGCCGTCGGAGGCGACGATCACCTGCAGCCGCTCGCGCGGGTACTCGAGCGCCAGCGCATTGGCGACCTTGGCGGCGATCACGTCCTCCTCGTCGTAGGCGGCGACGATCAGGGAGACGGCCGGCCTGTGCTCTGCTCCCGCGTCCGCCATGCGGGGCTCGACCCTGGAGCGGCTCCTCGTCAGCGCCCAGAGCAGCAGCGGGTAGCCGAGGTGGGTGTAGAAGATCAGCCCCAGGCAGGCCCAGAAGACGATCGCCGCCGCGGTCACTTCCGCTCCTCCCGCGGTTCGCCCTCCAGCAGTTCGCGGTAGAGGTCCAGCGTCAGCCGCGCCGCGCGGTCCCAGGAGAAGGGCCCGGTCGCGGCCCGGAGCGCCGCCTCGGTGAGCTCCGCCCGCGCGGCTTCGTCGGCGACCAGCTCCCGCAGGGCCCCCCGCAGGGCCCCGGGGTCCTCGGGAGCCACCAGCCGCGCCGCGCCCTCCCCGGCAACCTCGGGGAAGCCGCCCACGGCGCTCAGAACCATCGGCTTGCCGAATGCGAGCCCGGAGTACAGGACGCCCGAGTGCTCGGCGTCGCGGTAGGGCAGCACGAGGACGTCGGCGCGGCGGAAGATCGGCGGCATCTCCGCCTCCTCGACGAAGCGGGTCAGGAAGCGCACGCGGCCCCCGGCCGCGGCCGCGAGGCGGCGCAGGGGCTCCACGTCCATGCGGGGGTTGCCGACGATCCAGAGCTCGGCGCCCTCGAGGCCGGTGAAGGCCTCCAGCAGGACGTCGAGCCCCTTGTAGGGGCGCAGGAGGCCGAAGAAGAGGATCACCGGGCCCTCGGCGCCCTCGAGCTCCTCGGGCAGCGGCTTTTCCTCCGGCAAGGCGGTCAGGTAGTCGAAGGCGCCGTGGGGGATCGTGCGCACCCGGGCCGGGTCGATCCCGAGCTGGTCCCGCAGCCGCGCGGCGCCGTGCTCGGAATGAGCGACGACGGCATCCATGCGGGAGAGGACGCGGCGGGCCCGGGAGAGCTGCCGGTGGCTCGCGCCCGGGGGGGCGATGTAGTGGGCGGTCATCACCCGCGGGCGGCGGGAAGGCAGCAGCAGGGCGTCGAGCACCGGCACGGTGAGCCACTGGTAGTGGACGACGTCGGCGTCGAGGGCGGAGCGCAGGCGCAGCATGTCGGGAACGTGCTCGGCGAGCTTGAAGGCGCGGCGCGCGGGCGCGTCGAGGCCGCGGGCGGCGCTGCGGCGATAGAAGCGCTCCTCGACCCCGTACCCGCGGGCAGCCGGCACGGGGCCGTAGAGAAACCGGCTGGTGAGCAGCTCCACATCGGCGCCGGCGCCGGCGAGGGCCGCCGCGAGGGCGCGGTCGTAGGGAGGCGTGAACGCCGAGGGATCGACCAGTTGCACTCTTACCTGAGTCATGCGCCGCCGATTATCGTGGCGGCGTGGCACCCACGCTCTCCTACTGCGTTGTGAACACGAACGGCCGCGGGCACCTGCTCGCCTGCCTCGAGGCGATCTCGCGCACCCACCCCGAGGGCATCGAGAGCGAGGTGTTGGTGCTGGACAACGCCTCCGACGACGGTTCTGCCGAGGCGGTGCGCACCGGCTGGAAGGAGGTCCGGCTGATCGCGCGGGACTCCCGGGCGGGCAAGGCGGAGAACGACTCGACGCTGCTGCGCGAGGCGAAGGGCCGCTACTGCCTGCTGCTGAACGAGGACTCCGAGCTGCAGCCGGGGGCGGCGGCGGCGCTGGTCGGCGCGCTGGAGGACGACCCGCGCGCCGGGGCGGCCGGTGCGCGGCTGCTCGACTCGGCCGGGCAGCCGGTGCCCTGCGCGTGGCGCTTCCCGGGGGTCGGCACTGCGGCCGTGGGGGCGCTGTTCCTGCACCGCCGCTTCACCGTGCAGAGCGGCGGCGATGAGACCCGGGCCGTCGACTGGGCGCAGTCGAGCGCCCTGCTCGTGCGGCGGGAGGCGGCCGAGGAGGTCGGATACCTCGACCCCGACTTCTTCGTCTACTACGACGAGTGCGACTTCGCCCGGCGGCTGGCCGACGCCGGCTGGCCGACCCTCTACGTGCCGGCGGCGCGCGCCATCCACCACGACCAGCTCTCGACCGACCTCGGCGCCGGCCTGCCTCGGATCGTCGAATTCCACCGCAACCGCGATCTCTACATGCGCAAGCACCATTCCGGCGCGGCGGCGATCGCGGTGCGAGTCCTCACCGCCTGGTCATACGCCCTGCGGGCGCTGGCGGCCGCCGCGATGCCCAACCGCCCGGCGCGCGTCTACTGGGCCCACGCCCGCCAGGCCCTCCTCCCCAACCGCGGAACGGCAATCAGAGACCTCGCCAAAAAGCCCTGACGAGTCAAAGACGAGCATCTTCATCGATGAGCTCAGCCTCGTAGGCCTCGGGGAGAGAGCCGTCCACCGCCGGCGGCCGTGCTCCCGCCTCGCGCAGGCGGTCCACGAGGGCGCGCGGATGGCGCAGGAGGGCCAGCCAGCCCCGCTCCTCGGCGGTGAAGAAGCCGCTCGCCATCAGTAGGACGGGATAGGCGAGCCAGAGCAGCGCCCGCGCCCCCAGGCCCGCGGCGCCCTCGGTGGGCAGCAGCAGCTCGCCGAAGAGGACCAGCGCGGCGGCGATGAGGACGACCCGGGCCAGCCGCAGCCATTCGTAGGGGACCGGGAACAGCCGCTGCGTGAACCCGTACATCAGCGCCAGCACGACCAGATATGAGGCGACGAGGGCGATGCCGGCGCCGACGATTCCCAGCGGGGGGACCAGCGCCAGGTTGAGGCCGATATTCACAACCAGGGCGGCGATCGTGGCCGGGAAGTTGAGCTCGGTGCGGCCCGTGCGGCCGAGGATCACCAGCAGCACCATGTAGAGCGCGTAGAGGGTGACGCCGGTGGAGACCAGGCCGATCGCTTCGTAGGAGTCGAAGAACCGCGGCGCCGCCAGCGCCTGCACGATCCAGCGCGAGAAGAGCCACATCCCGCAGACGACCCAGGTGCAGCAGGCGGAGAACCAGGTCACCACCGCCGCGTAGACCACCTTCGCCTCGTCGTCGTCGCGGATCGAATAGGCAAGGGGGGGCCAGGCGAGCTGGAAGCCGCGCACGAGCACGTTGACCCCCTGGGCGAACTTGACCGCGATCGAGTAGAGGCCCACGGCGCCGGCGCCGGCGACCCGCAGGATGATCAGGCGGTCGGCGAAGTTGAGCAGGTAGAGGGAGAGCTCGGCCGGCATCGTCGGCAGGCCGAAGCGCAGCAGGCGGTGCAGGAGGACCCGGTCGAACCAGAGCGATAGGCGCCGGCGGTGGACGAAGAGCAGCCCGAGGACGAAGGCGCCGCCGGTGGCATAGCTGCCGACCAGCAGCCCCCGGGCGCCCTCGTCCTTACCGACGACGAGCACCACCGTCACCGCGATCGTCGCCAGCACGCTGAGGATCGTGGTCAGGAAATAGGGGCGGGCGCGCTCTTCGAGCCGGAAGATGGTGAGCAGGTACTCGTAGAGGGTCAGGACCCAGAGGCCGCCGATCGAGATCCGCGCCAGTTCGGTGGCCTGCGCCAGATCGGCGGCGCGGGGATCGAGCAGCGCTTCGGCGATCGGCTCGGCGAAGGGCAGCGCGACCAGGGCAGCCGCGGTGGCGAACCAGAAGAGGGCGGCGAACGATGTCGATACGACCTTGGCGGGGCTCTCGTCCTCCTGGTAGTAGAAGCGCAGCAGGGCCTCGATCGCGCCCAGCCGGATGACGATGCTCGCCGCGACGACGGCCGCGAACATCACCTCCGCGTTCCCGTAGTCGGACTTGGTCAGGTAGCGCGTGTAGAGCGGCAGCAGCGCGACCGCGATCACCTTCGAGAGGACGCTGGCGGCGGTGTAAGCGGTGCCGGTCGTCGCCAGGCGGCGCAGGTATCCGGACATCAGAGGGCTCGCCGCGAGTTCATTGAGCCGAGCCTACGTCGAGGAACGGACCGGGCGTTCCAAGGCCGCCAGCGACCCACCCAGCGCCAGCAGCACCCAGGCGATCGGGTCCTCGTAGAAACCGGCGTAGGCCATCGTGTGAACCAGCAGGGCGACGAAGGCGGCCAAGATCGCCGGGCGCTCGGGCCCGGCTCGAGCGCCGATCGTGCCCGATGCCATCGTCCAGAGGGCCACGCCGATCAGAGCGGCGTAGGCGGCCAGGCCGATCAGGCCCTGCTCGGCCGCCACCGTGATCGGCTCGGTGTGGGAGACCGACACCGGCGCTTCCCCCCCAGCCGCCACATGTTCGCGGTAAGCGTGGGGGAAGGCGCCGGACCCGTAGCCCCATATCGGCCGCTGTCCAAAGAGCCGCGCCCCTCCCGAAACGAGATTGCAGCGGCCGCCGGTGTCGACGTTGCAGCGATCGGGAGTCAGCTTCGAGGCGCCACCGGCGAAGAGGACGATCGCTATCCCGAGGAACGCGCCGACGCCGACCGCGGCGAGCGTCCAGCGCAGGCTCCAGCGCAGGCCGGCGAGGACCGCCAGCCCCACCAGCAGAGCGGCGAAGCTCGACTGGGAGAAGGTCGGGACGAGGCCGAACCAGAGCACCGCGATCAGGCCTGTGAGCAGGGCGGCGGTACGGCGGTCGCGAGCCCACATCAAGGCCGCCATGACGAGCGTGATCGCCAGCGCCAGGTAGCGGCCGTAGATGTTGGGGTCCCAGAAGACCGAGTTGACGCGAAAGTAGGTGTGAAACTCGTTGGAGCGCATCACCTGGTCGTTCCAGAAGAGGCTCTGGCTCAGGTACTCGACCGTGCCGACGACCACGAACGCCACCGCCTCGACGACCACCACCGTGAGGGCGGCGCGGAGAAGCGCGCGGTCCCACCGCACCTCCCGCAGCAGGCCGTAGACGAGCGAAAAGGGCACGAAGAAGAAGCAGACGTTCTGCAGGCCTTTGGAGAAATCGGCCGAGTACAGGGTCTGCACCCCGTACAGCACAACGACAGCTGCCAATACCCGCGGTAGCCATTGAGCCGCTGTTCCGGGGGAACTCACCGGCCCAGTGGTTCGGTCTCTGACGGCGGCGGCCGCTACGCCGCCGGCTATTACGAGGTAGAGAGGGACGAGGAGGTTGGCGGTTTCGCCGCCCGCTTCCAGCGGCACCCGGAAAGGGAGTGCGGCGACGATCGCCAGCGGCAGCAGGAGCGGCCAGCGGTAGAAGGTGGTGGCCAGCGCCGCGGCGGCTGCGACAGCGACCGCGGCCAGGGCGACGAGGCGCGCCGGATCGTGGCGCAGGTCGACGATCGCCGCGGAGTGCCACTGGTCGCCGAGGATCAGCACCGGGACCAGGATCGCCGCCGCCAGCATCGCCGCGGCCCGTGTGCGGCCGGGCGGCAGGAGGATCGCGCCCGCCGCGGCCGCGGAGGCGGCCAGGATCCCAAGCCCCGCCAGCAGGTCGCTCAAGGCGCCGCTCCCGACTCGGCCGCCTTGCAACCGGGCAGGGGCTTCTGGGCGGCGCGGTGCAGGAGGATCGCGCCGGGGGGTACGAGGGTGCGGTCCTGCCCGAGCAGTTTCACGCGCAGCTTGTAGCGGCCGGGCGGCGCGGTGCCGCCGGCGCGGCTTTGGCCCGCCCAATAGAAGGTGAAGAAGTGGTAGCGCTTCAGGTAGCGCTCGCGGGCCAGCGTGATCATCAGCCGCCCTCCCGGCTCCACCACCTGCACGATCGCCGTATCGGAGCGGGTGACGCGAAAGCGGATCCTGATCCGGTCGTTGCGGCAGTCGCCGTTCGGGGTGAAGGCCCGCACCGGTTCGCGGCGCTTCTTGGAGGCCGCGCCGCCTTCCTTGCCCGCGGGGGGAACAGGGGGCGGTGGGCCGCCTTCTCCCCCCTTGCCGGCGCCGGCATCAGGCGTCCCGCCCGTGTTCACCGCCCGGAAGGTGACGTGGTCGATGACGAGGGGGTCGCGCTTCAGCCGCTGCGACCAGGCAAAGGCCGCGACCGTGGCGAGGACGAGGAGCGCGAAGACGACCGGGACGGCGAAACCGTCAGCCGGCCGACGAGGCATTGTCCTCGCCGACGATCACCGAGACGGGTGCGCCGCCGGAGTCCGATTCGACATCGGTGGTCATCAACCGCACGTCCGAGATCCCCAGCTCCTTGGCGACCCGCCGCGCCTCGGGGGCGCTGCCACGCTCGAACATGACGACGCTTTCTTCGAAGCTGGAGCTGCTGTTGGATACCGCCCCGAGCCTGAAGTGCTTGTTCTCGAGCTTTTCGCCGTACTCCTTGGCCAAGCCCGGGACCGCGGTCCCGTTGAGCACCGTGACCTCGATTTCGCTCGGCTTCAACTTGGCGCTGTGCTGCGTCTTGCCGCCGCCGTTGCCGCTGTCGCCGCCGAAACCATGCAGGGCGGCATAGGCGACGCCGCCCGTGACGAGCAGGGCGGCGAGGAAGATCCCGACCAGATAGAGCGGCTCGCTGAGGCGGCCCTGTGAGGAGAAGCGCTGGCGCAGCCGCTCGCCGCGGGTCAGTTCGGGCAGCCCCGCCTCCCGCCGGCGGCGCCGCTCCTCACGCAGATCGGCCGCCTCGTGCTCGGCGGTACGCGCCTCCTCCAGGCGTCGCAGCTCCTCAGCCCGTTGGGCGGCGACGGCGGATGTCGCCTCCTTGCGCTCGGTATCGCGCTCCGGCGCCGATCCCGCCCACTCGCGCAGGCGTCGAATATCGCGGCCCTGGGTAAACGAGAGCAGGGCAAGGACGGCGAGGCCGAGGAACGCGGCCAAGCCGGCGAAGGCGCCGATTTCCTGGATCACGTCAACCAAAGTTGGCTGCGAGAGGCTACTCGTCGGCGGCGACTGTCGCCGCGTCCCCGCCCGGAGCGGCGATCATCTCGACCACGCGGTCGGCCAGATTCGCCTCGTCGCCGGCCATCACCAGATGCTCCAGCGAATTCATCGTCGACTCGACCCACTCGGGGTCCAGCGGCGTTTCGCGGACGGCGCGGCGGATCCGCTTCGCCGCCGTCGGCTGCTCATTCTCGGCGTGCCCGAAGAGCTCCTCGTGGAGCTTCTCGCCCGGCCGGGGCTTGGTGAACTCGATCGCGATGTCGGCTTCGGGCTCGTAGCCCGCGAGGCGGATCATGTTGTGGGCGAGGTCGATGATCTTCACCGGCTCGCCCATGTCGAGCACGAAGACCTCCCCCTTGCCGGCCCCGATGTCGCCGGCGCGAATCACCAGCTGGACCGCCTCGGGAATGGTCATGAAGTAGCGGCTCATCTCCGGATGGGTGACCGTGACGGGCCCGCCGCGCTCGATCTGGCTGCGGAAGATCGGCACCACGCTGCCCGAGGAGGCGAGGACGTTGCCGAAGCGCACGCTGGCGAAGCGGGTGCCGGGGTGCCTGTGGGCGGCCAGCTCGACGATCCACTCGGCCATCGCCTTCGAGGCGCCCATCACGGTCTTCGGGTTGACCGCCTTGTCGGTGGAGATCAGCACGAAGCGCTCGACCTGCGAGGCGGCCGCCGTCTCGGCGGTGATCTTGGTGGCCAGGGCGTTGTTGCGGATCGCCTCCAACGGGTTGGCCTCCATCAGCGGCACGTGCTTGTAGGCGGCGGCGTGGAAGACGACGCTGGGTTTGAATCGCTGCATCGTCTCCAGCATCCGCGCCGGCTCCTTGCAGTCGGCCAGCACCGACTCGACGGCGCTGAAGTGGCGCTCCTCGACCATCTCGCGGTCGATCTCGAAGAGGTTGTCCTCGGCGTGGTCGAGCATCACCAGCAGCCGCGGGCCGACGCGGGCGATCTGGCGGCAGAGCTCGGACCCGATCGAGCCGCCGGCGCCGGTGACGAGCACGATGCGGTCGCGCAGGTAGGCGCCGACGCGATCGAGCTCGACCGCGATCGGGTCGCGGCCCAGCACGTCCTCCACCTGCACCTCGCGCAGCTGCCTGTTGAGCTGCACTCCGCCGCGCAGCAGCTCGAACACGGTCGGCAGGGTGCGGACGCGGATTTCGCGATCGCGGCAGGCGGCGACCACCTTGGCGCGCAGAGTGCCGGGGGCGGACGGGATCGCGATCACGACCTCGTCGGGCTCGGTCTCGTCGAGGATCGTCTCGATCTCGTTGGTGGAGCCGAGCACTTTCAAGCCCAGCATCCGCATCCCCCGTTTGCGGCGATCGTCGTCGACGAAGCCGATCGCCGTGGCGCCCAGGTTCGGGTTGAGCTGCAGCTCGCGCACGACCATCTGCCCACCGGAGCCGGCGCCGACGACGAGGACCTCGTGCTTGGCGAGGCGCGTGCCGCGCGCGGGCCGCTCGACTATCAGCCGCACCGCCAGCCGTGCGCCGGTGACGAGGAGCAGGGTGAGGATGAAGTCCATCACCGCCACCGAGCGGGGAATGCTGTGGTGGAACGGCCGGGCGACGGTGAAGAAGACGACGAGGATGGCGCTGGCCACCGCCACCGCGCGGGCGACGGCGAGGAAGTCGCGGCCGTTCACGTAGCGCCACCACTTCTGGTAGAGGCCGAAGGCGGCGAAGACGATCAGCTTGCCGACCACGACGATGCCCACCGCCTGGGCGAAGAGCACCTGGTAGCGGTGGGGAAGGCCGTGCGGATCGTCGAGGAAGCGCAGCTGGAAGGCGCCGTAGAAGGCGATCGCGACCAGGGCCGCGTCGGCGAGGACCTGCAGGACGCGATGCCGGTAGACGGGGTGGTTCAACCGCCTCATCGCCGCGGCGCGCTCCCCTCACGGCGCGGCGGGCACGGTGACTGGATGCTCGTGCGCTTCCCGCTCATCGCCAAGCGAGTTTAGATGCTGTTCGCGTCCCCGCCTACAATGCCCGCTCCCCGCATGTTCCTCTTCGCAGGCCTCACAAACGTCGTCCTCGATCCGATCGTCAACGCGGCGACGGACTTCATCAACGCCGCCGGCCTGCCCGCGGTGTTCCTCCTCATGCTCTTGGAGTCCGCCTGCGTGCCGGTCCCGAGCGAGGCGATCATGCTCTTCGCCGGGTTCAGCGTCGCCGAAGGCGAACTGACCCTGTTCGGAATCGTCGCCGCGGGGGTGCTCGGCAACCTCGTCGGCTCCTGGATCGCCTACGCCGCCGGCTACTACGCCCGGCTCGACCTGCTGGAGAAAAACCGCTTCATCCACCTCCCGCCCAAGTACTTGAAGTGGGCCGACAACTGGTTCGAGCGCTACGGGTCTGTGACCGTCTTCTTCGCCCGCATGCTGCCGATCATCCGCACCTTCATCTCGCTGCCGGCCGGTGTCGCGCGGATGCCCTTCTGGCGCTTTACCGCCCTCACCCTGGCCGGCTGCATCCCCTGGGTGCTGATGCTGGCCTTGATCGGCCGCAGCGTCGGCGACAACTGGGAAGAATGGCGGGAACACCTGCACTACATCGATTACGCGGTGGTGGTCGGGATCGTGGTCCTGGTCGCCTACCTGCTCGTGAAGCGGCGGCGCGGCGGCGGCGGGACCGACGACACCGCGGCCGGGGAGAGCGCGCCCGCCGAGGCCGAGCCGGCCCGCTCGAGCGGCGCTTGAGCCCGGCGGCGCCAGACGAGACCCTCGCCGCCCCGATCCCGACTGCGCGCGCTGTGGCGCTGGGCATCGTGCAGGGCCCGGCGGAGCTGCTGCCGATCTCCAGCTCCGCCCACATCGTGCTGGTGCCCTGGCTTGCCGGCTGGGATTGGGATCGCATAGACCCTGAGGACCGCAAGAGCTTCGAGGTCGCACTGCATGCCGGCGCCGCGGCTGCGCTGCTGATCGGCCAGCGCCGCACGATCGCCGAAGAGCTGCGCTCCTTCGACCTGCGACGGGCGCTGGTCCTCGGCCTCTCATTCCTCCCCGCGGCGGTGGTCGGCTACACCCTCGAGCGCCCGATCGAGCGCCGGCTAGGCGGCCCGCGCGCGACGGCGGTCGGCCTGCTGGCGGGGGCCGCGGCGATGCTCGTCGGCGACACCCGCCCCCAGCGGCGCGGCCGGGGAGATGCGACACCCGCCGACGGCCTCGCCCTGGGGATCGCCCAGGCCGCGGCGCTCGCGCCGGGCGTCTCCCGCAACGGGGTCACGCTGGCGGCGGCCCGCTGGCGCGGCTTCTCGCGCGATCAGGCGAACCTCCTCTCCCGCACGATCGCGCTGCCGATCATCGTCGGCGCCAGCTGCCTCAAGGGCGCCCGCCTGGCGCGGCGCGGCGCGGCGCCGCCGCTGCGGCGCTCCCTCGCCTCAGGGGCGCTCGCCTCCTTCTTCTCCACCCTCGCATCGCAGCGGCTGATCCAGATCGTCGAGCGCGATCGTGCTCTCTGGCCCTACGCCGCTTACCGGGCGGCGCTGGCGGTCGTCGTGTTGACGAAAGATCGGAAGCGTGTTTAGCAGGGAACTCCAAAAATTGGAGAAACTTGGAATTGACTTGGAGTTCGTCTACAATTCCAAAAATTGGAGAAACTTGGAATTGACTTGGAGTTCCGATGTACGTAGCGAAAGCCCCCTCGGTGGCGGACCTGATGGAGAAATTCGACCCGGCAGATGCCGTGGCTGCCTTTACGGCGTCGAGTGAGGTCCTTCCTCGAGACCGGTACTTGCATTGGGACAAGCTGCGACATCTCGAGCCGCCCACGGGGCTGACCAGCGAGCAGTGGTGGCTGAAGATCAAGATGGCGCGAGGAGACGACTTCCGCTTCCTGCCTCTCACGGGCCCCGACAAAGAGCCCTTCGGCTACACGCTGCCCGACGTCGTACTGCGACACCTTCACCATGTCGACCAGCGCTGCGGCGGCGAGGTTGCCATGGACGAGGTCGTCACCTCCGAACAAGAGGCCGGCACTCGATTTCTGGTCAACTCGTTGATGGAGGAGGCGATCCGCTCCAGCCAGCTCGAGGGCGCCACAACTTCTCGACGGGTCGCCAAAGAGCTGCTGCGGAGCGGCAGAGAACCTAAAGACCGCAGTGAGCGCATGATCGCCAACAACTATCGGGCGCTGCAGTTCATGCGAGAAGACATGGGTAAGACACTCTCGCCCGATTCCGTTCTCGAGCTCCACCGAATAGTCACGGAGGGAACGCTCGACGATCCCTCTGCCGCTGGACGTCTTCAGCGTCCAGACGAGGACAGGGTGGCTGTCTTCGACCGCGATGACGGCCGGCCGATCCATATCCCCCCACCCGCTGAGCAACTTCCGGAACGACTGGAGCTCTTATGCCGCTTCGCTAACGAAAACGACGCAGGCGATGCGTTCGTCCATCCGGTTGTAAGAGCGATCCTGCTTCATTTCTGGCTCGCCTACGATCATCCGTTCGAAGACGGCAACGGACGGACATCGCGAATCTTGTTTTTCTGGGCGATGCAGTCCCAGGACTATTGGCTCGCGGAGTACCTTCCAATATCCCGATTCATTCGCAATGCGCCCGCCAAGTATGCACGGGCGTTCGTGGAAACCGAGACGGACGGCGGCGATACGACGTACTTCCTCGTACATCAACTGGAAGTGATAGAGCGCGCAATCGCCGACCTGCATCTCTATCTAAGGCGCAAGGTCGCCGAGGTGCGAGATGTAGAGAAGCTTCTGCAAGGGACCGATGACCTCAATGGACGACAACTCGCGCTTCTGACCGAGGCCATCCGCCATCCTGATCTCACCCACACCTTCGACAGCCACTCCAAGGGCCACAGAGTCACTCACGAGACAGCCCGAACCGATCTGCGTCGCCTGGCCGAGAGGGGACTGCTGACTCAGCGCCGGAGTGGCCGTAAGCACATCTTTGAGCCTGCCCCCGACCTGGCAGAGCGCCTGAAAGAATCGACCTCGTGAGCGCAGACGCCTACGCACAGGCAGGGGTCGACCAGGGGGCCGCGGACTCCGCCGTCGCCGGCCTCGTCCGCGCGCTCGGCGCGATCGATCTGGGGCGCCCCTCGCGGCAGGTGCCGCTGCCGGGCCACTACGCCAGCGTGATCAGGATCGACGAGCGGCTCGGGATCGCGCTCTCCACGGACGGCGTCGGCACCAAGCTGCTCGTCGCCGAGGAGCTTGGCCGCTTCGACACCATCGGCATCGACTGCGTGGCGATGAACGTCAACGACGTGATCTGCATCGGCGCCGAGCCGCTGGCGATGCTCGACTACATCGCGATCGAGCGCGCCGACCCGGGCGTCTGCGAGCAGATCGGCGTCGGGCTGGCACGGGGAGCGGAACTGGCGGGGGTCGAGATCCCCGGCGGCGAGCTCGCCCAGCTCGGCGACCTGGTCCGCGGCGTCGACGTCTCCGGCGCCTGCTTCGGCACGGTGGCCCTCGACGCGATCGTCGACGGCGCCGCGGTGCGGCCCGGGGACGCGGTGATCGGCCTGCCCTCCTCCGGCATCCACTCCAACGGCTACACGCTGGCCCGCAAGGCGCTGGCGGGCATCCCGCTCGAGGATGAGCGGCTCGGCCGCCCGCTGGGCGAGCTCCTGCTGGAGCCGACGGAGATCTACGTCAAGCCGGTGCTGGAGCTGCTGCGCTCGCCGGTGGACGTGCGCGGCCTCGCCCACATCACCTCGGGCGGGGTCCAGAACCTGCTGCGGCTCGCGGCCGACGTCGGCTACGAGATCGACGACCCGCTGCCGGTCCCGGCCATCTTCGAGTTGATCGCCGAGCGCGGGGACGTCGCCTCCACCGAGATGCACGAGGTCTTCAACATGGGCTGCGGCTTCTGCTGCGTGGTCGCGGCGCAGGACGAGGAAGAGGCGCTGCGCCTACTGCGGGCCCATTATCCGGCGGCGAAGCGAATCGGCCGAGCCGTCGAAGGCCCTCGTGAAGCGCGTCTTGCCTGAGCGGGAGTCGCGGCGACGGCAGAGAACCAGTAGCGGCATGCCCGACAATAGGCACAGTTAGATGGAGGCTGGTTCCTCAAGGTCAATGATCGGAACTGTGCTTTCCGGCCGCTACCGGCTGGAGGCAAAGCTCGGCAGCGGCGGAATGTCGACCGTCTACCTGGCGCGCGACGAAACGCTCGACCGGCCGGTGGCGGTGAAGGTGATGCACCGCGAGATGTCCGAGCAGGAGGACCAGCTGGCGCGCTTCCGCCAGGAGGCGCGGGCGGTCGCGAAGCTCTCCCATCCCAACGTCGTCTCCGTGATCGACGCGGGCGAGGACGGCGGCCACCCCTACATCGTCTTCGAGTACGTCGAAGGCGAGACGTTGAAGCAGCGGGTCTCGAGGGTCGGCGCACTCGACCCACAGGAGGCGATCGCCTACGCGATCGAGGTGGCGCGCGGGCTGGCGGTCGCGCACTCGCGGCAGATGGTCCACCGCGACATCAAGCCGCAGAACATCCTCATCGACGACGAGGGCCGCGCGAAGCTGACCGACTTCGGCATCTCACGCCAGCTCGAACAGGACGGGATGACGGCGACGGGCCGCGTCCTCGGCACGACCGACTACGTGGCCCCCGAGCAGGCGATGGGCAAAGCGGTCGATCCGCGCTCCGACATCTACTCGCTCGGCGTGGTGCTCTACGAGATGCTCGTCGGGCAGGTCCCCTTCAAGGCCGACAGCCAGGTCGGAGTGGCGATGAAACACGTCAACGAGGAGCTCCCCGACGTGCAGTCGCGCCGCCCAGAGGTCTCGGCCGCGGTGGCGCTTGTGGTGGAGCGGGCGACGGCCAAGGACCCGGCCCGCCGCTACCAGGCGATCGGCGAGATGATCGACGACCTCTCGACGGCCCTCGAGGTGGAGGCCGCGCGTGCCGGCACCACCAGCGGCGAGGCGACCAGCGTGCTCGACGCGCTGCCGCCGCCGAAGCGCAGCCTCGACAGCCGCTCCCGCTGGTCCTGGCCGACGATCGTGCTGCTTCTGCTCGCCGTCGGGGCGGCGCTGGTGGCGGCGAAGCTGGTTTCCGACGGCCTCGGCGGCGGTGGCGTCGACAAGGGCAAAGGGTCGGCGGTGGCGATCGCCTCGGCGACCGACTACGACCCCCAGGGCGACGGGCAGGAGGTCGGCAGCAAGGTCGGCTACGCGGCTGACGGCGACCCCAGCGGGACCGCCTGGGAAACCGAGCACTACGACTCCGACACCTTCGCGGGGACCAAGACAGGCCCCGATCCGGGAGTCGGCGTCTACGTGACCACCGAGTCCCCCACGACGGCGAAGAAGATGATCGTCCGCACACCGACCCTGGGTTGGGACGCGCAGGTCTTCGCCTCCCCCGCCGGGCCGCCGAGCGAACTGTCCGGTTGGGGCGAACCGGTGGGCGAAACGACGGACGCCGGCGCCCTGGAGGAGATCGACCTCCACGTGACCGAGCCCTCGCGTTACTTCCTGCTCTGGTTCACCAAAGCATCCGAAGCGCGCGACCAGGCAGGTCGCTACCAGGTCGAGATCAGCGACATCAAGCTGCTCGAATAGCTCAGAACTCAAATGACCGAGCGCGCCGATGGCGCTCGATCGCGAGCCCGACCAGCCGGTCGCAGAGCTCCGCGTAGGCGATGCCGCTCGCCTCCCATAGCTTCGCGTAGACGCTGGTCTCGGTGAAGCCGGGCATCGTGTTGACCTCGTTGATCAGCACCGAGCCGTCCTCCTCGACGAAGAAGTCACAGCGCGCGAGGCCCGAGCAGCCGCCGAGGGAGAACGCGGCCAGGGCCAGCTCCCGCAGTCGCGAGGCCTGCTCGTCCGGGATCGGGGCGGGCACCACCAGCTCCATCCCACCCTCGCGGTACTTCGTCTCGTAGTCGTACCAGTCCGACTGGGCGACCACCTCGCCGGGCAGCGATGCCTGCGGCTCCTCGTTGCCAAGCAGCGAGCACTCGACCTCGCGCCCGTGCGCCGAGGCCTCGACGATCACACGGGGGTCGTGGCGAAGCGCCAGCCCGACCGCCTCCTCGAGCTCGGAGCCGAGCGCCCCGACCTTGCTGATGCCGACGCTGGACCCGAGCCGCGAGGGCTTCACCCAGAGCGGCAGCCCCAGCGCCTCGCAGCGCTCCCGCCAGCCCTCCTCGCCGACCGCCGCGAACCCGACCTGGGGCAGGCCGTGATGGGCGAAGAGGCGCTTCAGCGTCAGCTTGTCCATGCAGACAGCCGAGGCGAGGACGTCGGATCCGACATAGGGCACGTCGAGCCACTCGAGGAGGCCCTGGATGCTGCCGTCCTCGCCGAAGGGGCCGTGCAGGGCCGGGAAGGCCGCATCGGCCTCCAGCAGGCCGCCGCCCGGGCGCAGCTCCACGGAAGAGCCGTCGCAACTCCATCCTCCCTGCCGCGAGATCGTTACGCGCAGCGCTTCGTGGCCCGCCTCTTCCAGGCCCCTTGCCACGGCCTCCCCAGAGCGCAGCGAGACCTCGTGCTCGGAGGAGCGCCCGCCACGCAGCACCGCGACCTTCATCGCCGGCTTCCCCTCCCCGGCGGCCCGCCCGCGGGCCCGGGCTCGCTCACGGCGCTTCGCCTTCTTCGGCTTCGGGAGTCGTAGCCCCGGCGGCGCGCTTGCCGACGACCACGGTGACGGTCGTGCCGGGGCCGACTTCTGAGCCCGGCGGCGGGAACTGATCGGTGACCCGACCGACCTGGGACTCGATGTCGGTTTCCTGTTCGGAAACCGACGGTTCGAGCCCCGCGGCGCGGATCGCTTCGACCGCTTCGGGACGGAGCTTGCCGATCACGTTCGGCACCGAGGCTTCCTCTTCCCCCTTCGAGACGACGATCGAGACGCTCGAGCCCGGCTCGACCTTGGTGCCGGCGCTGGGCGACTGGCTGATCACCTCGCCAACCGGGGCGGAGTCTTCCCTTTCGGAGACGTTGGGCACCAGGCCGCGGGCGCGGATCTGCTGCTCGGCGGTGCCCCGCTGGGCGCCGACGAGGACCGGCACCTTGGCCAGCTTCGGCCCGCTGGAGACGACCAGCGTGACCTCGGACCCGCGCGTGGCCGTGGTGCCCGCCGGGGGGCTGGAGTGGATCACGACGCCCTGTTCGACCTTCTGCGAGTTGACCGGTTCGGCGCGGACGTCGAAGCCGGCTTCTTCCACTTTCGCGGCTGCCCTTGCCTGCGGCTGCCCGGCCGTCGCCGGCACCTTTGCCGTCCCGGGCCCGGAGCTGACGGTCAAGGAGACCGTCGGCTTGTCGCAGAAGAAGCTGAGGAAGGCGCAGTCGAGCGAGGCCTTGCCGGGCAGGGGGTCCTGCTCGAGCACGGTTTCCGCCGGTGTTTCGCGGCGCACCTTCGTCACCTTGCCGACCGAGAAGCCCTCCCGTTCCAGGCGCGCTTCGGCCAGGTAGCGGGGGCTGTTCGTCACGTCGGGGACCTCGGTGCTCGTGTCGCGCGTGAGGGCGAGGCCGGCGAGGATGCCGACCAGCACCGCGAGCCCGACCAGCACCCAGGGCCACCAGCGTCGCTCCTCCTCGAAAGGCTCCTCCTCGACCGGCTCGGCGACCACCGGCGGAAGGGCCGCGAAGGCGGCGGTGCCGCCGCCGGCCCCGGGGTCTTTCATAGCCGCGTCGAGGGCGGCGATGAAGGCGTCGGCGCTCTGGAAGCGCTGGCCGGGGTCCTTTTCAAGCGCCCGCATCACCACGGCGTCGAGGGCGGGTGAGACCTGGGGATTGATCGAGCTCGGCCGCTGCGGCGTCTGCGCGACCTGTTTCATCGCCACGGCGACGGCGCTCTCGCCCTCGAAGGGGACGCGGCCGGCGAGCGCCTCGTAGAGGATCACCCCGATCGAGTAGAGGTCGGACACCGGCGTCACGTCATGGCCCTGCGCCTGCTCGGGCGAGAGGTAGTGCGGCGTCCCCATCACGGAACCGGCCTGGGTGATCTCCGAGACTCCGGCGCGGGCGATCCCGAAGTCGGTGACCAGCGCCTTGCCGTCGGGGTCGACGATCACGTTGTGCGGCTTCAGGTCGCGATGGACGATGCCTTTTCGATGGGCGAAGCGGACTC
>DASSTR010000021.1:0-2873 GCA_035707825.1 Solirubrobacterales bacterium
CGGGCGCTGCTTCTTGAAGACCTCGATCAGGGCGTGCTGCATGATGTCGCCGCTGCGCGCGTCGAGCTTGCGCTCGAGCTTCTCGATCTCGCCCTCGAGGGCGGCGCGCTCCTCGGCGCCCTTCTCCTCGATGCCGGCCGCGAGCTTCTGGATCTCCGAGACGACGGCCTCGATCTCCTCGAGGCTCTTGCGGTCACCCGTCTGCGGGTCGCCCTCGGTGGCGTCCTTGTCGAGGGTCGCCTGGATGAACGGGTTGACCCGGTCCTCGTCGAAGGGGTGCCGGAACAGGTTGGCCACGTCGTCGCGCGTGTAGCCGAGCGCGAACAGCAGCGTGGTGACCGGCAGCTTGCGCTTGCGGTCGATGCGGACGTAGACGCGGCCCTTCTTGTCGATCTCGAGCTCGAGCCAGGAGCCGCGGGCCGGCATCAGGTTCGCGATGAAGACCTGCTTCTCGCGATCCTTGGGCTCCATCACGTAGGCGCCCGGCGAGCGCACGAGCTGCGTGACGACGACGCGCTCGGTGCCGTTGATGATGAACGTGCCGCGGTCGGTCATCCACGGGAAATCGCCCATGAAGACGGACTGCTCGCGGATTTCGCCGGTTTCGCGGTTGATGAACGCGACCGTGACGGTCAGCGGCCGGGAGTAGGTCAGATCCTTCTCGCGGCACTGCTCGAGGCTTGCGACCGGCTCGTCGAACTGAAATTCGCCGAACTGAACGGCGAGGTTGCCGGTGTAGTCCTCGATCGGGGAGATGTCGTCGATCGTTTCGCGTAGGCCGCCGTTCTTCGGGTCGGTCAGCCAGGCGAACGACTTGCGCTGGATATCGATCAGGTTGGGTACTTCAAGGACCTTTTGCAGGCGCGCGAAGCTCCGGCGCGTCCGCGGGGCGTGAGCGGTTGCCAAGGTGGCGACTCCTCGGGCGGTCGAGAGGCGAGTAGAGAGGCGCTCGCGGGGAGGTTCAGCCGGGATTTCCCCCTTCCGAGGGTCCAGCCGCCCCCCTTGGAGCGCGACCACCAAAGATAGCACACGGCAATGCTGCCCTGTGCAGGACCGTCAGCTCTCACGGACCCCGCCCCGGGCTGACCGCGTATGTGGCGCGGCGCCGCTTGATCGGGGCGGCTACGGCTATTGGCCGACGGAGGCAGTGTAGGGGGAAATCTCGGCTAGGGCAAGTCCGGTTTTCGAGGGGACCACAATCGCACTGCCGAACGGGGAGCTCATCAACCTGGGGGGCGCTTTCCGCCGGGGACGGCTTCCCGGGTGACTGCTTCCCGGGCGGCTGGCCCTGGCCGTCGACCTCCGGCGCGGCGGCTGGCCCTGCCCGCCGATCCTCCGGAGCCCCCCGACCCCGTGCGGAACTTCCCAAACCCACTTGCGCTTCGCCACGTCAGGCGCAAACGCATGAAACGCATGCGTTTGGTCCCAACGACGGTTCGGCCCTCCGACTTTGGGGAGATCCTCAGGCGTCCGGCGCAGTCGGTGCCGCGGGGCGCCGCCGGCTGCCGCTCAGCCCAGCGCCGCCTCCGCCAGCAGCTCGACCTGACCCACGTCGTGCGAGGCCGGGAAGCAGATCACCTCGTCGGCGCCGGCCGCTTCGAATGCGGAGAGATACTGCTTGACGGTGTCCGCGTCCTTGGCGGCGCTGGTGACGATTTGCTCGGCGTAGTCACCGAGGAACCGGTAGTAGTCGCCGAGGTTCTCCCGCGCCGCTCGCTCGGCATCGTCTCCAAGGGCGAAATAGAAGAGCGCGGCTGTCCGTGGCTTGCCCTCCCGCCCCGCGTTGGTCCACTCGGCGTTCAGCTTCTCCAACCCCTCTGCGAACGCGTCAGGCGTCCCGCCGCCCTGGGTCCAGCCGTCCCCGTAACGGGCCGCGCGCCGATAGGCGATGTCGGAGTAGCCGCCGATCAGCAGCCCCGGGCGTCGGTCGCCTGCCGGCGCGGGCCCGATGCCGCGCTCTCCCCTCCACACGGCCGTCATCTCTTCGAGCTGGCGCTCGAAGATGCGCCCCCGAGAGCGGAAGTCGACGCCGCTGGCCTCGAAGTCATCCTCGCGGCCACCGACCGCGAGGCCGAGCGTCAGCCGCCCCGAAGACAGGGCGTCGATCGTCGCCGCCTGCTTGGCGAGCAGCGCGGTGTTGGAGCGCAGAGGCGCGATCAGGATGTCGGTAACCAGCCGGATCTGGTCGGTGACGGCGGCGGCGGCCGCCAGCGAGATAAGCGACTCGTAGTTCGGGTATACGACGCGGTCGATCGTCCCCAGGCTGGCGAAGCGTGCCCGCTCGGCCCGCTGCGCCCAATCGACGATCCCCGACCGGTCGACTCCACGCACCGCGTTTGGAAGCCCGATTCCGACGTCCATCTCCGTCTCCTTTCTTCGCGTCTCCTACCGTTGAATCCCGTGGCCGGCGCCACTCTAGAGGAGCTTCCCGCCTGGACCCGCGCGATGCTGGATCGCGAGCGGGTCGGGCACCTGGGCCTCCTGGACTCGCGCGGCCGGCCCCGCGTGCTGCCGGTCATCTACGCCCTGTGGGACGGCGCGGCGTGGACGATCGTGGACAACAAGCCGAAGCGCCAGGGGACCGAGCCCGCTCGGCTCCGGTGGCTGCGCGCGCGTCCCCAAGCCACGCTCACCGTCGATCACTACGACGACGACTGGTCATCGCTGGCTTGGGTTCAGCTGGTCGGCGAGGTCGCGATCCTCGAGGCGCGAAGCGAACAAGGGGCGCTGGGCGCCCTCGTCCACCGGTATCCGCAATACGAGGCAGACCCGCCCCCGGGCCCCCTGCTGCGGCTGTCGGTCGATCGAGCGGTGTGGTGGCGGGCGGCGTAGCGCCCCCCGGACCTAGTTCAGCTCGACGGTGGCGCCGGCCT
>DASSTR010000022.1:0-14251 GCA_035707825.1 Solirubrobacterales bacterium
GAGGGCGCCGCCGTCTCGAGCGGCGACGTCCTCGCCGTCATCAAGTAACGCCCCGGCCGCTCAGCCGATGCGTTTGTGGTGGCGCTTTTCTTCCTGTTCCTTTTGTTTGCGCCGTTCTTCTTCGCGCCGCTGCTTGTCGACGCGCCGCTGTTCCTTCTTGGTCAGTGGGAATTTGGGCGTGACTTCGCGGCAGACGCGTCCGACGCAGTTCTCCAGGCGGACCAGCTGGGCGTGGAGAAAGGCGCGGATCGGGAAGAAGTTCGGCACGCGGACCAGGCTGTTGAGCTCGTTGGGGTCTTTGTTGATGTCGTAGAGCTCTTTCTCTCCGTCGGGCCACTCGATGTACTTGTAGGGGCCGAGGCGGATTCCCTCGTAGTCCTTGGGAGGCGCCACGATCGAGGCGTGCGCCTTGCCGGTGCCGGGGCGGGCATCGACCGTCGAGGTGGAGATGGCGCCGTTCGCGTTCACGTCCGCCGTCTGGACGAAGGACTCGAAGAGGAACGGCCGGCGGGTGCGCAGTGCGGGGTCGTGCAGGAAGGGCACCATCGAGCGCCCGTCGATGCTTTTGTCGGCTTCGGCCCCCGCCAGTTCGAGGATCGTCGGCGCGATGTCGATGTTTCCCACCAGCTCACCGGACTGGGTGTTGGGCCGGATGCCGGGGCCGCGGATCAGGAAAGGCAGGTGGGTGGAGGGCTCGTAGGCGAGGAACTTGCCGCCGATCAGCCGGTGCTCGCCGAAGAAGAAGCCGTTGTCGGAGGTGAAGATGATGTAGGTGTTGCGGAGCCGGTGCAGGGCGCCGAGGGTGTCGATGACCTGCTTGATCCCGTCGTCGATCGAGCGCAGCGACTCGAGTTGCTTCTGCCAGTAGACCCGGTAGGTGTGCTTGTCCTGCAGCGAGAGGTGCGGCGCGTTGCGGATGAAGCGGGGCTTGTCCCTGACGTTGCCCTCGTCGAAGCCTTCTGAGCGATCGTGAGGAAGCGGCGCCCCCTTGAACCAGTCGTAGTTGCGCGGCGCCGGCTCGGGGCCCGCGGGGCGGCGGAAGTCGCCGTGCGGGGCGGTGTAGTCGAGCTGCAGGTAGAACGGCCGTTCTTCCGGCGTGCCGGTTATCTCTTCGGCGGCGATCCGCGTCAGCACGTCGCTCTCGTAGAAGCAGGGCAGCCCGTTGGTCGGCGCGAACGGGCAGCCGATGTCGTCGCGCACGCCGTATTCGCGTGTGTCCCAGCTTCCCGAGTCGCCGAAGGGGCCGTCGATCGTCCCGTTGTCGTTCAGCCTGTAGCCGTAGAAGTAGTGATGGGTGTCCGCTTTCAGCACCGTGTGCCAGGCATCCCAGCCCGGCGGGACGATCGTCCCGTTGTCGTACGGTTCGTCGCCGTAGCCGTTGAGGAACTTGCCGATGTGGATCGTGCGGTAGCCGGCCTGGTTGAGCCATACGGCCAGGTTGTGGTTCATCGCCCCGCGGAAGGTGAAGCCGGTGAAGCCCCCGTTGGGAGGGACGTTGCCGCGAACGTTGTGGTTGTGGGCGTAGCGCCCGGTGAGCAGGGTCACCCTGGAGGGGCAGCAGAGCGGGTAGGAGACGTAGTAGCGGTTGAACGTCATCCCCCGCTTGGCGATCAGATTCAGGGTGTTGGGCATCGTCCGCAGCTGGCCGGTCCCTTCGAAGGATTCGTAGGACGCGTAGAGGCCGTCGAGCGTCTGGTCGTCCGTCTGGATGACCACGAAGCTGGGCGGTATCCGTTCGGCGCCCGTGGCCTGGTTGCGCGCGCCGGCTGCCACCAGGAAGGCCAGCAGGGCCAGCAGGCCGGCGGCCGCCCAGGCGCGGGTGCCTAGCGCGCGAAATGCCCCGGTCCGGGTGATTTGTCTCTGTTGATACATAGGTGCCTGCTTAGAGCCTCACGGTCGAAAACCGTGGCCTACAGGGAAGTTTCGAAACCTAGAGAGCGATCAGGACGCTGGGCAGTGAAAACTCCACTGCCCTCCGGGAGGGAGCGGTAAACGCTCCCGCTCCTCAGGAGCCGCCGCCCAGCTTTTTAACCGCGTCGCGGAAGTTCTTGACCGTCGCGCTGGGCGCTTTGCGCCCTTCCAGCTTCTCACCGTGACGGTTGACCCAGATCACCGGCACGTTCATCTTCAGCAGCGGAGCGACGTCGTTGGTGTAGCTGCAGCCGATATGGACCCAGCCTTTCTTGCCGCCGATCCGGCGTGCGCACTCTTTGAAGTGCACCGGGTCCGGCTTGTAGCTGCGGACCTGCTGGGCGGTGACGACGAGGTCGAGTTCGGTGCGCAGGTGGCGGCGCGAGATGCCGAGCATCTTGTCGTCGATGTTGGAGACGATCCCGATCTCGTAGCGTTTGCCGAGTCGGTCCATGGCGGCGTTCGCCTCGCGGAAGGGCGCCCAGTAGGCGATGCTGTCGGGCAGGAACTGCGCTCGCGAGGGCTCGATCTCCCAGCCCACCTCGCCGGCGACCTTGACGATCGTGCGGCGCAGGACCTCTGCGTAGAGTTCGTAGGAGCCGGCCATGATTTCGGCCTGCACTTCCATGAAGCGCTGCAGGAAGGGCTCCTCCTCGAAGCTGAAGCCGTCCTTCTTAGCCTCTTTCTTGCAGGCTTCGAGGATGCCTTTCTCCCAGTCGATCAGGGTGCCGTAGCAGTCAGTGGTGACCCATTTGATTGTTTTCAGGCTGGGGAGGGGCATAAGTAAAGGCCTCGCGTCTGAGTAGGAGCTCGGGTTGCTTCCGGGGTTGTCCCGTAGGCCGCGAAACCACTGGACTAAAGCGGATTTTCGCTCTGGCTCGCGGGACGGCGGCGCATTATGTCATCGGCCCGCCCAGCCCGGCTTTCCGCTCTCCTTCGCCGGCCGCCGCCTGAGGTCTGGCCTGCCTACGATCGTGGTCTCGGTCCACCCCCTTCGCCGGTCCCCCGCCGTGGCCGCTCCACCCACCCTTCGCCGACCGCCCCACCCACCCTTCGCCGACCGCCGATCGTGGCCGCCCACCGACCATTCGCCGGGTTGGATAGGCTGCCCGCCGCGCCACGGCGGCGCGCCTAATGGACCTTCTCGAGTATCAGGGCAAGCAGCTCTTCGCCAAGCACGGCATCGCCGTGCCGAGTGGTGAGGTCGCCTCGACCGTCGAGGACGCCGTCGCGGCGGCCGAGCGGATCGGCTACCCCTGCGCGATCAAGGCCCAGGTGCTGATCGGCGGCCGCGGCAAGGCCGGCGGGATCAAGATCGCCCAGGACGTCGAGGAGGCGCGCGAGCATGCCGGCGCGATCCTCGGCATGGACATCGTCGGCCCCCACGGCGAGGGCCCCTTCCGCGTCGAGGCGGTCTGGGTCGAGGGTGGCTCGGACATCGCCGAGGAGTACTACGCCTCGGTGATCCTCGACCGCGGTGAGAAGAAGCTTCTGGCCATGGTTTCGAGGCAGGGCGGCATGGACATCGAGGCGGTCGCCGCCGAGGATCCCGACGCCCTGGTCAAACGTCACATCGAGCCGAGCGGGTTCACCGCCGCCGACGCGCGGTCCATCGTCGCCGACGCCGGCCTCGCCGAGGACGCCCTCGACGCGGCGGCCGAGGTGCTGGTCAAGCTGGCCGAGGTGGCGCGCGAGGAGGACGCGACGCTGATCGAGGTCAACCCGCTGATCGTCACCGCCGGCCGCGACGTCGTCGCGCTGGACTCGAAGGTGACGATCGACGGCAACGCCCTCTTCCGTCACCAGGACCTGGCCGAGATCGCCGACACCGTCGACGATCCGCAGGAGCAGATGGCGAAGGAAAAGGGCCTCACCTACGTCAAACTCGACGGCAACGTCGGCATCCTCGCCAACGGCGCCGGCCTCTGCATGTCGACGCTCGACGTCGTCGCCCAGGCGGGCGGCGCCCCGGCCAACTTCCTCGACGCCGGCGGCGGCTCCAAAGCCGAGGCGATCGTCAACGCGCTGGAAGTCATCAAGAGCGACGCCAAGGTGACGGCGATCCTCTTCAACATCTTCGGCGGCATCACCCGCTGCGACGAGATCGCCAACGGGATCGTCACCGCCTCCCAGCAGATCGACCTCGGCGTTCCGCTCGTCGTCCGCCTCGATGGCACCAACTCCGAGGAGGGGCTGAAGATCCTCGCCGAGGCGGACCTGCCCAACTTGCATCAGGAGAAGACGATGCTGGACGCGGCGCGCCGCGTCGTCGAGCTCGCGGGGGGCGCCTCGTGAGCATGGGGAGCCGAATCGTGATTGAGGGGGCCGGCTCGTGAGCATCATCATCGATGAGGGCACGAAGCTCGTCGTCTCCGGCCTGACCGGCCGCGAGGGCAGCTTCCACGGCCTGCGCAACAAGGCTTACGGGACCGACCTCGTCGCCGGCGTAACTCCTGGCAAGGGCGGCCAGGACGTCGAGGGCGTGCCCGTCTTCGACACGATCAAGGAGGCGGTCGAGGGCGCCGGCGCCAACACCTCGATGATCTTCGTGCCGGCGCGCTTCGCCGCGCCGGCGATCGACGAGGCGATCGAGTCTGGCGCCGAGACGGTGATCGCGATCACCGAGGGCATTCCCGTCCTCGACATGCTGAGCACCTACTGGAAGGCCAAGGAGGCGGGCGTGCGGCTGATCGGCCCCAACTGTCCCGGCGTGCTCTCGCCCGGCAAGGCCAACGTCGGCATCATTCCCGCCCAGTTCTTCGACCCGGGCCCGATCGGCGTCGTCTCCAAGAGTGGGACGCTGACCTACCAGATCGGTAACGAGCTGAAACAGGCGGGGACGGGGAACTCCTCGATCGTCGGCATCGGCGGCGATCCGATCGTCGGCTCCGACTTCATCGACATCCTGAAGCTCTACGAGGCCGACCCCGACACCGAGCTGATCGTGATGGTCGGCGAGATCGGCGGCGACGCCGAGGAGCGGGCGGCCGAGTTCATCGCCGCCGATGTCTCCAAGCCGGTGGTCGCCTACATCGCCGGCTTCACGGCGCCGCCGGGCAAGCAGATGGGTCACGCCGGCGCGATCATCTCCGGCTCCTCGGGCACCGCCCAGGCGAAGAAAGACGCGCTCGAAGCGAAGGGCGTGCGGGTCGGCGAAAGCCCGACCGAGACGGCTCAGATCGCCGCCGAAACGCTGCGCGGCTCCTAGCCCCCCTTTTTCGCTCCTAGCTCGCCTCTGCCGGGCCTTTCTTTGCTCAGGATCCTTCCGCTCGGCGCGACGGGCTGTTCAACTTCGCCGAGTCCGCTCCCTCGAGCAATCGGCGAAGCTGTTCCACGACGGCTTCTTCAGTCTCCTCGAGGCGGCGATGGGTAAGCCGGACGATGCGGTAGCCGGCGACTTGCAGTGCGGCGTCCCGTGCGCGGTCACGCTCGAAGGCCGCTCGTTGACGGTGAAAGGCGAAACCGTCCAGCTCCACGATTAAGTGTTGACGCGGCCATAGCGTGTCAACCTGGAAGCCAAGGACCGAGACATTGAGCAGGGGAGGGGGCAGCCCGTGCTTCCGGCAGAGCTCCACGAAGCGCTCCTCCAGCGGCGATCGCACCATGGCGGGTTCTCTCGCAGTGGCTATCAGTCCCCGGATCGTCGCCATTCCTCTCCTGCCTTGCAGGTGTTCGCAAAGATGCTCGAGCTCCCGCAATTTCAGGAGGCCCAGACGGTCCGCCTCTTCGAAAACGCGCTCCAGCCGCTGCGCATCGATGACCCCGGCAAGGTCGATAAGCGTGCGAGCCACGGAGGTGACGGGGATCCCGTTGCGCTTGGTGTATTCCCCAGGGTCGGCTCGACCCTTATGGAGTTTGATTCCGGGTCGCCCCGGGTGTCCGTGAGGAGAAGTCACCTCGGTGCCCGACCCAAATTCCCGCAGGAAGCCCCAAAGTGCCGCTGCGCTTCGATGGCTCAGAACGGCTTCTTCGCCATAGGCCAGCACAGCCGCCAGCCAGAGCCCCTGCTGGGTCAAAGTTTGATGCGCGACCGCATATACCGCGCGGTGGACCCGATGCAACCGACCCGCCCTGAGTCGGATCTCGATCGAACGCCTGCTGAAACCCAAGGCCGTGAGTTGTCGCCGGGCCACGACGCCATGTTGTTCCGCAGCGAGAGCTGCCAGCTCACGCTCACGAGCATGTCCGGGGGCCAGCTTGCCGTCAGAGTGAGCTTCTGCCCCCATATAGGTGGTCAAGTTCACTCTCGGCTGGGGTCTGCCCCCTTGCGGTCGGACCTGGGCACGCGTATCGCCCAATCGCACGGGTGGGACGACGAGCGAGAGGCGTTGCTAGGCTCGACCGGAGATGGCTTCCGACACGATCTCGTTTGCGCGAGGCGCCCCCAGCGCCGACATCCTGCCCCAGGGCCCCGTCCGCGAGGCCGCCGCCACAGCGCTTACCGAGGACTGGGAACGAGCGCTCTCCTACGGCACCGGCATCGGGCATCCGGAGCTCTGCCAATGGGTGGCCGAGCGCCACGGTGGGGTGGACGCCGGCCAGGTGATGGTCAGCAACGGCTCGCTCGAGGCCGGCTGGATGCTCTTCGAGCACCTGCTGTCGCCGGGCGACCGGGTGATCGTCGAGCAGCCCACCTACGACCGCACGCTGCTGATGCTGCAGCGCCTAGGGGTCGAGCTCGTGCCGGTGGCGCTGGAGGAGGACGGCGTCGACGTCGGGGCGATCGAAGCGGCGCTCGCGGAGGGGCCCGTCAAGCTCGCCCACATCATTCCCAACTTCCACAACCCGGCCGGCTGCACTCTCTCCGCCGCCAAGCGGGCGCGACTGGTCGAGCTCGCCGCCGAGCACGGCTTCTGGGTCTTCGAGGATGACCCCTACCGGGAGCTGCCCTTCGAGGGCGAGGCGCTGGAGACGATGCTCTCGATCGACAAGGCGGGGCGGGTTATCCACGCTTCGTCTTTCTCGAAGACGGTCAGTCCCGGCGTGCGGGTTGGCTATCTCGTCGGTCCGGCGGAGGAGATCGGTGCGCTGGCCAAGCGGGCGAATGAGACCTATATCTCGCCAAACATGCTCGCCGAGGCCGTCGTCCTCGAGCTCTGCCGTTCGGGTGGCCTGGACCGCAACATCGAATTCGTCAAAGGCGCCCTGCGCGACCGCCGCGATGCCCTCGTGGACGCGCTGCGCGAGCAGATCCCCGAGGCCGAGTTCGTCGTGCCGGGGGGCGGTTACTTCCTCTGGCTCGACCTTGCCGAGGGCACCGACGCCCCGGCGCTGCTGACCGAGGCAAAGGGGGAGGGGGTGGCCTTCGTCGCCGGCCCCGATTTCATGATCGAGGGTGGCGAGAACAGCCTGCGGCTCTCTTTCGCCAGCGTGCCCCCGGAGCGGATCGCCGAGGGCATCGCCCGCATCGCCCGCGCGCTCGATCGGGTTCGCGCCGGCTCCCCCGCCTAGCCGTACTGACGCGGCCCAGTGCCGTTACGCCGCCTCAGTCAGCGGCCGTAGCGGTCGCGCGAGAGAATCAGCTGCTCTGGGATAGCGGCGCGGGGCGGCGGCGCGGGGTCGGCCCGGACGGAGACCGTCTCGGCGACGCTGCGCGAGACCTGATGGGAGCCGGACTCGGAGGCGATCTCGACCCCCTCCTCGTCGCTGCTCGCCACCGTTCCCTCCAGCCCGGGATGAAGCCCCGCGTCTTTGAGGTAGTGCAGCAGCTCCTCGGCCTCGTTCTCGAAGCGCAGAACGTGGACCTTCGCCCCGACCTCGACGTCGGCTAGCAGCGCGCCCTGCTCGCGCGCCCCCTCGACGATCGGGTGGCCGTGCGGGCAGGTGGTCGCGTCCCCGATCGCCGCCCGCATGCGCTCCTCGAGGACCGGCGACATCGCGTGCTCGATGCGCTCGGCCTCCTCGTGAACCTCATCCCAGGGGATGCCCAGCACGTCGGTGAGGAAGCGCTCGATCATCCTGTGGCGGCGGACAATGTGGCTGGCGTGCTCACGCCCGGACTCCGTGAAGGCAAGGGATTTGTCCGGGTTGCGCTCGACGTAGCCGTCGTCGACCAGCCGGCCGATCATCTCGTGGACGGTGGGCGGCGAGAGCTGCATCGCCCGGGCGATGTTGGCGCCGGTCATCGGCAGCCCTGCCTCCGCGAGCCAGAACATGATCTCCAGGTACTCCTGCTCGGCGACCGTCGCGGTCTCCTGGGACAACGGGACTCCTTTTGGTTGACTGCGGATGCCAGCCCCGGAGGGGCTGACTCGATACTAAAGACGCGGCCTCGCCCCGTACTAGCGGCCCGCGTCCTGGTGCCGTAGTCCCCGGTGCCCTAGCGCGGTAGTCCCCCGCGTCCCAGCACCTTAGCCCCGTTCGACCAGGCTCGAGACGACCGCCTCGTAGAAGCCGTCTCCCATGCTGCCCTCGGCGACGGTTGCGTTGTCCCAGCGGCTCAGCGCTTCGCGTAGGCCCGGGTCGCGCTCGGGCCCGTTGGCGACGACGAAGAAGCGGCCGACCGCGGCGGCCACCTCGAGGTCCTCGATGGAGTCGCCGACGGCGATGCACTCGCCGGGCTCGTAGCCGCGCGCCCGGGCATGGGCGCTGACCGCATTTGCCTTGCTGACCATCTTGGGAACCAGGTGGTAGGCGTGGGTCGGCCCCTCGATCGCCGTCATCTCACGCCCGATCGCGCCGTTGTCCAGGAGGCGGAGGTCGTCGTGTCCCTCGGACCCGAGCAGCTCGTTCGCCTCGCTGACGTTCACCTTGCCCCTGAAGAGATGGGAGAGGACGCGGCCATGGTGCCAGGGCGCGTGGTACTCGAGCCGCCCTTCGAAGTGCTCGAAGAGCATCCCCGGAATGCCGCGCTGCTCGATCTTCTCGTAGACCGTCCCCTCCGCGTCGGGGACGAGCTCTCCGGTCAGCGTCGTGGTCTCGCCGTCGATCGCGAAGGCGCAGCCCGCCTCATATATGTAGGAGGTCTGGCCCATCAGCCGCGCCGCCTCGTGTACCTGGGGCTCGCGGCGGCCGGACATGATCACCACCTCCACCTCCGCCCGGTGGCAGGCCTCGAGCCCGCGCGCCTGGGCCAGCGAGAAGCTCCCCTCGGCGTCGCGGAAGAGCGAGCTGCCCTTGCCGAGCAGTGTCCCGTCGAGGTCGGTGTAAACGCATCGCAGGGCCATGGTGCGCTCGCTACGGTAGCTGGATGAAGGTCTGCGACCCAGATTGGAGCGTGCTCTCCCTCCGATGATCTGGCGATTGGGGGGCGGCGAGCTCTCCCTCGAGCAACCGGTTGCGGCCGGCATCGTCAACGTCACCGTCGACTCGATGTTCGAGGGGGCCCGCAGCGGCACCCCCGAGCAGGCGATCGCCGACGGCCGGGCGCTCGTCGAAGCCGGCTTCGACATGCTCGACATCGGCGCGGTGGCGGCCAAGGCGGGGCCGCCGGTGCCGGCCGAGGAGGAGGCCGCGGCGCTCGTTCCCGCGATCGAGGGCCTGGCGGGAACCGGGGCGCCGGTGTCCGCCGACACCTTCTCGCCGGCGGTGGCGCGGCAGGCCCTCGCGGCCGGCGCGGCGGCGATCAACGACATCTCCGGCGGGTCGGAGGAGATGTTCGAGACGATCGCCGGGAGCGGCTGCGGCTACGTGCTCATGCACATCGAGGGCCGCCCGCGGGTCGACCGCGAGCCGCGCCGCTACGACGACGTCGTCGACCATCTGAAGTCCTGGTTCGAGGGGAGAGTCGCGCTCGCCACGGGCCTTGGGGTGAGAGAGGAGCAAATCGCCATCGACCCCGGACTCGACTTCGATCTCAGCACAGACCAGGACCTGGAGATCCTGCGGCGCCTGCCGGAGCTGGGGGCGCTCGGCTTGCCCCTCTACGTCTCGCTCTCGCGCAAGGACTTCATCGGCGCGGTCCTGGCGGGCTCCTGGGAGGCGCGCCTGCCGCCCGCGGAGCGCGAGTGGGGGACGGTGGCCGCGGTCTCGCTCGCCGTCGCCGGCGGCGCCGACGTCCTTCGCATCCACGACCGCAGCTCCCTGCAGGCGATGCGGGTTGCGGGGCGCATATGCAGGCCCTCCGTAGCCGCCGGTGCACAGGGATGAGAGTCCGCATGTGCACAGGGATGAGAGTCCGCATGCGGGCAGGGATGAGAGTTCGCTGATGGCGAAAAACCTGCTCGAGAACCCCTGGGCGATAGCCATCGACCAGGCTCGGCGCGACGGCCGGGTGGTCGCCGAAAGCGTCGAAGAGGATCGCTCGGCGCATCGCGTGGCGATGCCGAACGGGCTGGAGCCGTCCCTCGTCAAGGCCCTGCGGGAGAACGGGATCGACCGCCTCTACTCCCACCAGCGCGAGGCGCTGAAGGTGGCGGCCTCCTCGAACCTGATCGTCACCAGCGGCACCGCTTCGGGCAAGAGCCTCGCCTTCAACCTGCCCGTCCTCGACGGCATCGCCCGGGACCCGAAGCGCCGGGCGCTCTACCTCTACCCGACCAAGGCGCTCGCCCAGGACCAGGCGCGCAAGCTCTCCGAGCTGCGCCCGCCGCACCTGCGCGAGGCGATCTACGACGGCGACACCCCGCGTGAGGAGCGCCCCGCGATCCGCCGCAACAACAACCTCGTCCTCACCAACCCCGACATGCTCCACGTCGGGCTGCTGCCCAACCATTCCAGCTGGGGGGACTTCTTCGCCAACCTCAGCTGGGTGGTCGTGGACGAGGCGCACACCTACCGGGGGGTCTTTGGGTCCCACGTCGCCAACGTCCTGCGCCGGCTGCGCCGGATGGCGCGCGCCTATGGCTCCGAGCCGCGGTTCATCCTCGCCTCGGCCACGATCGCCAATCCCGTCGGCCTCGCCGAAGAGCTGGTCGGGGAACCGTTCCAGCTCGTCGACGACGACGGTGCGCCGCGGTCGGGACGCGAGATCGTGATGTGGAATCCACCGCTCCTGGATGCCGCTAGCGGGACGCGCCGCTCGGCGCTCTCGGAGGCGGCGGAGCTGCTCGCCGACCTCGTCGCGCAGGAAGTGCGCACGATCTGCTTCCTCAAGAGCCGGCGGGGAATCGAGCTGATCCGGCGCTTCGCCCGCGACAACCTGGAGGCGCGCGGCAAGCCCGAGCTCGGGGACCGGATCGCCCCCTACCGCGGCGGCTACACGCCCCAGCAGCGACGGGCGATCGAGGCGCAGCTGTCCAGCGGCGATCTGCTGGCGGTCGTCGCCACGGACGCGCTGGAGTTGGGGATCGACATCGGCGAGCTCGACGCGGCGATCTGCGTCACCTTTCCCGGCACTGTCGCCAGCCTGCGCCAGATGTGGGGCCGCGCCGGCCGCCGCAGGCAGGGCCTGGCGATCTACGTCGCCGGCGAGGACGCGCTCGACCAGTTCTTCTGCCGCCATCCCGAGGAGTTCATCGATCGCCCCGTCGAGGCGGCGATCCTCGATCACACCAGCGAGCAGATCGCCGCCCGCCACCTCGTCGCGGCGGCCTACGAGCTGCCCCTCAGCGACGAGGACAGCAGCATCTTCGGCGAGGGCTGGCGCGAGCGGGCCGAGGCGCTTGTCAGCGCCGGCGAACTGCGTCAGGCCGACCGGCGTCTGCTGCCTCAGCGCAGCGATTTCGTCGCCGGCAGGATCGCGCTGCGATCCGCTTCGGCCGACTCGGTGGCGGTGATGGAGGAGGGCTCGGGGGAGATGCTCGGTCTGGTCGAGGCCGAGCGGGCCTTCACGACGATCCATCCCGGCGCCATCTACCTGCACCTGGGCCGCTCCTACGAGGTCGAGCAGCTCGACGTCAACACACGGCGAGCGGTGGTGCGGCCCTTCGACGGCGATTGGTACACGCGTCCCAAAAAGGAAACCGAGATCTACATCGAGCGCATCCGCGAGCAGCGCCGGGTCTCGGGGATCGACCTCCACTTCGGCGAGGTGTCGGTGAGCGAGCGGGTGATCGCCTTCCAGCGGGTCTCGATCACCGACCAGGAGCCGATCGACGCCGTGGTGCTCGAGCTGCCCGAGCAGCAGTTCGTCACCCAGGCTCTCTGGTACACGCTGCCGGAGGGGCTGAGCCAAGCCTTCCCCTACTCGGCGCTGCTCGGCTCGCTGCACGCGACCGAGCACGGGCAGATCGCGGTCCTACCGCTGATCGCGATGTGCGATCGCTGGGACATCGGCGGGCTGTCGACCAACGTGCACTTCCAGACCGGCCGGGCGACGATCTTCATCTACGACGGCCACCCCGGCGGCGTTGGCATCACCCTGCGCGGCTACGAAGAGTTCGAGCGCCTGCTCGACGACGCCGAGCGCCTGATTGCCGAGTGCCCGTGCGAGTCCGGCTGTCCCTCCTGCGTGCAGAGCCCCAAGTGCGGCAACCTCAACGAGCCCCTCTTCAAGAGCGGCGCGCTGCAGCTGATGCGGATGATGAAGTCCTCGTAACGGAGGGACGCAGTCTCGATCCAGGGGATGAGTACGGGCGGAGTCGTTGTAGTCCGCGGACCTCATTCGTTCGGAGGCCACAGTTCCAGCAGCGCCAGCACCGCGAAGGCGTGAGACCAGGCCAGCGGCGTCGTCGAGCGGGGGACGCCGGTGTGGGCGTCGACTCGCTCGGGCAGCATTCCCGCCGCAGTAGCTGCCCGCCGCAGATCGGCGAGGAGCTCGAGCGCGGCCCGGCGGTCGTTGGGCGCGTGGCTGCCGGCAGATACATCGCGGGCGGCGGGTGAAGAGCGTCGGGACAGGGCGGCGAAAGCCCACGCGGTCCAGGCGGTCGGCGCCGTCCACGGATCCTCGTCCGGCCAGTCCTCGGAGGGGACGATTCCGAAGCGGCCGCCGCGCGACCCGATCAGTTGCCGCAGCGAGCGACGGGCGGCGGCGAAGAGCGAAGGCTGTGTGAACGGTCGCACCGCCCAGGCCGCTGTCGAGTCGACATCCGAGTCTGATTCGGTCGCTGGATCTGGCTCGGATGCGGAATCGCCAGCCTGGCTTGACGCGCTGGTGGCTTCGGGCAGCGCTTCTCGCGCCAGTACGCCGCGATCGCCGAACAGTCGCTGGATGGTCGCCGCACTCTCGGGTGCGCTACGTGGGGTCGATGCCAGCGCATTGCCCAGGTAGTCGCCGGGCGATTTCTCCTGGTAGTCGGCGAGCGAATGCCAGTCGGGCCGTCCCGCGGGAGGGGGGAGGCCGGCGGCTCCGGCCGCGGCAGCGGTCCAGCCCCAGGCGTCGCCTTGGGCCTCCCGGCCCTCGATCGCGGCGCCGGAAGCATCGAAGCGCGCGCCGGCGTTGAGGTCCAGCCTCGAGAGGAAAGCGGCCACCTTTCGCGCCTCATCGCGGTAGCCGGCCGCGGCAAGGGCCAGCGAGACCGCCGCCGCGTCGCGCGGCCACACGTAGGCCCAGCCGTCTCGGAGCCCCGCGGCCACCGCTCCCGTGCGCCGGTCGGTGAGTGCCCGCAGGACGAGCAGAGAGCGCTCGTACATCTTCCGCGCCCATGCCGGCGCCCCATCTCCCAGCGGCCGGGCCCGCTTGAGCCAGCGCCGGTCTTCCCGCCCGCCCGCCGCGACGGTGGTCGCCGGTCTCGATGTCGAAGGGGGGAGCTGGGCGTTCTGGGACCCGGGTATTGGGGCGGAACGAAGCGCCTCGATCGGCCAGCAGGACAATGCGAGCCGCGAGGGCAGCCTTCGCCGGCGGCAGGCGAGGCGTTCGCCTAGCCCGGCTTCGAAGCCGATCGAGGTTCGTACTCGCGGAGCGGGCCCTCTCACCGCGACGATCCGGGTCAGGACGCGGCCTCGAACCGCGTCCTCGATCGTGACCGCCGCATCGCCGAAGCGCGCCGTCGTTCTGAGCACATTCGTCCCCGGCAAGTAGCGCTGGCGGACGCGATCGGCCCGCCAAAGCGGCAGCCAAGGCCCGCCGTCGATCGAGATTCGGGGGACGATTCCGGTCTCGCTCGGCACCGTGCCAGCGGCCTGGCGCTCAGCCGGATTGTCGACCAGCCCCGCGCCCACCGGCCCATCGCGCAGGTCGACGATGTCGCCGTAGGCATCGACGGCGGCCGCCAGCTCGCCGTCGCCGAGCACCGCGGTTCCGAGGAAGGGAGGCGGCAGGCCGAGGATCGCGGGCGGGGTTCGCGGATCGTCAGATGACCCGCCCGAGACGGCTACCACGACGCCCGCCAGGAGCACGATCCCGACCACCGCTGTCCGCTCCCATCTCACCCGTCGATGAAATCAGCCCCTGGCGCCTCCGGTCGCTAGCCTTCCCATCCCGGCGCCAACGCGCGCCGGCCCAGGCGAGGTAGCTCAGTTGGTAGAGCACACGACTGAAAATCGTGGTGTCGTGGGTTCGATTCCCACCCTCGCCACTTCG
>DASSTR010000023.1:0-13050 GCA_035707825.1 Solirubrobacterales bacterium
CCTCCTGTCAAGGGTTCTCAAGCAAAGCTGCGCAGCTTCGGAAAGTTCGGGCGCCGACGGCTCAGGCGTCGCCGGCGTCCGGCGCCGCCAGGGCGTAGGACAGGGTCCCATCGCCCTCCGCAGCGGGGGCGGGGCGGGGCAAGGGACGGAGGGCCAGCGTGACCGCACCCGCGACCAGCGAAGCGAAGACCGCGAACAGGTAAGCCTGGTCGGAAACGCTCAGGGCTTCGGCCAGCGAGAGCGGGTCGCCGACGATGGCGACCAGGATCGCGGTTCCGAGCACGGCGCCGACCTGGCGGAAGGCGGCATTAACGGCACTGGCGGTGGCGAAGCGGTCATCGGGAACATCGCGAACAGCGGCCGACCCGAGGGTCGGGAAGGCAAGCCCGATGCCGATGCCGGTCAGTAGCGAGCCCGGCAGCCAGAGGCCGAGCCAGTTGGGTTCGGCGCCCGCGGAACGCAGAACGATCACTCCAACAGCGAAGACGATTGCCCCCGGCGCGATCACGGCGCGGTGGCCGAAGCGATCGGCGAGGCGGCCGGCCGGTCCGGCGAAGATCGTGCTCGCCGTAGGGCCGGGCAGGGTCGCCAGCCCCGCCTGGAGGACCGTGTAGCCCCAGATCGTGGTGAGGAAGAGGACGTTGCCGAGGATCAGCGAGAAGAAGGCGGCGGCGAAGAGCAGCGTGCCGAGATTGCCGATCGCGAAGGAGCGATGAGCGAACAGCTCGGGTTCGACGATCGGTCGTGGGTGCCGGGTGCTGCGCAGCACGACTCCGGCAAGTAGAACGACACCGGCCGCGAAGCTGGCCAGCGTCGGGGCCGCGGCCCAACCCCAGTCGTTGCCCTCGACGATCGCCAGCGTGATCGCCGCCAGGCCGACGGCCAGCATCAGGGCACCGGGCAGGTCGGGCAGGCGGCTATCGGTAGCTGCGGCCCTGGGCAGGAATCGGCGACCGGCCATGAGGATCCCGAGGCCGAGCGGCAGGTTGACGAGGAAGACGAGCCGCCAGTCGGCGGCCACGACCAGGGCGCCGCCAAGGGTTGGGCCGACCGCGGCCGCAGCCGCGGCTGCGGCGCCCCAGAGCCCCACCCCGGCGGCACGGCGCTCGAGCGGGAAGCTGTCGAGGACGATTGCCAGCGAAGCCGGTGCGACCAGCGCCGCGCCCACTCCCTGCAGGATCCGGAAGGCGATCAGCAACCCCAGCGAGGGGGCGGCGGCGCAGAGCAGGCTGGCGGCGGTGAAGGCGGCGATCCCGAGCAGGAAGACGCGCCGGTGGCTGAAGCGATCGGCAAGGCCGCCGGCCGGCACCAGCAGGGCGGCGATGACGACGAAGTAGCCGTCGAGCACCCAGGAGAGGGCATCGCGCCCCGAGCCTGAGAAGGAGGCGGAGATGTCCGGAAAGGCGATGTTGACGATCGTGGTGTCGAGGAAGGCGACGAAAGCGCCCGCGCAGGCAACCAGAACCGCACCTCTATGACCACGGTCATACATCCGCCGGGACTATACTATGTCCATGGGCATAGAGTCTATGGAGGAGCCGCAGGCCTCGAGCCGCGAAGGACGGAACGGGCGCAGGCGCCTGCTCGACGGCGCCCGCCGCCTGCTGGCCGAGAAGGGGTACGCGGGCATGGAGCTGCGCGACGTCGCCTCACGCGGCAAGGCGCCACGGGGCTCGATCTACCACCACTTTCCCGGCGGCAAGCGCCAGCTGGCGGCCGAGGCTGCCACCCTCGAGGGCACCGAGATCAGGGCCCTGATCGAGCGCTCCCTCGAAGAGCGCGGGGTGCCCGGCACGCTGGCCCGGTTCGGGGAGATCTTCCGGCGCCGGGTCCTCGACCATCCGGAGCGGATCGGCTGCCCGGTCGCGGCGGCGGCCCTGGCGCGGCCCGAGGATCCGGCCCTGGCGGCGGCGGCGACGGCCGCCTTCCAGAGCTGGGAAGAACCGATCGCGGCGGCGCTGGTCAGGGAGGGCGTCGGCGAGAAGGACGCCGCCACCTTCGCGGGCCTCGTCGTCTCCACTGTCGAGGGAGCGTTGATCCGCGCCCGCGCGGCCGGCGACCGGGCGCCGCTCGACTCCGCGATCGGCGGCCTGGAGGCCGCCCTCGAGTCGCTTCTGGCCGGTCCCTGATCGCCGACCGGCTCACCGTGCCGGCCCTCCCGATCGCAGCCGCTATATGGCGGCGATCAGGCGGCGCATCAGTTCCGCGGCGGCCTCGTCGTCGAGGCCCTGGGAGCCGGTCAGCTCCTGCCATGTGCTGAAGGCGACGGCGTGGCCGAGCGCGGCGCGGACGCGGGCTCTGGCGTCGCCGCGCAGGCCCCTCCCCCGCATCAGCACCTCGGCCGCCTGGTCGAGAAATTCGTGGAAGGCGCCGAAGAGCTCGGCGACAACCGGCACCGCGGCCTCGTCCCGGAGCAGCTTCTCGATCATGCCGCCGGCGCGGCGGTAGTAGGCGTAGAGCTCCTCCAGGGCGGTGGCGAGGCGCTCTTCGGGATCGCCGATCTCCGCCCAACCGCCGATCTCCGGCGGCGGATTGCGTTCCCCCCAGTGCTGGGAGCAGGCGCCAAACAGCGCCGCCTCGTCGGGGAAGTGCCGGTAGACGGTCGAGCGCTGGACGCCGGCTCGGTCGGCGACGGCGCTGACCGAGGTCTGGGCCGGGCCGAGCGATCCATGCAGGGCCACGGCGCTTTCGGTGATCCGTCGGCGCGTCTCCGCTTCCTGTTCGGCGCGGCGCTTCATCCGGTATTGGCGCTTTTGATCGGACATGTTGTCGTTCCAATATTGACAGATCGCGCCGATGTGCTTACAGTTCCGCGCAACACTGCTGTTCAACGAAAGGAGATTCTGAAAATGGCTCGACTGATTGGTCCCAACGACGGCAAGGTGGGCTTCCTCGGCAGCATCGGGGTCCGCTGGATGGTCGACGGCGAGGAGGCCGGCGGCGACTTCTCTCTGGTCGAACACCCGCTGCCGCCGCGGGCGCTGGCCGCGCCACTTCATCTGCACACCCGCGAGGACGAGTACAGCTACGTGCTCGAGGGGAGGATGGGCGCGCTGCTCGGCGACGAGGTGGTGGAGGCCGGTCCGGGCGACCTGGTCTTCAAGCCCCGCGACCAGTGGCACACGTTCTGGAACGCGGGCGAGGAGCCCTGCCGGATCCTCGAGATCATCGCCCCGGCCGGCTTCGAGCACTTCTTCCGCGAGCTGGACGCGCTGGGCGGAGCGCTCAACGCCGACCCCGAGGAGCTGGCGGCCCTCAACGAGCGCCACGGCCTGCAGATGCAGCCCGACAGCGTCCCCGGCCTGCTCGAGCGCTTCGGCCTGCGGATCGGCGAGCGCGACGAGGTGGCGCCGCGCGTGCTCGCGTAGCCGCAAACAGCGGCAGAGCCAAACCGGCGGGGTAGTGGCCTGGCGCTGCTACCCTGCCGGGGTAGGCACTCTGCCTGCGCGTAACGTCCCTCTAAATCGCGAGGAAAGCGCGCCCTTCTTCTGTTGACCGAGCCGGTTCTCATCGACCGCGATGGTCCGCGCGACGAGTGCGGCGTCTTTGGCGTATACGCACCCGGCCACGACGTCGCCCGACTGGCCTACTTCAGCCTCTACGCGCTTCAGCATCGCGGGCAGGAGTCGGCGGGCATCGCCACCTGCGAGGGCGGCCACATCACCACCCTGCGCGACTCGGGGCTCGTCTCCCAGGTCTTCGACGAGGAGAAGCTGAAAGCGCTGGAGGGCGACATGGCGATCGGCCATGTGCGCTACTCGACCACCGGCGGCGGCTCCTGGGAGAACGCGCAGCCGGTCTGGCGCGACGACGGGCGCGAGATCGCCCTCGCCCATAACGGCAACCTGACCAACGCGGTCGAGCTCTGGAGCGAGCTGAAAGAGAAGGGGATCTCCTTCCGGGGCACCTCGGACTCCGAGATCATCGCGGCGCTGCTCTCCTCGACCCAGGGCAGGCTGATCGAGGACGTGGTCGCCGAGGTGATGCCGCGGCTGCGCGGCGCCTACTCGACCGTGGCGATGACCAAGCACGCGATCGTCGCCTTCCGGGACCCGCATGGGGTGCGGCCGCTCTCGCTGGGACGGCTGAAGGACCGCTTCGTCGTCGCCTCCGAGAGCTGCGCCTTCGACATCATCGGCGCCGAGCTGGTGCGCGAGGTCCATCCCGGTGAGATGGTCTCCCTGACCGAGCGCGGGCTCGAGACCCGCCAGGTCGTCAAGGCCGGCCGGCCGGCGATCTGCGTCTTCGAGCACATCTACTTCTCCCGTCCCGACAGCCGCCTCGAGGGCAAGGTCCTGCAGGAGGTGAGGGGAAAGATGGGCGCGATTCTCTGGCGCGAGGCGCCGGTCGAGGCCGATCTGGTGATCTCGGTTCCCGACTCCGGCAACCCGGCGGCGGCCGGCTTCGCCCGTGCCTCGGGACTGCCCCGTGACGACGGCCTGATCAAGAACCGCTACGTGGCGCGCACCTTCATCCAGCCCGGGCAGGAGCTGCGCAAGCGCGGCCTGCGGCTGAAGTTCAACCCGCTGCCGGAGATCGTCGCCGGCAAACGGCTCGTCGTCGTCGACGACTCGATCGTGCGCGGCAACACCACGCGGCAGATCGTCGGCATGCTCCGCGACGCCGGCGCCAGGGAGGTGCACCTGCGGATCTCGGCGCCACCGATCCGCCACCCGTGCCACTACGGGGTCGACATGTCGACCCGCGAGGAGATGATCGCCCACAGGCGCACGGTCGAGGAGATCGCCGACGAGCTCGGCGCCGACAGCCTCGCCTACCTCTCGATGGAGGGCGTCTACGAGGCGGTCGGCACGCCGCCCGAGGACCATTGCGACGCCTGCTTCACGGGCCGCTACCCGCTCGGCGACCCCGAGGACGCGAACGGCAAATTCGCGCTCGAGGACATCGCCGTGGTCCCGGCGCGCAACTAGGCAGCGGCAAACCCTCGGTGTGGGGCCGGGCAATCGCCTTGGGGACACCCGCCGAGGCGGGTTAGGGAGTCAGGTCGGCGACGAGCTGGGCCGCCGGACGCACGTCGCGAATCCGCGCCACCGTCTCCCCCGCATACAGGGCTCCCGCGTCGAGCAGCGTGCCGGGGCCGTCGTCGGTCGGCCCCGCCGGTGAGAGCAGGCGGCTGCCCGGGCGCTGGGCGCGCAGCAGACGGAGCTGCAGCGACGGCGGCGCGAAGCGCGCGGCCGGCGCCATGAGGCGGTTCAGGGCGCGGTTGAGGGCCGGGCCCCGCGGGTCGTCCCGCAGCCAGCGCTCCGTCGCAGCGTTGGCGACGACGCGGTGCGGCGCCGGCCAGCCGGCCCCGAAGAGCTCGGTGAGCAGCGTGGCCTCGGCCTCGAGCAGCCGCTCGCGGTAGCCGGGGTGCGCGCGGCTCTCCTCTGAGAGCAGGAAGCGCGTGCCGCAGACCGCCCCGCTCGCCCCGGCCTCGAGGGCGGCGCTGACATCGGCTCGCTCGGCGATCCCACCCGCCAGCAGCAGGGGGAAGCCGGCGGGCAGCGCCGCTCGCGCGCGCTGCAGCAGCTCGAGGGCGGGGACGGTCCCGCGCACGTGGCCGCCGGCCTCGACACCCTGCAAGATCGCTGCGTCGGCGCCGGCGCCGTAGGCCGCCTGCGCCTCCTCGACCGAGCCGCACTGGTGGATCCAGGTCCGCGCGACGCGGCGCTTCGGAGCGCCCCAGAAGGTGACGACGACGTCGGCCGCGGCGGCGGCCTCGAACCAGTCGCGGCGGGCGAAGGGCAGCAGGACGTTGACCGCGATCGGGGCGGCGGTGAGCTTGCGGGCCGCGGCCAGCTCGCGCTCGATCGCCGCCGCCCCGTTGACCGCGATCGTCCCCAGGCCGCCGGCCTCCGAGACGGCCGCGGCGAGCTCGTGGCGGCTCAGCCCGCCGCCCATCCCCGCCTGGACCACTGGTGTGCTGAGCAGCGCCTCCATCAATTCGCCAGCTGCAGGCCGAGCCAGACGTCGTGTTCGCTCATCGATCCACCCAGCCGAAGCATTGCGTAAAGATGCGCCGGTGAGCGCCTTCCGCATCGTCGTCCTGGCCTCGGGTTCGGGAACGAACCTGCAGGCGATCATCGACCGGCTGAACGGTCGCGACGGCATCGAGGTCGCCGGCGTCGCCTCCGACAAGCCCGATGCGCGGGCGCTGGAGCGGGCGCGCGGAGCCGGGATCGAGACGGCGGTCTTTCCCGGCGAGGAGTACGCCGACCGGGCGGCGCGCGACATGGCGATGGGCGACTGGATCGAGGGGCTCGGCGCCGACCTGGTCGTCCTTGCCGGCTACATGCAGTTGCTCAGCGAGGCCTTCGTGGGGCGCTTCCGGTATCGCGTCGTCAACGTCCACCCCGCCCTGCTGCCCTCCTTCCCCGGCCTCGATGCGATCGGGCAGGCGCTCGAGGCCGGAGTCGAGGTCACCGGGGTCACCGTCCACTTCGTCGACGAGGGGGTCGACACCGGCCCCGTCCTGGCCCAGCGTGAGGTGCCGGTGCCCGCCGGCTGCGATCGAGCGGCGCTGGAGAAGCTCGTGCACGCCGCCGAGCACGAGCTCTACCCGAGGGCGATCCGCATGATCGCGGAGGGCCGGGTTAGGATCGACGCAAGTGAACCGCGCCTGGTCGTAATCGATGAGTGAGGCTCCAGCACAAGCCCGTTCGGAGGCCGCCAGCGACGGTGCGATCAAGGTCCGGCGCGCGCTGGTCTCGGTATCGGACAAGACCGGGGTGACCGACTTCGCCAGGGGGCTGGCGGCGCTCGGCGTCGAGATCCTCTCCACGGGCGGTACCGCGGCCGCCCTGCGCGAGGAGGGCCTCGAGGTGACCGACGTCTCCGACTTCACCGGCCAGGAAGAGATTCTCGACGGCCGGGTCAAGACCCTCCACCCCCGCCTTCACGCGGCCCTGCTGGCGCGGCGCGACGACCCCGAGCACATGGCGACGCTGGAGCGCGAGGGGATCGCGCCGATCGACCTCGTCTGCGTGAACCTCTACCCCTTCGAGGCGACCATCTCTGGCCACGAAGTCCCCCACGAGACGGCGATCGAGAAGATCGACATCGGCGGCCCGACGATGATCCGCGCCGCCGCCAAGAACCACGCCGGGGTCGTGGTGGTCGTCAAACCGGAGTCCTATGACGCCGTGCTGGCCGAGCTGGACGAGTCGGGTGGCGAGGTCTCAGCGCCGACGCGGCACTGGCTGGCCAACGAGGCGTTCGCCCAAACGGCGCGCTACGAGTCGGCGATCAGCGGCTGGTTCTCCTCCCCGTATGAGGACTTCCCCGAACACCTCGCGGTCGCCTACGAGAAGGTCCTCGACCTCTCCTACGGCGAGAACCCGCACCAGCGGGCGGCGCTCTACTCCGAGGCGGGGGTCCGCAGCCACATCCTCTCGCGGGTCTCGAAGCTGCACGGGCGCGCGCTCTCCTTCAACAACGTCCTCGACCTCGACTCGGCGCGCAACCTGGCCGGCGACTTCGAGAGCCCCGTCTGCGTGATCGTCAAGCACAACAACCCCTGCGGGGTGGCGATCGGAGCCGGACCGCTCGAGGCCTACCTGAAGGCCCTCGCCTGCGACCCGGTCTCCGCCTACGGCGGGATCATCGCCTTCAACCGGCCGATCGGGAAGGAGCTGGCGGAGGAGCTGCACAAGAACTTCATCGAGGTGCTGATCGCACCCGGCTTCGAGGACGGAGCGCTGGAGGTGCTGCAGCAGAAGGAGGCGATCCGGATCCTCTGCGAGGAGGAGCGCCGCCAGCCCGACCCGGCCGAACGTGACGTCAAGCGGGTCCTCGGCGGCCTACTGATCCAGGATCGCGACGGCGACCCCGAGCCGCGCGAGATCATGGAGGTGGTCACCGAGCGCGAGCCGAGCGAGGCTGAGTGGGACGACCTGTCCTTCGCCTGGACCGTCTCGCGCCGGGTGCGCTCGAACGCGATCGTGATCGCCAAGGGCGGCGCGACGCTGGGGATCGGCGCCGGCCAGATGAGCCGCGTCGACTCGGTCCGCCTCGCGGTCGAGAAGTGCCGCGCTGCCCACGGCGATAAGGCCGATGAGCTCCTGGCCGGCTCCGCCGTCGCCTCCGACGCCTTCTTCCCCTTCGCCGATGGCCCTGAGCTGGCGCTGGAGGCCGGCTCGACCGCCGTGATCCAACCGGGCGGCTCCAAACGCGACGGCGAGGTGATCGCCGCCTGCGACGAGCAGGGTGTCGCCATGGTCTTCACCAAGCACCGCCACTTCCGCCACTGAGGCCGCGGCCGTTTTCCACGGCGGCTCTCTAACTCGAGGTCTAGGAGGGTCGCGCCTTGCGCCGCTGAGGCGCACCGATCGCCGGATTTTTGGCCTGTCCAGCCACCGGACAGGGTCTAGACTGGCTGCCGCAGCATTGGTTTTCAGCGGCGAAGCATTCAACCGCCGGTGAGGAGCTCCGCCAAGTCGCGCGGGACACCTCGTTGCGTGCCGGTTGGGTGCGCTGGAGGCGCTCTGAAGGTCAATGCCAACGGAGCGACCAACACCATTCGTCATCGCCATTCAGGTGGCGCTGCTGTGTGCCGTCGCCGGCGTGGCCGTCCTTGCCGCCCCGAGCGCCGACTGGGACCCGGTCCTGTTCGGGATCCTGCTGAGCCTGTCGGTCTTCAGCGACGTGATGGCGATCGAGACCGCGACGCCGCTGAAGGTGACGGGCAGCTTCCTGGCCATCATCCTGGCGATGGTCCTCCTCGGCGGCGCGCCGGCGGCGCTGATCGGGGTGCTGACCATCCTCGTGGGCTGGGTGCACTGCCGCGAGTCGGCCGACCTGCTCCTCAACAACATCCTTACCTACGCGACCTTCCCCCTGATCGGGGGTCTCTTCTTCCTCGGTGTCATGGACATCGCCGAGATCGCGACCGGCTCGGTCTCCTACTACCTGCTCGTCTTCGCGACCTTCTTCGTGGCCCTCACGATCAACTTCGCGATGATCTGGGCCTACACGTGCTACGCCGAGCGCATCCCGTTCATGGTCGGAGTGCGCAGGGTGTTCTTCGTCGTGCTGCCCTCCGAGTTGGCGGCGGCGATGATGGCCAGCGGCGCCGTGGTCATCTACTACGTGGTGGGTCTGGCGGCGGTGGCGCTGTTTGGAGTCGCGCTGGTCATCTTCCAGTACCTGCTCGGCGCGTTGCTCCTCTCGGAGAAGCGCGCCAGCGACCTGGAGGTCCGCACCAAGCAGTTGGAGGACCGCACCAAGCAGTTGGCGAGCTTCCAGGTCGGGGTGCTGAGCGCACTGCTGCGCACCCTTGACCTGCGCGACCAGATGACCGCCCGCCACAGCGCCGCGGTCGCGCGCTACTCGCAGGCGATCGCAAGGCGGGCGGGGTTCTCCAAAGAGCAGGAAGAGCTCGTCCACATCGCGGCGCTGCTGCACGACATCGGCAAGTTCATCCTCCCCGATCGCATTCTCAAGGCCGGCGTGCCGCTCACCGAGGAGGACTGGATGCTGATCCGCCGCCATCCTCAGCAGGGCGCCCGGGTCGTCGGCGCGCTCGACGGCTACGGACCGGTCGCCGACCTCATCCTGGCCCATCACGAGCGTGTCGACGGGAACGGCTACCCGCGGGAAATCGGCGGCGAGGAAATCCCAGAGCTGGCGCGGATCATCTCGGTCGCCGACGCCTACGACGTGATGACCGCCAGGGATTCCTACCGGCGGCCGATGTCCCCCTACGAAGCGATGCAGGAGCTCCGTGGCGCCGCCGGCACCCAGCTCGACTCCAGCTTCGTCGCGATCTTCATCCAGCTGCTGGAAGGCAGGGACGTCGACTTCTACCCCGAGGAGCGCCCCGATTTCGAGCGCGAGCTCGCGCTCGAGGCGCGCATCGCCGAAGCCGCGCGACCCGTCGTCAGCGTGATCCAGTCGGGGATGGAAGCGGACGACGCCGGGCCCCGAGCCGGCGAGGGAGCTCTGGCGGTGGCGAGGGCGGGCGCCTAAGCAGTCATCTCGCGCTGGCGTTCACTGGCTCTGTTCACGTGCTCGCAGACCTGCATCGGCTCGTCGACGGTGACGAGGAGCCCTCGGTCGCCGGCCGAGATCAGGCCATTCTGCTCGAGGCTGCTTTCCATCCATTCGAGCAGCGGGCTCCAGAAGTCGGAGCCGACCAGGATGGTCGGGAAGTGCTCGATGCGGTGCGTCTGGATCAGGGTCAGGCTCTCGAACAGCTCGTCCAGCGTGCCGAAGCCGCCGGGGAAGATGACGAAGGCGCGGGCGTAGCGGACGAACATCAGCTTGCGGGCAAAGAAGTAGTGGAATTCGAGGGCGCGGTTGACGTAGGGGTTGACCTCCTGCTCGGCGGGCAGCTGGATGTTCAGCCCGACGGAAAGGCCCCCCGCTTCGGCGGCGCCCCGATTCGCCGCCTCCATCAGGCCCGGCCCGCCGCCGGTGATCACCGTGTAGCCGTGCTTGGCGAGGCAGGCGCCGGTCTCGCGGCAGAGCTCGTACCTGGGGTGGCCCTCCTTGATCCGCGCGGACCCGAAAATGGAGACGCCGTCATCGACGTCGCGCAGGGCGTCGAAGCCGCGGTCGACCTCGGCGCTGATCCGCTCCAGCCGGTGCTCGTCCTCCTCCTCGACGTCGACGGGCTGGCGGAGGAGCTGGCGGTCGCGCTCGAAGCTCACCGGCCGTAGCGGTCGCGCAGGCGCACCACGTCGTCGAGGTGGGGTGTCGATACCTCGAGGACCACCGAGTGCTCCAGCGCCGCGATCGAGTGCACCGTCCCCGGCTCGACCCGCCAGGCCTGGCCCGGCTCGATCTCCTCCTCTTCGAGCTCCTCCTCGCTGGGGCCGCGGGTCAGCCGCAGCCGGCCCGAGAGCAGATAGGAGCTCTCGTCCTTGCGGCGATGCAGCTGCAGGGAAAGCTCATGACCGGCCTCCACGTAGAGGAGCTTGCCGGCGTAGTGCTCGGTCTCGGCCCACCAGAGCTCGTGCCCCCAGGGCTTCTCGACGCGCTGTGGCTCACCTGCTGGCACACCGTCACCGTACCGGGCAAGGCGGCATTGCGATTCAGGGCATTTTTAGGGCGCCGGCGGGACAACTCGGCCGGCGGTAGGGGGTTGCTAGGTTGAACATCAATCCGAGCCGTGTCGCTCAGGCGACAACGGACGGGGGACCCAGGCAGTTGGGGCGAGTGAGCCGGTGATCCGGCTCTAGCGGTGTCGACCGCGAGCCCGTCAGCTAACCCCGTAGGAAACCGACAGGAGGAGGCCGAAGATGGCAATGCAGAGCGAAGAGAAGAATGATCGATCGCTTAAGGCCCGCGCCCAGGCTGCGCTCGCGGAGCTGGGAAGTAGGAAGAGCTGGAAGCGCAAATCGAACGCCGATGACGGGACCCTGGTCCGCGACGCGATGAGCCGCCGGGTTGCCGCGATAGACACCGACGCCTCCGTGGCGGAGGCAGCGGAGCGCCTCGCCGAGCAGGACGTGGGCGTGCTGGCGATTTGCCGCTCCGGCGATCGTTTGAAGGGCGTGATCACCGATCGCGACATCGTCGTCCGCGTGCTCAGCCAGGGCCTCGATCCCGACGCGTTGACCGTCGGCGAGTGTGGATCAGGCGAGCCGGCAACCGTCTCACCGCACCAAACGCTCGGCCAGGCCGCGCAGCGGATGGAGGAGGAGCAGGTGCGCCGTCTTCCCGTGACCCAGGCGGGCCGGGTGGTCGGGATCCTCAGCCACTCCGACCTGGCGGCCCACGGCGCCGGGCGCCGGGCGGGGCACCTGCTGGAGCTACTGGCACGGTGCGGTGGAGATCGCCGCTCGGCTCGCTGGCTGCTCGACCACCCCTATCGGGCAGAACGACAAATCGCCGATTCGGCTCCGCGCCTTCGCGGCTAGCTCCGGCGGTAGCGGATGTGCGTGGCGAGCGGTGAGTGGAGCGCCTCGACCGGCTCAAAGTCGAAGGACTCGACTCCGTCGAACAGCCGCTCGCCGGACCCGAACAGGACGGGCGCCACGTCGAGCGTGAGTTCGTCGATCACTCCGGCGGCGAGCGCCTGCCGGACGGTCGAGGCGCCGCCCGCGATGTCGATGCCACCCTCGCCGGCCGCCTCACACGCCTGCGCGTATGCGGCGTCGAAGCCTTCGGTGACGAAGTGGAAGCTCGTGCCGCCCTCCATCTCGATCGGCTCGCGGGCGTGGTGGGTGAGCACGAAGACCGGCGCGTGGTAGGGCGGCTCGGGACCCCACCATCCATCCCAGTCCTCATCCCACTCGCCGCGGACCGGCCCGAACATGTTGCGGCCCATGACGTAGGCACCGCGCGGTCGCATCAGCCAACCCTCTGCCGTCGCGTCGGCGTCGTTCTCGCGCACCTCGCCGAGGTGCCAGCTATGGACCTCCCTGCCGCGCTTCCCCAGCGGGTTCTCCCGGCTCTGGTCCGGCCCGGCGACGAAGCCGTCTAGCGAGATCGACATGTGGCAGGTGGTGTCCGTCATCGCTAGATCTACTCGTCCGTTTCTCTTACCGCGCCTCGACCACCGGGAGGGGTTGACGTGTCTACGATGTCTCGACACATCTGTCTCCTATGTCTTGAGACATCACACAGTGCCCCCGGCGGGATTCGAACCCGCGCCGCGCGGCTTAAAAGGCCGCCGCTCTAACCAACTGAGCTACAGGGGCAAGAGTCGCGGGTTCGGCTCTGGATAGCCGTTTCCTCGACCGTGCTGGCTACCAGGTTAGAGCCTTGGGGCGGGTAGGCGTCAGCTTCGCTGCCGCTGCCGCCCAATCGAAGCTTCGGCCGGTCAGGGATAGCGGCCATGCAGGCGCTTGTGGGCGCGCTCATAGACGCTGCGCGTCCGCGCGTTGCCGGGATGGCGCTCGCCGAAGGCGATGAAGTTCCAGACGAGGCTGCCGTCCGGATCCTGCGCCAACTGAAACACAAAGCCGAACGGCGCCCCCGATGCCCCCTCCTGCCCGAGCGGCACATACTGCTTCACGCAACCGGGGAGCCTCGTCCCGCCCTCTCCGTCGGCCTCGCACCTCTGCAAGTCGAGAAGGACTTTCCCGCTCTCAATGACTCGACGCG